>JBCCIW010000070.1:0-12820 GCA_039028055.1 Pseudomonadota bacterium | reverse complement strand
GGGTAGGCGATCGTTTTCGTCATTCATGGCAAGTCTGTCTAAATAGATTCTCTAAACGATAGACTTAGCCATCTCGCCTTGAGATTGCGGCGTCAAGCGTCATTTTAAGCGGGTATTCAGTAAAATTCCCGAAATGTGAGTCTCGCCGTGCGCTTGTTTCCGACCTTCTTCAATATGGATGATGCCGACATCGCGGTGTTCGGCGGTGGAGAAGAAGCTCGCCGCAAAGTGCGTCTCCTTGCGAAAACACCTGCTCGCATAACCGTTTTGGTGGGAGACGAAATTGATCCGGGTTTCGCGGAAGAGTTCGCTGGCCGCATCACCATTGCCCCTTTTGATCAGTATGGGCCGGTTCTCGACGTGGCGAAGTTCGCGATTATTGCCTGCCGCGTCGATAGCCGTATCGAAGAAGCGGTAACACTCGCGCGCCAGTTCGGCGTTCCTATTAACGTGGTGGACCATCCGGAACTCTGTGATTTTATCGTGCCGAGTATTTTGGATCGCGGCGAGATTGTCGCTGGGGTTGCCACAGGTGGAGCAGCACCCGTACTCGCCAAGTCCGTCCGCGAGAAGCTAGAAGCCCTGATGCCCCAGCGGATAGGGGAGTTGACCCGTTTCGCTAAAGAGTTGCGACCCGCAGTATACGAAGCATTTGATGAGTTTGATGCCCGCCGGCAATTTTGGGAAACCGCCCTAAATGGTCAGATGGCAGAGCGTTTTCTGGAAGGTGATGAGGAAGGTGCCCGGCAGATTGCCGAAGACATGCTCGCCGGAGGCAAGCCTGAAGGCGTTGTCCACATCGTCGGGGCCGGACCAGGCGATCCGGAACTTCTGACCCTTAAAGCGCTCCGTCTTATTCAGCAGGCGGATATTGTCTACTATGATCGTCTCGTCAGCGCTGAGATCGTCGATCTGATCCGCCGAGATGCCGATCGCATTTGCGTTGGAAAGCAGAAGAGCAAACACACTGTACCGCAACCTGAAATCCACGACTTGTTGGTCGACAGCGCGCGTGAGGGCAAACGTGTTGTGCGCCTCAAGGGCGGCGATCCTTTCATTTTTGGCCGCGGCGGAGAGGAGCTGGAGGCGCTCCAGAAAGAGGGCGTAGACGCCCACATCGTTCCTGGCATCTCCTCGGCGCTCGGCTGTGCAGCGTCGGCTGGATTGCCACTAACCCATCGAGATCATGCCCAGGCCGTTACATTCGTGACTGGTCACGCCAAATCCGGTGATGTGCCGGATCTTGATTGGCAGGCCCTACGTTCGGAAAATCAGACGCTGGTGATTTTCATGGGGCTCAGCAACGCGGCATCCATAACGGAAAATCTCATTAAGGTTGGACGGTCTCCATCGACGCCGGTAGCGATCATCGAGAATGGAACGCGCGAGGAAGAGCGACGCTTCTTCGGTAATTTGAGCGAGATGCCCCAGCTTATCAGCCGCAATAAAGTCGCGTCGCCCGCGCTTTTGGTGATAGGGGATGTTGCTGGCCGTCCCCTTGAGGCAATCATACGACAAGCCAAGGACGAGGCGGCCTGACGGCACTTCGTCGAGCACCCCTGGAAAGGGACAGCCATGGCTCCCGAGATCGATAAGCTCACTCTTTATGGCGACCGTATCAGCGGCAATTGCCTCAAGACGAAATGGACCGCCGACTATTGCGGTCTCGATCACGAATGGATCGATATAGACATCCTGGCAGGGGACACCCAAACAGACGATTTTCTGAAGATTAATCCGGTCGGGCAGGTTCCGGTTGCCCGCTGGCCGGATGGTCGGACCCTGGCCCAGTCTAACGCGATCTGCCTCTACTTTGCGTCCATTACCGATAGCGACCTCATACCCGATGATCCGTTCCGGCGCGCTCAGATGGAGAGCTGGCTGTTCTGGGAGCAATACTCCCATGAAACCGCGATAGCCGTACGCCGCTTCCTCAAACACTATCTGAAAAAGCCCGAGAGCGAGATCGATCCGGCGTTGATCGAAAAAGGCGAAAAAGCCCTTGGCATCATGGAGATGCAGCTTTCTTATACGGACTGGCTCGTCGGCGATCGGGTCTCCCTTGCAGATCTGTGTCTTGTCGCTTACACGCGCCTCGCCCATGAAGGGGGCTTCGACCTGGCGAAATTCCCAGCCGTGAAAGAATGGGTAGCCAGGACCGAGGATGCGCTAGGCATTGATTAGACACAGATCGGGGACCATCTTAATGAGCATCAGTCTCAAGCCGCCTTTCACTGAAGAATCCGCCCGTGCAAAAGTGCAGGCTGCTGAAGATCTCTGGAATACGCGCGATCCCGACAAGGTCGTACTTGCATATACAGAGGACACCGTCTGGCGGAACCGCGCAGAGTTTCTCGAAGGGCGAGAAGCCGTCCGCGAATTCCTCCGCAGAAAGTGGGACACCGAACTCGACTACCGCCTGAAAAAGGAGCTTTTCCTGTTCGGAGGCAATCGCATCGCCGTTCAATTCATGTATGAGTATCGAACAGATTCAGGTGGTGCCTTTTGCGCGCACGGTCTAGAGCACTGGGTCTTTGCCGAGGACGGCCGTATGCGGAAGAGAACATCATCGATCAATGACGTTCCGATTGAAGTTGAGGACCGCATCCTCCCCGGATCGTCCGCCGACTGAGCTAACGTCGACCCTTTGATCACTCTGCTGGAACAGGTTGTCGCTGGCGGGCGCTGGACGCTTCAGAATAGTTTGGCGCGGCCTTGTTTGCGGAGCGATATCGCCATTCGCCGGTCTCTTCGCGCTCGACAAAATGGCACTGGATCAGTGTCCGGTAGAAATCAGCAATGACCGAGCGAGGAGACGACAGATAATGCTCCCCGAGCAGGGGCTTGATCGCCTGGGTCGCTTCCTTGGCATGATAGTGCGGGATATTGGCGAACAAGTGGTGGATGACATGGCAGTCACCAATCCGATGGGTCAGCTGATTGAAAGGAAAATAATTCCTGTCCACCGTCGCGAGCGCTCCCTTCAGTCCGGTCCACTCTTCAGCATCATAGACCGGCACTTCAGGCGACACATGCTGCATATAGGTGACGAAAGTGAGCCAGGCAGCAAAGCACAGATAAGGGGCCAGAATGAACTTGAAGAATACGGCAAACCCGAACGTTGCCCACACACCAAAATACAGCCCGCCAAAAAGCGCTACGCCCACAAGGCTCGCCCAATAGGAAGGAGCAACGCCCCGCGAGAATAGATCGCTTACGGTCGTAAAGTGGCTAAACTTTATAGGATGCATTTCTTTCTGATTGCGGAACCCGAGCAAGTAGAGAGGCCATCCAAACAGTAAGAACAGCGGCGTCCGGAAGATGGCTTTGTGGACGACATTGTCCTGATGAGGCTTCACAGCCCGAAAGACCTCCTCCTTTTTGAGGTGTCCTGTATGTTTGTGGTGCAGGAAGTGGCTGCGCTGCCAGGGCCGGTACGGAACGAGGATGATCGAGTGGGTAATCAGCCCGACGACCGTATTCAGCTTGTAGTTTGTAGAAAACGACCCGTGACCGGCTTCATGGCCAATAACAAATGTCGCCCAGAGCAACGTCCCGATCAGAAATATCAAACCCGCACTCACCAGCCAGTGCGTTGAATAAAACAAACCAGCATAAAGAAGGCCGATCAGAAGATAGTCTCTGCCAATGGATTGCAGAGAACGCCTCGTGTTCGGCTTAAAGCAATGTGCAGGTATAGCTGCCCTGAGATCAGCGCGTGTTACCGTCAGATCTTGCATGAATGTCTACTCGCTTGCCCGGAATTTAGAATACTCACCTGACGTTGAAACACAACTAATAATTCGCTTTTTGCGCGTACTCGGCCCTGCCTATTCACTTTTTCAACGCGGCTCTCGCCTGTTATAAGGTAAAGAAATTCTTGCACAGCCTCTACGCTGCGCACTCTTGGGGAGATGGATCTATGGATTTGATCTGGTGGGTTCTACCAGCGATATCGGGGGTTGTCGGACTGATGCTCGGTTTCGCCGGCATTGGCAGACTGTTCAAGCTGCAGCCCTTCTCCGGGGTATTTCGGTTATTGTTCAGCGTTGGCTTTCTGGGGCTCGGCGGCGTGGTTGCCTTGGCGGGTCTGAACCTTCAAACCTATAAACGTCTGACATTCGAACGCCCGGTCGCCACCATTACGTTTAATGAAGTGGCCGCGGACAGTCAGTATCGTGCCCGCCTCCTCTATCCTGGCGGCGAAACGGCTGAATACGACTTGGAAGGCGACGAGTGGCTCATGCGCGCCCGCGTCGTAAAGTTCAAGGCAATGTCCAATATCATGGGTTTTGACAGCGCGTATAAACTCGACAGGCTGGAATCAGGGTTTGAGGCTGACATCGGCAAGGTCGAACGCCTGATCCACCAGATCTCCGAAAATCCTGGAATGGATGTTGTTGCCTTGGCGAAGGAGCAGGGTGGACGCTTTGGCGTTGAAGATGTTCGCTATGGATCGGCGACCTACAACCCAATGGCCGACGGGCTGTCCTACCATGTCTGCATGACCCAAACAGGGCTTATTGCTCGTCCCGCCAACGTCCAGACAGCAGAGGTTACTGGCAGCCCCGCTGGCACGGCGATGGAAACAACGGTCTGTAACTGATGGGGCTGTGGGAAAGATATGCGGTTCCAGCGCTGGTCTCTTGCGCATGCTCTTCGAAGCCGATCAACAAACAGCGCGAGAAGGTGGTCCCGCAAGCTGAAGGCGTGGTTCTTGAGCTGGGTTGCGGATCCGGCACCAATTTTGGCTACTATAATGCCGATAAAGTCGAGCGGCTTCATGCACTGGAACCCGCTCCGGGCATGATCCGGCGAGCTCACAAGACCGCCAATAAATACGCCCTCGGAGAACGCATCCAGTTCATAGAACACGGGGCAGAAGATTTACCCCTAGAGGATAACAGCGTCGACACTGGCGTGATCACATTTGTGCTCTGTACCATCCTCGACTGGGAAAGCGCACTCTCCGAAATGCGACGGGTCTTGAAGCCTGGGGGCAAGGTGCTCTTTTCTGAACACGGTTTAGCGCCCGATGAACGCGTCGCCAAATGGCAGCGCCGCATTGAGCCGGTCTGGAAACCGCTCGCGGGGGGGTGCCATCTGACCCGCGATATTCGAAAGCTGTTCACGACGGCCGGCTTTGACACAAGCGCGTCGGAAGCCATGTATCTGCCCTCAACCCCAAAATTTGCCGGCTTTGTAAGTTGGGGGGCGGCGACGCCAGTTTAGTTTCGACGAGGGAGGGGGACAGCCATGTTTGATTTCGAAAAAGTTCTAGCAGACCTTCAGGAAGAAGCTGCGAAAGTCGCGGAGACGGTCGAATTCGAACGGCGAGTGGAAGAAGGAAAGGCGAAGGCAGAAGAGATCCGTGACCGCCTTGAGACAGACCCTCAAGCGAGATTGATGGCGGCAGGAGCTGGCGGTTTGCTGCTCGCAAGCCTCCTGGGGACCAAGGGTGGCCGAAATCTGATTGGCGGCGTCGCAAAAACTGGAGCAGTTGCGGCACTTGGCGCGCTTGCATATCGCACATGGCAGGGGCGACAGGAATCGCAGGATGGCGAGGAGGCAGAAGCTGCCGCCGCAGGATATGTCGGCGAAGCGAATACGACGCCCGAATTCGCTGAAGCGATTGTTCGCGTCATGGTCGCTGCTGCCCATGCAGATGGTGTTTTTGATGAGGCCGAGCGCCTTGCCATAGACAGCGAGCTAACGAAGATGGGCGTCGATGCTGACGAGCGAGCATTTCTCGCCAAGCTTGTTACAGATGATGAGCTTTTCGACTCCATCGTAAGAGAAGCACTTTCACCGAACCACGCAGCCCAGCTATATGCCGCAGCGAGTGTCGTCGCAGGAGTCAGGGATCCTGGCGAACGGGCATTTCTGAAACGCCTCGCCAATCGGCTCGGCGTGGATCACAGGCACGCGGCAGCCATGGATGGGTCTATCCCATAGACTGGACCCGATCCGCAGACCCCGCTACATCCGCCAAGGCAGTTATACAGGCAGACAGCGATGGCATTTTGGCTCTACAAGTCCGAACCCTTCAAATGGTCATGGGACCAGCAAGTTGATGCTGGGAAGGCTGGCACGGAGTGGGACGGCGTCCGCAACTACCAGGCCCGAAATTTCATGCGCCAGATGAAGGTCGGCGAGCGCGGCTTCTTCTACCACTCAAATAAAGGGCTTGAGATTGTCGGCATTGTTGAGGTTTGCGCCGAAAGCCATCCTGACTCGACCACCGACGATGAGCGCTGGGACTGCGTCGACCTGCGCGCCGTCTGTCCGGTTCCTCGTGCGGTGTCGTTGAAGGAAATCAAGGCCAACCCGAAGCTTGCCGACATGTCCCTCGTCACATCCATGCGCCTCTCCGTTCAGCCGGTAAAAGATGACGAGTGGCTGGAAGTTTGCCGCATGGCACAGCTCGATCCGAAAAAGATCAAGCCCATGTTCAAGTAGCGCGCACTACCGCGCGCCCTGTTCGAAATCAGCGAGCGCCCATTCTGCGAAAGTGGCGAGGTTGCCTCCCTTGAAGAGAAACCCGCCGACACCGGCTGCGTGGGCCGCCTCAATGTCCGCAGGCTTGTCCCCAATCAGAAAGCTCGTTTCGCGCTTCACCGGAAAGTCAGCCATTGCCTGTAAAAGCATGCCCGGCTTTGGTTTCCTGTCGAAACTGTCTTTCCTGTAGGCAGCTATCTCTCCCTCCGCGTGATACGGGCAGTGGTAGATCCGGTCGATGGCCGCGCCACTGTTTTCCAGCTCCGCCAGCATCCAGCCGTGCAGCGCCTCCATGTCGTCTTCGGTGTAGTACCCCCGCGCAATACCTGACTGGTTCGTCACGACAAAGACAAACCAACCCCGCGCATTGAAGTTCCGTATACAGTCCACCGCGCCATCGACCCACTCGAAGTCCTCGATACGGCTGACATACCCCTTGTCGAGATTGATCACCCCGTCTCGGTCGAGGAACAGGGCAGGGCGCTGCGCGTTCATCCGGCCACTTTCGGCTGAGGGTCCATGATGCGGATGCCATTCGCCCGCAGTCCCATCAGGAAGGGGATCGAGCAAAGAGCCACAAGGCTCGCCGACAATAGAAACGCCGCACCCGGAAAATAGATCGCCGCATCTTCCTTGGAGAAGTTGTGCAGCGTCTGCGTCATCATCACCGGCGCAAATACGATCGCCAGCGACTGCAGACTCGCCGATGCGCCTTGCAGCTCACCCTGGGCGTCCGGCGGTGTCAGATTCGACATCATTGTATTGACAGCCGGGGCGAGCACGCCGCCTACGGACGATATGGGAATGAAGACGTAGGCAAGCCATGGTGCCCCTGCAAAGGCGAACCCGACCATTGCGATGATGTTGAAGGACATACCGACGACAACGGTTTTGGGCAGCCCGATCCTCTTGATCATCCAGCCCATCGCACCGGCCTGCATGACGGCCGCGCCCAGCCCGACCAGTGCCAGCGACGCTCCGATTTCCCCCTCGCTCCAGCCATAGCGAATGATGCTGTGAAAATTCCAGGTTGAAGGATAGACGCTGCTCGCCAGGGCGAAGATGCCGAGGACCGCCAGAAACCAGGCGACCTGCGGCACCTTGCTGAAATGTTGGAAAGCGCCGAGAGGATTTGACCGTCTCCAGTCGAACGCGCGCCGGTTTTCCGGTTTCAGAGATTCCGGCAAAACAAACACGCCGTAGAGGAAGTTCATGCCCGCTAGGCCTGCCGCTACAAAAAACGGTGCGCGCGTTCCAAAAGCCTCCGCGATAAGGCCGCCCATGGCAGGGCCGATAATGAATCCTATGCCGAACGCTGCGCCGATGAAGCCAAAGGCGCGGCCGCGCTCGTCCGGCTCCGTCACGTCAGCGATGTAGGCGTTCGCCGTCGAAACCGTTGCCGAGGAGATGCCAGCCAGCGCGCGCCCTATGAAAAGAACAACAAGCGTCCCGGCAAATCCCATGATCAGAAAATCGACCGCTAACGTGCCAATGGAGGCGAGTAACACCGGCCGCCGTCCGAAACGATCCGAGAGGTTTCCCATGGTCGGACCGGCAAGAAAGTTCATCAGCGCGTAAGTTGCCGTCAGCGCGCCGCCCCAGACGACCGCTTCTTCGGCCGAAAGGCCGGAAAGTTCCGTGAGCAGAGCCGGAATCACGGGCACGATGAGTCCGAACCCCATCATGTCGAGCGTCACTGTAACGATGACAAAGAGAAAAGCGTTGTTACCGGCCCGGACCATGCTTTCCTTTGGGGCGCGCCACCGAACCCGTCAATGGCGCGCGCCCTGGAAAGACTGTCCGAAAGTATCGATCAGACGACAGTTCGCCACTCACCGCTGTCTGTCGGGCATAGCGTAAACTGCTCCGTGATGGGGGCTTGCCCGCGGATTGTGTAGGTCTCATCTATGATCCGACAGGACTCTCCATCCGGGCCTGTCGTATTGCCAGCGAGGGAGATGGTTCCGGAGCTGCCTGTCTCGGCATTCCGCCAGTCTGCCGACTGCCGATTGCCTTCAAGTACGTCGGCAAGTGCGCCAGCTCTTGGCTCCTTGTCGTCATCAAGCAAGCGACGTGCAACGAAGACACCCGCCGCTGCCCCGCCAAGCGTCGCAAGCGTACAGCCTAGTGTACCCGCATCGAAAAGTTGGCAGGCGATCAGGCCCACCGCGGCACCGGCACCGCCGCCTATGAGGTCGCGATTGGCGATCCCGCCAGTCGTGCCATCGACTTCACAGGCTGCTAGCGTGGTACTCGCCGCCAGTATCCCGGCCATACCGTAAATGAACTTTTTGGACAAATTCATGGAGTTCCCCTCTGTGTTGATCCTTGTTTCGCCACCTGAATTGGGTTGCGCCCCGTCCATGGTGGCCTGACACCCTCCAACGAAGATTGAAGCTTCTGGGGCTCAACCTGTCAAACCATGTTAACCCTCTATGGCACTGTTCGAATTTGGAATATTGGCGGAATCTCCCATGACGGCGACACAATACGTTCTTCGCGTGTCGGAGTGTGAAATATTCGATAGGTGCAGTTTATCCTGGTCGCCTGGTCAGCGTCGCAAGAGCGACGCCGCCTAAAATGATCACCGTGGAAAGCCCAAATCGTGCCGTCAGAGCTTCGTTAAGGAAAACGATGCCGCCGAGCGCCGCAATCGCTGGAACAGTCAGTTGCGCAATGCCCGCGGTTGCTGCGCTCAAACCTGGCAGGGCGGCATACCAGATCGCATAACCTAGGCCCGATGTGATCGCTCCGGAGATGATGGCGAGGGTAATGCCGTAGGTGGCCGGTGTCGGTTCGCCCATAATCATCAAGGCACCGGGAAGAAGCACCAGCCCAACCAGACTTGCACGAGCAAAGTTTCCAGCTGTGCGGGCCGTCGGGTCGGCACTAACCGCGCGCCCAAGAAGCGAATAAGCGCCCCATCCGATACCTGCAATGGCCATCGCCACGGCACCCTCGAATGGCGGCGCAGTAAGTCCAGGGCTAAGCAACCATATGAGTCCCGCCATAGCGGATAGCAGCCCGGTCCACTGGAGGAACGAGAGGCGTTCGCCGGAAACAAGACCAGCTCCGACCATCGTGATCTGAACCACCGCGAAGAGGATCAGCGCTCCCATTCCAGCACCGAGTTCGAGATACGCGTAGGAAAAAAAGGCGGCATAAACGAGCAGGGAGATGGCACCGCTCCACGTGCCTGCAGAAGCAGAGGCTCGCACGCCAGCTATAAAGCAAAGCAGAATGGCTCCGGACACCAGACGAATTGCTGCAAAACTGCCCGGGCCAATTCCGCCGTCGACCAGCCCTAGGCGTCCAAGAACAGAGTTGGCAGCGAAAGCCACCATGGCGAGTCCGGTAAGGCCGACGATGCGCAGGGCAGAGGACCCGGCCGCCATTACCCCCTCCAGAATCGAGGGGTCAGCACAACGAACATCGCGATAAACTCAAGGCGACCGAGCAGCATGGCGAAGGAACAAATCCATTTCGCGGTCGCGGGAAGTGATTCAAATGTACCCTTTGGCCCGATGACGGAACCAAGGCCGGGCCCGACGTTCGAAACGCTCGTAGCCGCCCCCGATATCGCCGTGACGGTATCGAGGCCCGTGAGACCGAGCAGAGCACCGGTAATCACGAAGGTTGCGAGATACAGAAACATGAATACCAGCACTGACTGGATCGTATCCTCGTCGACGACGCGACCATTGTATCGAACGGGGGCAAGGCGGTTGGGACTCACCATCCGTTGCGCATGCGCGACGATCGCGCGAACGGCAATCTCGAGCCGAAAGATCTTGATCCCGCAGGCTGCTGATCCGGCACAACCACCGAGGAACATGAGCATCAGAAACATCGACGTGGCACCGGGTCCCCAGGCTGCGTAATTGGTGTTTGCATATCCAGTCCCTGTCATGACGGAAACGACGCTGAAGGCAGTGTTGCGCAGGGCTTCATCGGAGTTTTCGAAAACGGCTGATCCGGCACCAATCAAATTGTAGAGCAGAAGAATGATGATCGCGATGGCCATGATCGCGAGAAAAATGCGGGGTTGGCTGTCTCGAATGAACGGACGTGGATTGCCGCGCAGCAGGAGCACGAACGAGGCGAAGGGAAGCCCGGCCAAAATCATGAAGAGTATCGCCACACTCGATGCGCCATGACTGAAATGGGCAAAGGACTCGTCATGGGTCGAATATCCGCCCGCCGCCATCGTCGTCATGGCGTGGGTAATGCAGTCGAACGTATTCATGCCATTGATGTCATAGAGCACGGCGCAGGTGACCGTCAGACCAAGATAAACGAGCCCCGTCTGCGCTGCGATCTCTGTCACGCGCGGCAGGAATTTGCCCGACATGTCCGAGCTTTCCAGTTGGAAGAGTTGCATCCCGCCCACCCGGAGCATCGGCAGGATCGCAATCGCCGTAACGATAATACCGATCCCGCCAATCCACTGCAGGATCGCCCGCCAGAGGAGGATACCGCGCGGCAGGTTGTCGAGGCCAATAAACACCGTGGACCCGGTCGTGGTCAGGCCCGACACGCTTTCAAACCAGCTATCGGTGACCGTGTATCCGGACAGTACGAAGGGGATGGCGGCGACCGCGGGCAGAAGTGTCCAAACCAGAACAGTAAGAACAAAGGCCTCCTTCGGGCCCGTGGAGGTCTCCCCGCGGCCCGTCAACGCTGAGATACCCGTTCCGACTGCAATGCAGGCGAACGCGGAAAAGGCGAACACCGCCCAGTCGGTTCGTTTGTCGGCAATATCTATCAGCGCAGAAGGCAGCATCGCTACCCCCAGCAGGGTGATCATGACGCCAACCGCAAGCAGGACCGGGCGTATCTTCATGCGCGGCTCTATACAGCTATGTAATGGGAGAGTCCTTAACGGCGCGCGGTAACCCTGACAGCGTAGATGTACAGACAGGCCATCAATGCTGAGCTGGCTATCAGCGGTGCATTAGGATGCAGTCCATACAGCCATGCGCCCAATAGCGGGCCGACCACAAAGGCCCAGGGCGGAGCCGATGACAGCACGGCCGCCGCAGCAGCCTGCTCATCCTGCGGCACCGACAGGCTGCCGAGCGCATTCGCTGCCGGAACCACCAATGCCGCCCCGATCCCTACGACAAAGAACGACAGACACAGCACCGCAAAATTCATGGCAAACGCACCGCCCAGATACCCGATCACGATCAGTACCAGCCCGCGTGGCAGCATTTGCTTCGGGTCCGGATTCCGCGGCTGCACATATCCGAACTGGATGACCACCATCGCGGCGGCGAGCGCGGCGTAGGCAAATCCAGCCGCTTGCACGGCGTCGGCACGCTCCAGCCCGTACCTGTCCGCTACCAGGAAGGCGAGCGTGATCTGGATCGCCCCGACAATCACAAAGTATGCGAACAGGAATCCGATATGAGGTCGGATCCGATTATCAAACAGGCTGAGCGGCTTCGGTCGCACACCGGGATCTCGCCTGCTTCGGCTCGGAGGCAGCACCACGGCCAGCACACCGGCGCACATGGCTGAGAAGAAGATCGACCCCCAAAGAGGAGCCATCGCCCCAAATGGTGCCAGCACCGCCGCCCCCGCCGGCCCGACAATTGACCCTATGCTCATCGAGGTTCCCAGCAGTCCCATGCCAGCCGCCCGCGTCATCGGCGTCGTCGCCTCGATCATCATACCCATGGACGCCGGAAACATGCCGGGAGACAGAAGCCCGAACAGGATACGCACAGCTGTCAGCGTGAAGAAGGCCGTCATTCCGACCAGCGCGCCGGACAACGCTGAGCCGAGTGTCAGCGCAAAAACAGCATTCGTGACTGCTGCGCAAAGCAGGGACGTGATCATCACGCGCTTCCGCCCGAACCGATCCCCCCATCTCCCCCAGACCGGCGTCATCCAGGCGAAGAACAGCGCTGACCCGGTGAGGATTCCCGCCACCTGTATCTCGGTCAGACCCGCATCTCGCGTTAGCGGAGCAACGACTACGAAATTGATCGTCATCCCGACGCCCATAGCCGACACGCCAAGCGCAACCGCTGCGCGCTGCACGCCGGACAGGGCGCGAGCGGGTTGCTCCAGCTCCGTTGTTGTCATGCCGTCAATGGCTGCCATGTGGAATGTTGCTCCAGAACCGATGAGTCAGTTGAGCATGAATTGGTCTGTTTACGAAGGCTGCCCAGCCATCGCGACAGAATAGCCTGACGCAGACACCTTGCCCGTTCCACCCGGAGCGGGATACACAGGCACGAAATCAGTTCAAATACAAAGGCCCACAGTCCATGCGCGCCATTCTTGATATCGTGATGATCGTGATCGATCTCGC
>JBCCIW010000069.1:0-12825 GCA_039028055.1 Pseudomonadota bacterium | reverse complement strand
AGGGCTCATCATTACTCCGGGGCTTTATGGATCTGCATGCTCGTGTGACTGATGGCAATTACGGTGGCTACTATCTCCTCTCATCAAACCAAAGAAGTCGGCTGCAGAGAGGCCAAAGAAAAAAAGACCCCCAACAGGTAATGGGCCGTGAAGCGAAAAAAGAAGATTGCTACGAGGTTCGTTCAATCAACTAGCATGGGAGACATTTCCTTGTCGGCCATGCCGTGGGGTTGTCTTGTGCCGGGCACGCGGATGTCTTCGACAAGGTTTTGTATGTCCTGTGGTGGTGCCTTCGTTGAAAGAGCAACCACGACGCCCATCGCCAGGCTGAGAAACATGAATATAAAACCGATACCCTCGGGCGACACCCCAAACCACCATCCCGTTGGAGCGGTGTCTACGAACTTGAAATATATGATGTAGCTGAACGTGGTGACCAGGCCGGTGATCATGGAAGCAATGGCCCCTTCGCGGTTCATCCGTTTCCAGAAGATACCGAGGAATATGATCGGGAACAGTGACGCAGCTGCAAGGCCGAAGGCGAAGGCTACGACTTGGGCCACAAAGCCTAGCTGGGAGGCAAAGAGCCCTAACAAACCCGCGGCGACAACAGCTGCTGCGGCAGACAATCGCGCTACTCTAAGCTCGGTCTTATCATTCATGTTTGGAAAGAAAGTCCGCCTACAAAGATCATGACTTACCGCTGATGAGATTACCATCAACAAGCCTGCCGCCGTAGAGAGCGCGGCGGCGAGACCACCCGCGACCACTAGCCCGATGACCCAGCTTGGCAGCCCCGCAATCTGCGGGTTGGCCAGAACATAGATGTCACTGCTGGCGAAGACCTCCCCTTCGAACTTCTCTTCGTCGCGAGGCCCGGTCATTTGCATAACACCGTCGCCATTTTTATCGCGAAACTGAACTAATCCTGTAGGTTCCCATTCAGAAAACCATTCCGGGCTTGGTTTCCCACCTTCGGCCAGGATTCGCGCGGCATCTTCGTCATAATTTTCGGGCGCGACATAGGTGGCTCCATTGACGGACTGAATGAGATTGAGTCGAGCGAAAGCGCCAACCGCTGGTGCCGTGGTATAAAGCAGCGCAATAAAAACGAGCGCCCAGCCCGCCGAGACGCGCGCCGCCTTCGCACTTTTGACGGTGAAGAAGCGGATGATCACATGGGGCAACCCCGCTGTGCCGAACATCAGCGCACCGGTAATCGCGAACACATCCAACATGGATTTGTCCGTCTGCGTATATTCTCCGAAGCCAAGATCTGTGACAACAGTATTCAGCTTTTGAAGCATGGAAACGTCTTCACCGCGGACATTGGAGATAAAGCCAAGATGCGGGATCGGATTGCCCGTGATGATCAGTGAGATAAAGATTGCGGGAACCGTATAGGCGAAGATCAGAACGACATATTGCGCCACCTGCGTATAGGTCACGCCTTTCATACCACCGAGCACCGCATAGAAAAATACGATCACCATACCGATGATAATACCAAGCTCGAATGAGACCCCCAGGAAACCGGAGAACGCTACGCCAACCCCCTTCATCTGCCCTGCAATGTAGGTGAATGACACAAACAGTGCGCAGACCACTGCGATGATCCTTGCCAGTGTCGAATAGTACCGATCACCGACAAAGTCTGGCACGGTGAACTTGCCGAACTCGCGAAGGAAGGGTGCGAGCAGAAGTGCTAGAAGGACATAACCACCCGTCCAGCCCATCAGGTAAACCGATCCGCCATATCCGAGGAAGGCGATGAGGCCCGCCATGGACAGAAAGCTCGCGGCCGACATCCAGTCAGCCGCGGTGGCCATGCCGTTGACCGTCGGATGGATATCGTGGCCAGCGACATAAAAATCGTCCGTTGACCCTGCCCGGGCCCAGATGGCGATGCCGATATACAAGCTGAACGTCGCGACGACGAAAAACCAGGTCCAGAAATCTGCCGTCATGACTTACTCCTCCAGACCATATTTTGCGCCAAGACGGGCCATTGCATAACAATAGTAGAATATCAGTGCGACGAAGACATAGATCGCCCCCTGTTGAGCGAACCAGAAGCCTAGAGGCGCGCCTCCAATTGAGTACTGGTCGAGAAACTCTCGGAATAGAATTCCCGCGCCAAAAGATACCGTAAACCAAATAGCTAACAGGTAGAGCGTCAGCTTAACCGTCGAAACCCAATATGCTTTGTATTCCGAAGTTGAATTTGAAGTCGGTCCCGACATCCAGCCCCCCCATTGAGAGATGATAGTTGCTAGGAATTTCCGACTGTTGACAAGAGTCTACGCTATCATTTTGTAGAGATGACTTTGATCTAAGGATGACATGGAGCGCTATGAGCCTCAAGCGAACCGGTCTCCATTTTCGAAGGCCTGCAGCTCCCAGGCAAGCATAGATTATCGTTACATCAGTAAAGCCAAGCACCGGCTTGATTTCGGTCACTCGTGTTTTCCGAGTTACTATCGTTGCAGATAATATACCATAAAATGTTGCAAGCAAGCCAGCTTTAAACTCCGCCCCTTTGATTACCTAAATAATAGATATGGTAACTAAACAGCGCCTTATCGTCGAAACAGTTGTAATCTAGATATAGCATCCGAGATTTTGGCAGCTTACGGAAATGGGTTCCCAGGCTGGTATGATTACGCCCTTCTAGATTATTGCGGTGAATTTGACGTTGCAATACGAAGTCGCGTTGCAAGAAATTGAGCAAGGGTTGCACATCGTCAAACCGGCAACTCCGCGGGGAAATTAACTACCTTTCTCATGCACGCCAGGAGTTGATACTGGATCCGCACCCATAATTGCGAACTTCCTCGTTTCTCAGACGGTGCCACCGATGACTTCTACTGCGTGATTTTATTTACTGAATCGCTAAAGCTATTTTGTCTTGAGGTAGAAATGAAGGTAGGCCTAAGTGCTCTTGTGCTTCTTCATGTGACAACGCATTTGTGATAAAAACCAATTGAGATTTTATTCTTGAAGGAAGTGCTTGCATCTCTTCGAATTGTATTAGGCTGCCTACACATTGCACCATCACCATGATCTCGCCATCGGGGCTTTCCGCGTGAACCATTCCCTTAATGCGAAGCAGGTCGGCCCCATAGCTCCGGCTAAGGGATTCCAATCGCAGCTTCAGCGTTGCGCAGTCAACTTTCTGGTCAAACGAGACCGTAAAGCTATTTACGCCATGGTGGTGGTGTTGATCTTCGAAATTATGTTTAGAGCTTGGATGAAATCCTAGATTTCGGACCATGGTGTCACTTTTAGTAGCTTTAAATAAATCCTCAACATTCACGGAAGCAGACGAGCATATATCCGCCTCCGGATTAAATTTCCGAAGCACAGAAATGAAAGTGTCGGTCTCACGCTGTGAGACAGGATCATTAATGAGATCAGTTTTTGTCAAAACAATTGTGTCAGCAAGCGCGATTTGTTGACGGCATTCTGCGTGGCGCTCAAAATAATTTTCGCCATGAACTGCATCAATTAACGTTACTGTCCGGCTATGCTCATAAAATTCGCAAATTTCAGCGTCAGTCGTTATCGCATGAAAAAGTGATACAGGATCTGCAAGACCAGTCGTTTCAATAATGAGGTGGGTAAAACCCGGCTGCCCACTGGTCATTGTTCCCTGAGCGAGCTCAAGCAATGCTTCCTTCACATCACCGCTGATCGTGCAGCAAAGACATCCCGTTGTAGTGCGCACGTCTGTTGTGTCCGCAGCAAAAGTTACGAGGTCGCCATCAATCTGTACAGCACCGTACTCATTGATGATAACTGCGGTGTCGGCAGCATTTGTACTTTGGAGATATCGGCTGAGGAGCGTGGTTTTACCACTCCCGAGAAAGCCGGTTAGTAGCGTTAAAGGTATGCGTTTCTGAGAGTCTGTGATCGTACTCGTTTCCTATTTTCGGGTGGATGAAGATGAAAAGTGTGACAGATTCCTAATTTCCTGAACCGGGAACTTCCGCGCAGTATTCGCCATACATCGCACCCTGATCTATACAAAAAAATTGCCAGTTCCCCGCTGAAGACGGCTTATCGCCTTTGCCATCACCGATGTATGCGGTGATATCCACGTTTTCGAATCCCTGTGCCGCGAGTATTCTCGGAACAAGCTCAAATCGGATGTTTTTATCACTCGAGCCGTTGGGTTGAGATCTTGTTAAAAGCACGCGGAATTGATGGTGCCTTTCAATCCCCAGCTTTGAGAGATTTGCTTCCGTTGCAAATTGCTCAAGATCAGTCCGATTTGTTACAAGCGCAACGTGTCCGCCTAGAGCATTTACGCGCTGAATAAAGGCTTTGGCTCCGGGAACAAGCGTCGCTCTTTCTTCTTGTGTCCATTCATACCACGATTCTTCCGTATACATTGATTGAGAGCGGTCCAAGCCAATTTGATATTCGACGTTGTTGAGCACCGTCTCGTCCACATCAAGCACGACACCCCAGGACCCTCGAGGCATTGTTTCAGTAACGCTGTCGATATAGGCGGTTGCTTCAGCGAAAACCGTCTCTGCTTCACGGACCCACTCAAGCGAGTCCGCGACCCAAGCAGTACTCTCTTTTAGTGGGTAATCAGGCTGCTGATTTATATGGCTACAAGCCGCCAGCGTCATCACCACGATAGCAGTTCTTAAAGCAGATTGTTTTATCATACTTATCGCCCCGCTCAACGGCTCACGCGCAAAGCGGCTTGTCTGAACCATTCGAGTGTTTGTACATAATGCGCGTTTCCCCAGAAGTTTCTGAATTTCTGAGTTGTGGTATCCGTTGAATCCTCAAGTGCTTTAATGCGATCACTCACGAATTGCTCCGTCAGGGGAATTCCGCATTTCACTGTGATGCAGTGCTCCCATTCCTCGAAGGTCTTTGGCGTCGAATTCATGCTGATCTCCACTGTTCATTGAGATACGAACTAACCGAATACCTAAATCATCGAACCCCTTATTGCAATATTATAACATTCGTCTTGACCCCTATAAGGACGGATGAGAATGTTGAATGTATGTCACAGTTCAATGCGGCGAAAACGTCATCAAAGCGTCCAAGATCTACAGAATACAACGGATCGAAAAACGGTTTTAAGGCGTAACGACTATGCTAGCATGTGAATAATCTAAAAAGGTGGGGTCTTTATGAGACTTTTTGGTATCGCTCTCTTTGCTGCAACACTTGTTTTTAACGGGGGCGCAGCGTGTTCGCAATCAGATGACACTGAGGATCTTGGTTCACTCTCCAGTCCGACCTTTGAAGCCTTTGGTTTGCGCAACATTGGTCCCGCATTTATGTCAGGCCGCATCGCCGACATAGCTATTGTGCAGGATGACCCCGCGACCTGGTATGTGGGTGTAGGTTCCGGCGGTGTATGGAAGACAGAAAACGCCGGCACGACCTGGACGCCGCTTTTCGACGAGCAATCCTCGTATTCCATAGGCTCGATAGGCCTCGATCCTTCAGACCCTAATCGTGTTTGGGTAGGAACGGGTGAAAATCATGGTGGTAGGCACCTTGGTTTCGGCGACGGCATCTACAAGTCAAATGATGGCGGTACGACCTGGGAAAAGATGGGGCTGGAAGCCTCTGAACACATCTCAAAGATCATCGTTCACCCGGACGATCCAAATACGGTTTGGGTCGCCTCACAGGGGCCGCTCTGGTCACCAGGTGGGGAACGTGGTGTCTTTAAGACAACCGACGGCGGAGAAAACTGGACGCCCGTCTTGACCTCTGAGAACGAATACACCGGTGCAACAGATCTCCTAATAGACCCACGAAACCCCGACCGCCTCTATGCCGCGATGTGGCAGCATCACAGGACTGTTGCCGCCTATGTTGGAGGCGGACCTGAAAGTGGCATCTGGAAGTCCGAAGACGGGGGAGAAACATGGGATGAATTGAAGACGGGTTTGCCCGAAGGAAACATGGGCAAAATCGGCCTCGCGATCTCTCCAATACGACCCGACGTCGTTTATGCCGCGATCGAGGAGAATCGCCGAACCGGCGGCATCTGGCGCTCAACAAATCGCGGTGCATCCTGGGAAAAACGCTCTGATACCGTAGGTCAGGGCACTGGCCCACACTACTATCAGGAGCTCTATGCCAGCCCGCACGTTTTTGACCGCATCTATATGGTCTCCAACACGTCGCAAATCTCAAACGATGGCGGCACGACCTTCAGTCCTTTGAACAATGAGTATAAGCACGTCGATGACCACGCCATCGCTTTCCGCCCCGACGACCCTGATTACATTCTATTCGGTTCTGACGGTGGCCTGTATGAAAGTTATGACCATACCCAGACATGGCGCTTTATAAATAATTTGCCGGTTACGCAGTTCTATAAAGTCGCTGTGGACGATGCTGAGCCCTTCTATTTTGTCTATGGCGGCACCCAAGACAATAATTCTCAGGGCGGCCCGTCTCGCACCGATAATCGCCACGGAATTCGAAACTCCGACTGGTTCATCACACTGTTCGCCGATGGTCATCAGTCTGCAATCGAGCCGGGCAATCCAGACATCATGTATGCCGAGTGGCAGCAGGGAAATCTCGCGCGGGTGGACCGAATTACCGGCGAAATTGTGCATATCCAGCCGCAGGCACGCCCCGGCGAGCCGGTCGAGCGGTTTAATTGGGACGCTCCTATTTATGTCAGCGCACACAATCCAACGAGGCTCTATTTTGCATCGCAGCGCCTTTGGCGATCCGACAATCGCGGCGACACATGGACCCCTGTTTCCGGTGATCTGACCCGGGATGAAGACCGTATGCAGTTGCCTGTTCAAGGGCGGCAATGGTCATGGGATGCCGGATGGGACATTTACGCCATGTCCGTCTACAATACGATTACCTCGATCGGGGAATCTCCGCTCGATGAGAACATTCTTTATATCGGCACTGATGATGGCATCATTCAGTCTACGAGCGATGGTGGAGCGACTTGGACGCGCACCGAAGTAGGTCGGCTTCCCGGCGTACCTGACACCGCTTTCGTCAATGACATACGCGCCGATCTATTTGATCCGGATACGGTTTACGTAGCGCTCGATAATCACAAATACGGTGATTACAAGCCGTATCTTCTGAAATCCACCAATCGCGGTCGGAGCTGGAGATCCATCACCGGCGATATTCCCGACCGCCACCTCGTCTGGCGGATCGTTCAGGATCACGTGAACCCAAACCTGCTGTTCACGGCCACCGAGTTCGGCCTCTTCTTCACGCTGAACGGCGGGCAGAAATGGATCGAACTGACAGGAGATGCCCCAACCATTTCGTTCCGCGATGTGACTATTCAGCGCCGTGAGGACGACTTGGTTGCGGCATCATTCGGACGAGGCTTTTTCGTCGTCGATGATATTTCACCATTACGGGATCTTACGGAGCAGTCGCTTGAGCAAGAGGCCATGCTATTCGCAGGGCGCGACGCACTCTGGTATGTTGAACAGCATCCACTAGCGTTCTCAGAAGGGGGTGCACAGGGACACGGATACTATCGCGCACCAAATCCGCCCTTCGGTGCAAACTTCACCTACTACCTATCTGAAGACATCTCGTCCTTGGAAGAAATCCGCCAAGAACGGGAGAAGCCACTCAATGAAGCTAACGAGAACACGCCATTTCCTGGATTCGATGCCATCACCGCAGAGATCCAGGAAATCGATCCGGTAATTTTGCTCACAGTTAGAGACGCCGACGGAAACATCGTGCGGCGACTTGAGGGACCCGCGAATAAAGGCTTCCACCGTGTAAATTGGGACCTAAGGTACCCGAACACTACCACCGTCTTCGTTCCCGAGGGAGAAGAGGATGAGCCTTCTGGATTTCTTGTGTCTCCAGGTAATTATACGGTGTCTCTCGCGCGTCGGGTCCGCGGCGTGACCACAGAACTGGTGGGACCACAGTCTTTCAGCGTGAATCGCCTTCGCGATGGGGCGCTACCTCCTCAGCTCGATGCCTCGGCTTTTTGGGATCAAGTCGCACAGCTTGACCGATCCGTAACCGCAGCAGGAATCACACTCATGGAACTCGAGCCCAAAATCGATTACCTGAAAACTGCCGCTAGCCGCGCGCGTGCCGGCGACCCAGTTGCTCTCGATAATGGCTGGCAAGCCATACAAGACGAGGCAAATGCACTGGGTGAATTGCTTAATGGTGACCCTGCCAGAAATGCCCTGTTCGAGCGAACGCTTCCGACAGTCCGTAGCCGCCTGAGTATCGTTCTTCTGGGACTAAGCGGCTCGACCTATGGCCCAACCCAAACACATCGAGAGCAATTAGGCTTCGCTGAAGCAGACTTTGAAGCTATCCGAAGCAGACTTATAACACTCGTCGACATCACAATCCCAAGATACGAAACGGAGTTGATTGATGCCGATGCGCCTTGGGTGCCAGGCGGGAGCATTCCCTAGATAAGATCTGCACATAACCAGTTCTTTGCTATCATTCGATTTCAGCATCGGTAAAACGCGGTTTCTTACATCTGCGTTTAGGGGTCAGCAGCTGACGTACTAATGACCGCTTCTAGGATACAGCCGAGATTCCTTATATCCGATTTTGGAAGATAGTAGCCGCGCTACCATCGCCCCTTTTCGGAACTAACGAGACCAGTTCTTTAGCGAGTAAATGGAGAAGATAACCGGCAGCATCAAAAGGTACTCAAACAAAACCGATTGTTTGGTTTGGAAACCGAGTGAGATTGGGTAACGCATTCAAAAGTTCATCTGAATTGAGACCGAACCATGCGCCCAGCGTTGCGGCGTATTGCTCAACGGACGTTGTTGGTATCAACCGGCCGCTTAAAGGCGTGTACTGGCTGAGACTTGCGTCTGGTTGAGGAATGTCTCCAAAGATCTGTCCACCATTAACACTACCGCCGGCAACAAAGTGGTGACCGCCCCAGCCATGGTCGGTGCCGTCACCATTATCGATGAGCGCGCGACCAAAATCGGATGCAGTGAAAACGGTAACGTCCTGCCACAGATTCCTCTCCACCATTGCGTTCCGGAAAGCATTGATCGCTGCCGAGATCTGAACTTGACGTTGTGGAAGTTCAAAGGATTGAGCGCTGTGGGTATCAAAACCGCCAAGTCCAACAAAGAATATCTGGCGACTCGCATTGAAGACATTACGAGATTCAATTGTCTCAGCGACGGTTTTCAATTGATTGCCAAGAGGCGTAGACGGGAATTCTGTGGTGAAGGGAACGATGTTACTAGTCGCCTGATTGAAGCCGCGGACATTACCAATTCCCGTTGAGGAAATACGGGCATAATCGCGAGCCATAATACTCGGGTTGCCGAAATTGTCTTGAGCATAAAATGCTTCGACGGCCGCTCGCTGGTCGATACCGCGTTGTCCAGGTCCAAGAATAAACTCAAGCGACGTTATCGTGAGATCCAACGCACCGCCAACGCTACCAGCAGCGAATTGGCGCGCCACTTCGCCAGCAAGATAGACCTGGTTACCTGCTGTCGTTATTGCAGTGAAAAGCGGGTTGGCCGTAGTATCTGAGGATATGACAGCATCTGCAAACCGGCCGCCCCAGCCTAATTGTGCGCCCTCTACGTCAAGCGCCATCCAAGTGGATTGCTGGTCATTATGCGAGAAAAGACGTGCCGGTAGATCGACAGTTTGATTTTCGAAGCTGTTACGATCCGTCGGCTCGATCAAGGGACCGACATTCCCAATGATAGCAAGTTCACCTTGGTCAAAGAGCGCCTGGAGTTCATTCATACCCGGCGCAAGGCCAAATGTCCGCCCTCCGAATGCAGCGGCATTCTGCACATTCAGTTCTAAAATATTGCTCCGTGTCCGGGCGAAAAGCGGATCACCACTATAAGCTCCAAAGAGCCCGTTTCGAGCTGCGGCCAATTGGTCAAACTCTATTTGATCGAGCGGAAAAACTGTGTCAGCGTGATCCAATCCGCCGAAGAAGAAGATGCAGACCAAGGCTTTGTAGCCACTTGTGTCTGACGCGAAGGCATTACCACTTCCCAATCCAGCCAGAACGCTAGCTGCACCTGCAAAGCTTGCAGCAGATCCTTTGATGAAAGCGCGTCTATTGAAAGGTTCCATGAAAACTGTCTTTCTCCGACCTGTTTATCTGATCGTGGCAAAGCTTGGAGTGCTGAGAGTAAGCAGAATAGCTACTTCGACACGTTGTAGAGGGTCTTGGTCCTCAAGGATGATAGGTAGCGCCTCAACTGCCTCGGCAATCATAGCCCGTTCAATGTCGGTCATGCGCCCGCCAGTGAGGATAAGATCAAGGCGTTCGACTAAGGCTTCAGGATTCCCCGCGAGCGCTATTTCAGCACTGAAATCTGGTTCAAAAAGATTATTATTCGGACCACCACTGAAGCTGTCCAGGACAAAGCCCGTTAGGAAATTCACATAGCCAAGCGTGTTGCCTTCTGTGACGATTTGAAATTCCGGTGCTGTTAGACCGGCAGCTCCAGCCTCGGTCCCTGGCGAAACAAAACCTGGGCGGAAGAAATTGAAAACCGAAGGGGAGCGAAAGGGATGCTGCGCGAGTCCATCTTCACCGCGAGACGTCTCAAAAAGCTGAAATTCATCATCTGCCCGCACGCCTTCGAACGGAAAGGCGCGAATAAACTGCACAAATTTGAGAACAGGTTCTCGGACCTTCGCTAAGGTGTCTGGAAGTTGAGCGGGATCCGTACGGGCTAAAGGATCCAATAAAATTGCGGCCAGAGTGGCTTCCAGATCACCGCGTCCGGTACGGCCAAAGACAGTCCCGTTAGGCGCTGTGAATCTTCCCGTCTCAAAAGCGGTTGCGACCCGTTCCACATAGTCTGGAGGTGGATCGCTTAAGGTGAACCTTTGAATGAGTTGTCGTGACACAAACGGCGCGACATTCGGATGTGCGAATATAGTGTCCAGTGCAAGTGTGATACTTTCTGCGCCCGGCGTACCGGCAGGGATCACTGTTCCAAGGAAGGCTTTTTCGAGTTCGGAGTGTTCCTCTTCGAAGAAAATCAAGGGAGTGTGAAATCTATCCTCTGCAAAACTCTGGAAAATGGTTGCTCCGCCCGAAAATCCAAGTCCCGTGAATACCCTCGCCAGACCTGTAATATCTGTATTGTCAAACAGTTCGATTTGACCATCGACACTGTCAACAGGCGTTCCATCCATATTGAGCTCGACGAGTCCGATAGTGAAGAGTTGTAGTAGCTCGCGGGCATAATTCTCATCCGGCATTCTACCTGTAACCGGATCGCCTCGCCGGTTCTGGAGATAGGTGAGATAACGGGCCATGGCGGGCGTGTAAGTGATCTCTTCTAGTAGATCTCGATAATTGCCGAACGCGTTTTGCGATAGAAGGTCCTGATAGAAGGCGATCTCAAGGGGCCGTTCATTCCCCGAAACTAAATCACTGACCACCAAAATCTGCGATAGGGCAAACACCATTCGTTGGCGGAGAACGTCATCGCTGTCGAAAAGCGCCTGCCAAAACTGTGCGGAATGTGGAAATCCGGTCAGCGGATCACCCGCTTCTTGACGATTGAGAAGCGGTTGAAGAAATTCAGTTCGAGGTAATGCGAATTGCTGCTCAACCCAATCAGTGGCATCTACACCCACCATATCATTGATCGTCTGCATTCCCTCCCCCAATGAAGCCTGGATGAGAAAGCGGCTTACTTGTTCAGGCGTCTCCAACAAGGTGGTGGTGCCGACAACCACTGGAGGCGGTGGCGGTGTTGGAGGAGCTGGTGGTGGTGGGGGTGCAGCAGGCGGTACAGCGGTTGGTGGTTGTTCAGGAGTTGGGGCGATCGCCTCACTTGTTCCTCCCTCAGAACAAGCTGCCAATGACAGAGCTACTGCAATCAGGATACCATGGGGTCGAAATGTTTTAAGTTCGTTGATCATTGCCATTACTCAACCTCCGGTCAGCCGACCAGAAACATAAGCATGCGTATATATTCGTGTTGAATTGGTGAAAATTGTACGGCGAGAATGTGGTGAGAATGAAAAAGTGGTCAGAAAAAAGTTAGAAAAATCAGTTACTCGTGACCTAAAAATGCGACGCGAACCTCAGCAGGCACGTAGCCAGGAACGCATTGATCGTATTTTGATCGCGGCAGAGCAGTTGATTGTGGAAAAGGGTCTCGCAGAGCTTAGTGTGCGCGAAGTCGCACGGCGTACCGAAACGAACATTGCAACCTTTTATCAGTTCTTTCCAAATCGCGCTGCCTTAGTCCGGCGTATCGTTGAAATGCATCAGGCCGGTCTCGCAGAAACAATCGAAGGGGCCATTTCTGAGAGCGAAGGAGCAGATATCCGAACCGCTATAGCGACTCTACAATCGCGCACACTGGCGTTCTATAAATCGAATCCTGTTGTCACAGAAATATGGCCCGGAACCCATGCTGACCATACGTTGCGTGCCGTGAATCAGGCGGATAATCAAGCTAACATTCAGCGGATAGCGCAATTAGTACGATCCCTCAAACCTGATATAGAAGCAGAGGCTGCCAGAAAGGCCGCGCTACTTATTCTCATCACCACCGCACCGGTAATTCGGCACTGTGTGACTCTGCCTCCCGAGATCACTGAAGGTGTTCTGGAAATGCATCTCGATCAGGTGGTGTTCACGATCTCGTCGCTTTGATGCGGCTAGCTTGAGAGCAGTATGAACGATGCTGTCAGTCTAAAGCGAACCAGTCTCCGTATTTCGCGGGTGAGCAGGTCCTAGGCAGCGGTCAACTCGCGCCATTCTTGAAGAGCGGCATCTCTTAGCGATTTGAACCTTGCTCTGCTTTCTATGTTTCTTTGGTGATT
>JBCCIW010000068.1:0-13007 GCA_039028055.1 Pseudomonadota bacterium | reverse complement strand
TGCCGATGCTGCAAGAGCGCTCGTTTTTGCAGAAATGGGCGAGGGCGCGGTCATTCTTTCGGAGCGCGAAGTCGACGGTCGTGTCGAGGTTCGTGCCGCAACCGACGGCGGTAAGCGTAAAGCAGACAAGCCGCTATTCCTGCGTGGCTCGGACCGCGATGAAGCCCCGTCCACGGTATTGTCATATCGCCTGCGGGACACACTGTCCTGGCATGGCGCACCGCGCCGCTTCGTTGACCGTATTATAGCTGGAGTTGACGTTGAACTCAGTGATCCGTCGGAAGCGCTTGCATCTGGCCTTGAGACGATCATCAAGTGCGACCCGATCTCAGCACGCCCGGAAAGAGACATTTTACTTGTAGGTCCACCCGGTCACGGCCGGACGTCTACGGTGGCGAAGCTGACCCGCCGAGCAGCTGTCGCGGACACGGAGATCCTGCCTGTCGCGGCCGACTTCGATGCCACAGCCGGCGGAGAACAGCTTTCCGCCTATCTGGAAATGGAGCGGGCGCAGGTTCGTATCGCGCCGGAGCCCGATGCCCTGTTCACGCTGCTCGACGAAGCCCGCCGGCACGGTCAACGATGCATTATAGATTTGCCGGCTATTATACCTTTTGATCAAGAGGATTTGGCCCGATTGAAAGACCTCGTTGCAGTCATTGATGCAGAGCCTGTGCTCGTTATGTCCGCTGAAGGGCATCCGGAAGATCAAGCAGAAGCCGCGAAAGCTTATGCTGGTGCCGGTATCAAAAGAGCAATTCTGACCAAACTCGATGTGGCGCGGCGGCGGGGAGGCGCGGTCGCTGCGCTCGCCGGAGCCCGAATGTCTCTGTCCCACCTTGCGGTGACCCCATTCATTGGTGGCGGGCTCGTCCCGGCTGCCCCGTCTCGTCTGGCGGCCCTCCTGATGGAGGACTCAGCCGGTGAGGACGCACTGAGAGGAGCTGCGTAATGAGCTTCATGATGCGAAAATCCGTTGAAACTCCGGCAGCGATGCCTCGGACCCGGGTTCAACCTGCTTCGATTGTTGCTGTTGCCTCAGGTAAGGGCGGCGTGGGCAAGACCTTTATGGCGATCACTCTTGCAAGTGCCTTTGCCAAGGCTGGTAAACGGACTCTTCTTGTGGATGGCGACCTTGGGCTCGCCAATGTGGATGTGCAGTTGGGTATTGCGCCAGAGACTGATCTTGCTGCGGTCGTTTCGGGCTGGGTTGAGCTCGACGATGCCGTGACGCCAGTGGACGGAGGTGCGGCGCAAGGCGGATTCGACGTGTTGCCTGGCCGTTCAGGGTCCGGTGCGCTGGCTGAATTGCCCCAGGAAGAGGTTGCGAGACTGGCCGCGGGGCTCTCGGCCCTTGCGCTCCAATATGATCAGGTGGTTGTCGATCTTGGCGCAGGAATTGAAGCGAATTGCATGCGACTCGCCCGCGCTGCCGACAAGGCCGTTATGGTTATTACTGACGAACCGACTTCGATGACCGATGCTTATGCCTTCATCAAGGTACTCCGCGGGTACGCGCCAAAGGTAGAGCCTGTGATTGCGATCAATCAGGCCGAAACCCGCTCAGCTGGGCAGCGTACTTATGAAGCGATCGCGCGTGCCTGCGAAACCTTCCTCGGTTTCCGGCCACGCCTTGCTGGCACGGTGATGCGGGATGACAAGGTGCGAGAAGCCATTCGCCGACAGCAGACCCTGATATCGACGGAGCCGAATGCCCAGCCAATTCAGGATGCCCTTGCCATAGCGCAAGGCTTGCTCGGCGAACCCGCACAGCAAGAACAACCGATGGTCTCTTAGCAAAGCCGCTTGATTTCAGGGGCGGACAGGCACACACCGACCGCCAATGCCTGAGAGCGTGATCTTCTGGAGCGTTGCCGCGATTGCTGTCGTCCTGACCGGTATCTCCAAGGGCGGATTCGGAGGTCTTGCCCTGTTTGCCGTGCCATTGATGGCCTTGATCATGTCGCCCATCCGCGCAGCGGGGATAATGTTGCCCATCCTGATCTTGATGGACTGGATTAGTGTCTGGGCATATCGAAAAACTTGGGATCGGAGGATCCTCTGGCTTACTTTGCCAGGAGCAATGGCCGGCATTTTGCTCGGCGGGTTGCTAGCAGGGTATGTGGATGAGGTGTTCGTCCTTTTTAGCGTCGGACTGATCGCTATAGCTTTTCCCATCTATGCGGTATTGAAGCCGGACACCGGTGGGAGTTTCATCGTCGGCAATCGTCCGCTTGGTGCCCTGGCGGGAATAACAGCCGGCTTCACAAGTTTTCTGGCTCATGCGGGAGGACCCCCATTTCAGGCTTACGCCATCCCACAAAATCTCGAGAAACGGATTTATGCAGGAACGTCGGTGATGTTCTTCTTTGTCGTAAATGCTGTGAAACTCGTTCCCTACGCCATGCTTGGTCAGTTTAGCGCGGACAATTTGACCACATCGCTCATTTTGATGCCACTTGCCCCGATTGGCGTTCTGACGGGGGTCTGGCTCGTCAATCGGATCGACCAAACGGTATTCTATCGGATCATTTACGTGTTGATCTTCGCCGTTGGGCTGAAGCTGATATGGGACGCTGCAGCGGCTCTGGCGTGAAGCCCTTCCCAAACTCCGCGCACTCTGTCATTAGGCGCGCTTCGAAAAGCTGGCAGTGTGTCCGATCCGCCCGTCAGCACTGACATAGAGATAAGATCACATGGCGCGTAATCGCAAACGGAAAGGCGATCCGGTTCACGGATGGCTATGCCTCGACAAACCCCTCGAACTCACCTCGACTCAGGCTGTCGGGACCCTCAAACGTTTGTTCAATGCCCAGAAGGTTGGCCACGGCGGAACCTTAGACCCACTGGCGACAGGTATCCTGCCTATCGCGTTCGGCAACGCCACCAAAACGGTTGCCTGGGCGATGGACGCTGAAAAGGACTATGAATTCACCGTCACCTGGGGCGTATCCACTGCGTCCTACGACGCCGAGGGCGTGGAGATCGCCCGGTCTGATACCCGCCCTGAGCGATTAGCCATCGAAGATGCGCTCCCGGCATTTATTGGCGATATTGAGCAAGTCCCGCCCAAGTTCTCAGCCCTCAAGGTCGACGGACAGCGGGCATACGACCTTGCCCGCGATGGTGAAGACTTCGAGCTTGAAGGCCGCCAGGTGACCGTTCATGAAGCGAAACTGGTATCGGTCGAAGAGGGGGTGTCGGCTACGTTCAATGTTCGCTCCGGCAAGGGTTTCTATGTGCGTGCAATGGCGCGGGATCTCGCCGATGCACTTGATACCGAAGGGCACATTACACACCTGCGGCGGACCCGGGTCGGCGTCTTCGATCAAGGCAACGCCGTAAAACTGTCGGAGCTCGAAGCGTTAAGCAAGGCAAACGATAAAGACGGCCTGATGGCTATGTTGGGTCCGATTGAAACCCCCCTCGACGACATTCCCCTTGTAGATATAACGACTCAAGATGCGGGCCAGATTTTCAACGGACAGGCGGTGATCCTGCTTCCCCATGTCGTAGATCACTGGAAAGAGCATCGATCATCCAATCCGGAGGACGACCGACTTGCTGTCGCCATGGACGGCGAACGCGCTATCGCTTTGGGGGAGGTAAGGGCAGGGCGCTTCCAGCCGGTCAGGGTTTTTGGCGGCTAGCTCTTTTCGTTGGCCTGATAGACAGATGTGTAGCCAACGCTGGCGCGGCGACCGTAGTCGAGCGCAGTCATCACCTCATGCACTTCGGTCACCTGAAACGGCTTGTCGATCGCTTCAAGGTCTTCGACCAATACGATACGAGGACGATACGTCTCCCAGTCATTAGATTTCAGTACGTCCACATCCAGGCCTTCACAGTCCACTGATAGAAGATCAAAGTCGGACTTTATGCCCGTTTCCTTGAGCAGCGCGGCGAGGGGGCGTACCGATACTCTATCGGTCTCTTTCACCTTCCCCCCAAAGGAAAGCGCTCGATCACGGGCGCTGGGATCGAACGTGTTGAAATCGGGATTGGTGAACTTGAAATACTCGAGCTCCGTCTCCGTTTGAGCGATGCCGAACTGCCGAAACGTGTCTCGCGGGCGAATGAGCCTGTGAAGGCGCGCGTGATCGGGATTTGGGTCGATGGTCAGACCTTGCCAGCCTCTTCGATAGAATAGGTATGAGTTAGAGCCGAAATAGGGATGTCCCGCGCCCACATCCACATACGTCCCCTTATCGGGCACTTTGCACTCATGCAGTAGAAAGATATCTTCACCACATTGGGCGTAAGACCGGTCGCCCCGACCGAGTAAATCTGCCCGCAATCGAGCCGCGAGACCCATAGATTGGCTGAGTAGACGGGGTTTGGAAGAATTCATTGTGCGTTCCTGCAAGAGCGTTGTCCCTGCAAGCGGCATGCCTTGCCAAGGACAGATTTGATCTCATGCTTTTTTTCTTTCCAAAGGCCTCTATTTAGGCCATAAGCCGCCTCACTGGGAGAGACACCCTCAAAATCTGTCCATAGCTGGCCGACAACCCGGCTATTGGTGATTGATCCGAGGCCCTCGCAGCCGCCCCCAATCAGGGCCTTTTTCAACCCGCCGCGAGGCGAAACAGAAGGTACGTTGTCGATGTCAATTACCGCTGCGAAGAAAGCAGAACTCATCAAGAAATTTGCCCGCACCGAGGGCGATACCGGGTCCCCGGAAGTGCAGGTTGCGATCCTGACCGAACGGATCACGACGCTCACCGAGCACTTCAAGACCAACAAGAAAGATAATCATTCCCGGCGCGGCCTCCTCAAGATGGTGGCCAATCGCCGGAAACTCCTCGACTATGTGAAGAGGAAAGATGAAGGGCGATATCAGTCCCTCATCAAAGAGCTGGGGATACGCCGCTAGGGCCGCCCCAAAACAGCCCGCGAGCATTCGGCTTCGCGGGCTTTTCGTATGTGAAAGAAAGCAAAACGTATGTTCGATAAGCAAACCGTGTCGCTGGAATGGGCCGGCCGCACACTGACAATTGAAACAGGGCGCATGGCGCGCCAGGCCGACGGGGCCGTCCTCGTCACTTATGGCGACACGACAGTGCTCGCCACGGCGGTGTTCGCAAAATCCGCCAAGCCGGGGCAGGACTTCTTCCCGCTCACGGTCAACTACATGGAAAAATACTACGCGTCGGGCCGCATTCCCGGTGGCTTCTTCAAGCGCGAAGGACGCCCGACCGAGAAAGAAACGCTGACCTCGCGACTGATCGACCGTCCGATCCGGCCGCTGTTCGTCAATGGCTTCAAACATGAAGTTCAGGTTGTCCTTACGGCGATCTCCTATGACCTCGAAAACGATCCGGATATCCTCGGCATGGTTGGCGCATCCGCTGCGCTCGTTCTCTCTGGTGCACCGTTCATGGGCCCAATCGGCGCGGCTCGTGTTGGCTACCAGGATGGCGAGTACATTATCAACCCGACCGTCGACGACCTCGAAGAGTCCGAACTCGATCTTGTCGTCGCTGGCACAGAAGACGCCGTGATGATGGTGGAGTCCGAAGCGAAGGAACTCTCTGAAGACGTCATGCTCGGCGCGGTTATGGCCGGCCACGAAGCGATGCAGCCGGTGATCAACGCGATCATCGATTTGGCTGAGAAAGCCGCGAAAGAGCCCTTCGAGTTCGAAGCGGAAGATCACTCCGCCGAGCTGAAGCAGATCCAGGATCTTGTCGGATCGGACCTCTCGTCTGCCTACCAGATCACCGAAAAGCTCGCCCGCCAGGAAGCTGTCGGCGAAGCCCGGACAAAAGCTGCTGAAGCGCTTGTCTCTACCGAAGAGGAAGAGAAAGCGATGAGCGGTGAGGCGTTCAAGTCCGCCTTCAAGGAAGCCGAAGCGGCCGTCGTTCGCGGCGACATTCTGAAGACCGGCAAGCGCATCGATGGCCGGGCCCTCGATCAGGTCCGCCCGATCCTCGCCGAAGCGAGCGTCCTTCCGCGCACCCATGGCTCGTCGCTCTTCACCCGCGGTGAAACGCAGGCGCTCTGTGTGGCGACCCTCGGAACCTCCGATGACGAACAATTCATCGACGGACTCGGCGGCACGACAAAAGCCAAGTTCATGCTGCACTATAACTTCCCGCCATACTCGGTCGGGGAAGCCGGGCGCATGGGCGGCACCTCCCGCCGGGAAACGGGCCACGGCAAGCTCGCCTGGCGCGCGCTCCAGGCGGTCCTGCCCGAGCCGGAGGAATTTCCGTACACGATCCGTCTCGTCTCCGAGATCACCGAGTCCAACGGCTCGTCTTCCATGGCGACGGTCTGCGGTTGCTCCCTCGCCATGATGGATGCCGGTGTGCCGGTCACCCGTCCGGTGTCGGGCATCGCCATGGGTCTCATCAAGGAAGATGACGGCGTCGCGGTTCTCTCCGACATTCTCGGCGATGAAGACCACCTCGGCGACATGGACTTCAAGGTTGCCGGCACCACCGAAGGTCTCACCAGCCTCCAGATGGACATCAAGATCGCCGGCATCACCCGCGAGATCATGCAGACCGCCCTCGATCAGGCGAAAGCCGGGCGCATGCACATCCTCGATGAGATGGGCAAAGCACTTGGCGAGTCCCGCGATGAGCTCTCCGATAACGCGCCGCAGATGGAGATCGTGAAGATCCCCGTCGACAAGATCCGCGATGTCATCGGCTCCGGCGGCAAGACGATCCGCGATATCGTCGACACCACAGGCGCGAAACTGAATGTCGACGATGACGGCACGATCCAGATCTCGGCCCTCGATAAAGACTCCATCGAGGCGGCCAAGAAGCGCATCCACGAACTGACGGCGGAAGCCGAAGTGGGCGGTATCTATCAGGGCAAGGTCGTCGCCATTAAGGACTTCGGAGCCTTCGTGAACTTCTTCGGTCCGAAGGACGGCCTCGTCCACGTGTCGCAAATGGCGACCGAGCGCGTCGGCCACCCGAAAGAAGTCGTGTCCGAAGGACAGGAAGTCTGGGTGAAGCTGATGGGCTTCGACGACCGCGGCAAGGTCCGTCTGTCGATGAAGGTGGTGAACCAGGAAACCGGCGAAGACCTCGAAGGCGCGAAAGAAGAAGAGGACGCTTAAGGCGCGCTTTTCTTTCTCTTGAATTATAAGCACCCCCGGGTTTCGGCTCGGGGGTGTTTTTTTATGTTTGTCTCCGGTCTCGCTATCGCGAGTCCATGAGACGCGCTCAAGGCTGTTGTTTCCGTCATCACAAATATTGTCATCCCGGACCCAGCTGCCGCAATGCACTTGTTCTACTGGGTCCCGGATAAGCGCTGACGCTCTTTCTGGGATGATAAGTTGAGGGGGCGTCCACCAGTCAAGCGAGCAGCGGCAAGAGCCCGAGATGGATTGCACGGTCAAGCCGTGCAATGATTTAGAATACTGTGCGTTTAGGAGAAATAGGTGGGGCTAGATATATCTTTTTTTGTCGAGGTTCGCCGCAACGGCAGATGGGAGTCGGCAGATAAGTGGACAGCGACCGAAGAATGGGAAATTGAAGAAGGAGCTCCATCGTTAAGCGTCGCCTTTGAAGATAGTTTCTACAACGCTCGCGATTATGAGATGTTCTCTATATTGGCAAACGAAAGGCAATCTCCCGGTTTGGTCGGCAAAAGAGATGGAGGAACATTGCAATGCGTTTCTCGACCAAAAGGGTTTCCGCTAGATGCTTCGTCAAACTTAAAAGCTTGGATAGACGTTTTCCAAACTGATATTCGGGGTTGGAATGTCACTTCTCCCTCTTGGCTGTCTTTAGATGAGCTTGTGAATTTTGATTGGGAAAAGCATGTTAGCTTGCACTACCAAATGCAGGGAGAAGACTATCTAAAAATGCTCAACAATGAATCTTACGGAAAAATAAGGGGCCATTGGGGTGGGGCAATGTCCGAAGTTCGTGCACGGCAAAAACTATCTTCTAAATTCAAAACCACTCCGGAAGAAGCCGCAGCACGAATAAGGTCTGGGCGCGTGATTGCGCCGAAGTGGGTGTTGAAGCGCTCGATGAATATTATTGAAACAGTTACGTATGGTGACATTGCATATTGGTTCAAAAAGGACGTCATGGAGCGGATGTCGCAACTTGGAGAGCAAGAGAACGTGCGTTGCGTGTTCTATTTTACCTAGCGCCAGAATTAGCCCCTGCCGGGGCATTGCCGCCCTTCATTTGATCCACTGGATCAAATGATCGCTTTCGCGACCGGGCATCAATTCCGCCCAACCCGCTTATCCCGCGCAGCGAGCAAGCGCAGCCTTAGTGCATTCAGCTTGATAAACCCTTCGGCGTCTTTCTGGTCGTAGGCACCGGCGTCGTCTTCGAAGGTGACGTGAGCTTCTGAATATAAAGAGTAGGGCGAGGTGCGGCCAGTCAGGTGGGCGCCGCCCTTATATAATTTCAAAGCCACTTCGCCCGTCACCATGAGCTGGGACTGGTCGATGGCGGCCTGGAGCATGTCGCGCTCGGGGCTCCACCAGAAGCCATTATATATCAGCTCGGCATAGCGGGGCATCAGCTCATCTTTTAAATGGGCCGCGCCCTTGTCGAGGGTGATTTGCTCAATGCCGCGATGGGCGGTCAACAATATCGTTCCGCCCGGTGTTTCATATATTCCCCGCGACTTCATGCCGACGAAGCGGTTCTCCAACAGATCAAGCCGGCCAATGCCGTGTTTCTTGCCGAGGGCGTTGAGCGCCGTGAGGAGTGTCGCCGGGCTCATAGCCTCGCCATTGATCGAGACGGCGTCGCCCTTTTCAAACCCTATACGGATGATTTCCGGCTCGTCAGGGGCGTCTTCCGGCGCAATCGTCCGCATATGGACGAATTCCGGTGCGGGCTCGCCGGGGTCTTCCAGCACTTTGCCCTCCGAAGAAGAGTGGAGGAGGTTCGCATCGACAGAGAAGGGGGCCTCGCCCCGCTTGTCTGTTGGCACGGGGATGCCGTGGGTTTCGGCGAAGGCGAGGAGGTCTGTCCGGGATTTGAAGCTCCAGTCGCGCCAGGGGGCAATGACGCGGATCTCCGGGTCGAGGGCGTAATAGCCAAGCTCGAAGCGGACCTGATCATTCCCCTTGCCTGTCGCCCCGTGACAGACGGCGTCAGCGCCGACCTGCTTCGCGATTTCGATCTGGCGCTTGGCGATCAGCGGCCGGGCGATCGAAGTGCCGAGGAGGTAAACGCCTTCGTAAACGGCATTTGCGCGGAACATGGGGAACACGTAGTCGCGGACGAAATCCTCGCGCAGATCGTCGATGAAGATATTCTCTTCCTTGACGCCCATTTTAAGGGCTTTTTCGCGGGCGGGGCCGAGCTCTTCGCCCTGGCCGAGATCGGCGGTGAAGGTGACGACTTCGCAGCCAAACTCGACTTCAAGCCATTTCAGGATGATCGAGGTGTCGAGCCCGCCGGAATAGGCGAGGACAACTTTTTTTGGCGGAGCGTCGGTCATGGCGGGGCAATTCCTGGATTATTGGGCAGTTTCAGACCGCCGACTTATCGTCCCTGCATGGCGGTTGTGCAAGCGCGCAAATTTCTCCCTCTGGGGGCGAACCTTTCCAAAAGAGTAAAGAAAGTGCTAATGTTTTAGAGTAGATTTCAGGGGTCTTGTTAAGCTTTGGGAGCGCCGTGAGGGCGATGAGCGACGAAACGCAAAATTTGACGGGCAAAAAGCAGCGCACGGACGCGGACATCACTGATTTGACTGCGTTTATTGCTGAGCGAAAAGCTCGTTCGACGGCCAGTTCCCAGCGCCCACTCGCAGAGCGCTTGCTGGCCGGAGATAACCCGCGTACCGCGATCCATCCCGCCGATGCCATGCTCCGCGCGCTTGATACGAAGGTAGAAGCCGAAGCTCAGGATGAGGCCCGCGCCGAAATCGATGCGCTCGTAAGGGATGTTAAGCTGACGTCCATTGCCGGTGGCGCAACGCCGTCTCCAGATAAGCCCAGGAAAACGTTCGAGCCCGAAATTGTCTCCGGCGGTGCGGTAGACGATCTGCCACCGCTGCGCTTGTCCGATCTTGTCGCGCCGGACGAATGGAAATGGCTGGAAGATGTCGCGATGGTCGCCACCGCGGAGAATGGCGGTAGCCCTATCATAGAAAGTGATGAGCAAAGTCTCGCGGTATTGCCTTCTGTGCCGGCTGGCTCGTCAGAATCCGAAGAAGCAGCTGAAGCGGATCCCGTCGAGGCCGATGAGGCGCTTCCGGAGCCAGAACCGATCCGTCTGTTTGAACGGTCGCCGAGTACGGCCCGCCAGCCAGCTGTGATCGAAAATACACCAGAGCCACAAGCCTATGTGACGACGACACGGACAGCGGAGAAGCGCCCATTTTTCGGTATGCTCCCGGGCTCCGCGTTTGATGAGGGTGAGGAGCGGGAGGCCCTGCCGCTTTGGCTGCACCTCGGACTGCCAATTGCGGCCGTGTCAGCAGCGGCTCTGGCGATCGCGCTGAACAATCTGTCCAAGCCTGATCAGATCATCATCGCGGACGCCGATGCAGCTTTGCCACCCGCCGCGGGGACAGATGTCCTGCCCACGGTCGAGGGTCCGGAGCCGACAACTGAAACGGCAACGTCCTTAGTAGAGCAAGGCCTTGCTACTTCACCAGAGCTGCCGCTGAACGCCACGGTTACGGAAGAGGGGCGGGTAAATACGTTTATCTCGCCCGCGCCTGCACCGATTGCGTCCGTTCCAAGTGCGAAGCCGGATGCTATTCCCGCTGCGACATCCATCGCGCCGCTGCCAAGCGCAAAACCGGCAGCTCCGTCGGCAAGATCCGTGGTAACGCTGCCCAACAGTGCGCAGCAACCGGATCTTGTCGCTGCCACGGATACTGGGCCCAATAGCGTTATTCCCGACAGTACATATGACGGCCCCATCCAAGCCGGCTCTGTCGCCGATGAACTTTTGCGCCTCGCTGGCGAGGCCGGGGCAGAACAGCTCAGCTCTGAGGATGCCCGTGCTCTGGCGCGCGATCTCGAAGAAGCGCTCGATACCGAGGTGGACGGTCGCTCAGTGAGCCTGCTGTCCGGTACGGGTGACCGTTACCGCGTGAGCTTCCAAACCTCACGCGAAGAGGTGAAGGAGTACGTCTTCCAACGCCGAAGCGAGATGGGCGCAATCCCCGATGATCTGATTATCGAGGGTGGCTGGTTTGCGGCCACATCGGACGCCGCGTTGCACGCGACGCCATCAGTGCTGTCTGTCTTCGAAAACGAAACACTCGAGCCCGGCACGCTGGTTGAGCGGATCGGAACCGTCACAGATCTGTACGGAGATCGCTGGTATCTGGTCGGATCCGATGGCATCGCTGCCGGATATGTTTCGCCGGCCGACGTTGTTATCGCTGACCTGTATCCAGGCGACCTCGGCCAACCGCTGACGGTTACTGGTTTGGCCGACAGCGTTGCTCAGGCAAGCCGGGTGCTGACAGATTGCAGAACGATCACAATTGGCCCGGAAGGCAGCTACTGGCAGCTTGCAGAAGGCTGCCGCAACCCGTCAGGTCATTGGCTCTCGCCAGCGTCGGGATATGTGGCTGAAGACATCGCTCTTGCTGAACTTAAGGGTGCCGAAGCGCTTGTTCTGGCGTCTACGTCACCACCGCCAACAGTGCTGGAAGCTCCCGAGATTCGGCAAATAGTTGAGACCATCCTGCCATATGGATCCGAGGGACAAACGCTCACGCGCACGCTTTCTAACGGCAGTGACGTGAGCTTCACTTTTGGTGAACGCTTCCAGGAGTCGAGAAAAATCAGTGTGGTGAGGATTGACGCTCTAGGAAAGATAGACCGTCCAATCTCAGTGGATGCGCAATGGGTTCAGGTGCAGGAGGGTGCCAGCCTTCGCCCGACGTCGAGCTACCAGACCACCTTGACGATAGGTCGGATAGAAGCCGATCAGGCGGTGGAGACGATCGGACTTACTAGGGGACGCGACGGTCAAGAATGGACCCTCGTGGGGCGCGATGGCGTTGGTTTTGGTTGGGTCGCGGCAGCTGAGTTACAACCGCTTACGGGGTCACGGCCATTGACCGCGGTTGATAACAGCTATTCTGGTCGCGCCGTAACCGAACTGGTCGATGCGGAGGTTAAATGCCGAACGGTCGATTATGCTGTACCCGGAAATTACGGGCAGGTTACTGCGTGCCAAATGCCGAGCGGCAAATGGCAATTTGAGCAAGTAGGGGTGAATTTTGCATCGGTTCTACAAAGTGGGCCGATTTCTTTAGCGCCATAACCTATTCCTAAAGCGTTATCCGCTTATGGTTTTCCGCTCCCGTATCAGCACTTCTGCCAAAAGATCTTCTCGGTGTGACGATAATTGCGAGGCACACAGCCGCGAGGACTGCAAGCGCCGGGGTTCGCAGTGGATAGTCAACAACGCTGTGAAGTAGGGGAACCATTAAGCTAATTGTTGCCGCTCGTTTGAAGCGAACTTCGCTGTTCGTTTTGGTCATCCAAAGCTGCGCGGCTTTGAACAGATATATAAGAATGGCGATTGAAAGGATCAGGAGGCCTGGAATACCGCTTTCGATGCTGACCTGAAGATAATCGTTATGGGCGTGGTTTACATATTTTGACGTGATCAGATCTGGATCCTCATAGAGAACATAGACCCGTCTAAACGTTCCAAGGCCGCTGCCTACCCAGACATGGTCCAAAGCAATGTCCTGTGATCGTTCCCAAATTCCGTATCGAGATGTTTCGGATTGTTCAAATGGATCAGTCCCCAAATTATCCAGCGTGGGGCCGAAACCGACAATTATGATGCTACTGAGCAGCACCGCACTCAAGCCGCCAATCCCCGCAACATTTTCGACCTTGCTGCCTGCAGATGCGAATATGACAACCGACAAAAGGAGAACCGGGATCAGAATAAAGTATCCTGCCACTGACCTGACCCCTATAGCGCAGCCGGTTTTTGTGTAGCGTTTTGAGTTAGTATTTTGAAGGGCATTTTCGTTTCCGGCGCGGGCGGTTGATAGCCGAGTGATGAGTGCGGACGGATAGTATT
>JBCCIW010000067.1:0-13271 GCA_039028055.1 Pseudomonadota bacterium | reverse complement strand
GTGCTGATCGAGCCAGTCGCGGATTTGGCGGTGCTCGCTGGCGCAAAGCTGCTGCGCGATACCAAGCAGCGCGGACTGTTCACTCAACGACTGTTCAATCCGGCTTAAGCCCACTTACAGCGGCGGCCTGAAGTGTCTGGGGCGCCGCATCTACACGAAGAGCTTTCCGGCACTTCGGGCCAATAACCCCATGACAAAATCATTACGTCAAAAACGGTCGTTTTTGGCTTCGCGCCCTGCCCCGCCCAGGATCAGTTGCTTAGCTAGGACAAAAACCCCCGGCAAAACCTTTGCGGTTTTGGCAGGTTTTTGTCACAGTGAAGCATGATCATTGGATATGCCCGCGTCAGCACTGACGATCAAAGCTTGGATTCCCAGACGGATGCCCTTTCAGCAGCCGGTGCCGAGAAGGTTTTCGCGGATAGGATAAGCGGATCGAAGCGCGCGCGGCCGGAGCTGGACAAGATGCTGGAGCAGCTCCGCGACGGCGACGTTGTGACCGTCACGAAGTATGACCGTCTGGCGCGGTCTCTGAAGGACCTCTTGGAGATCGTGGAAGCGATCCGCGAGCGCGGTGCCGGCTTCCGGTCCCTGGCTGAGGACATCGACACGACGACGCCGGCCGGCCGTCTCGTGTTCCATGTCTTCGCATCCATCGCGCAGTTCGAGCGGGAGCGGATTTCTGAGCGGACGAGAGAAGGCTTGGAATCCGCTCGTAAACGTGGCCGGATCGGCGGCAGGCCCCCTGCCCTTACGCCAGCTCAGAAAGCCGAAGTGCGGCGGATGCGAGATGATGAACAACGCGCAGTTTCCGAAATCGCACGGCTGTTTACTGTGAGTGAGAGGACAGTGAGAAGGGCGTAGCCGCAGCGCTACTATAGTTCAGGAGTTGGCTTTGGTCGCCCGCTAGACCGCTTCAGAGAAAGCGGCAAGAAGCAGTCTATCTCTTCCTCAGAGAACGTCATGTCTTCCATACTTTGGAGCCGATGTTGCGCTTCTTCGTAGGCCTTCCCGTCAGTCTGAGGGGCCCCCACGTAGAGTGCGGCAAGCATCGCCTGTAGCTCATTACGGCGCTCAACGGCTTCTTCATGTGGGAGCTTCGGAAGATCAGTCAGCAACGATAGATAGCATTCGCGGACGTTCCAGAGTTTTGCAGCCGCATCTCGATGTTTTTGAGCGGTAGCACCCGGCTCAAAATTCTTGAGATATGCCGCAACCAGCAGAGTCAGAAACGACACGATAGCTGTGGTGAGTTCTATCCAAAACTCATCTCGGACAACGACACCCACGGCACCTGCGGTTGTAAGAGCAGATAGTATGATCTGAGCCCACTTGAAGCGGCGGAGTTCTCGGGCGCAGCGGTCCGCCATCCGTTCGTGCGTCTTGTGAGTGTAAACAACTCGCCCGTAGCACTCCCGGATTTGGTCTTCGAACTCGATATCGTAGCTAGGCGGCATAATCTTCGTCCCGAGCGTCCCGCACGCGGATCGGAACACGGATCGTGTCGCGAGCAACGACCACTCCTCGACTGACGGCATAGCATTCTACAAGGTGGTCCCCACGAAAATTTGTCGTTTCTTGCCGCTCACGTCGCCCCTCGTCGCGTGCGATCTGACCCCGGACCATATCGCGCCGCTCTGCCTCGTCTCCCCGGTTCAGCACCTTCCAATAAAGTTGGACATCATCGGGTAGGTCAGATGCATCAGCCAGGAAGAACCGAAGTCTTTTTTCGGGCAGAAGGACGCCGAAGCCCTCAAGCAGTTCACGAAGCATCGTCGGTCGGAAGCCATTCTGTGTAACTTCGCAGTTGATCCGCAGGTGGTATCGAATATCGACAGGGAACCTGTCTTCTACAAATTCCTCCGTGTTCTTGAAGACATGCGCATAAGCAGCGGCTTCTCCTGCCGCACTCTTCGCCGGTGCAGGATAGGCATTCCCGAATACATCTCGCCACTTTTGACGCTCGTTCTTCTGCCCGCTCGCGTCGATCGCCTTGAGACACAACTCGTAGGCCTTCTTTGCCTTTCGCTCAAAACGCTTCTTTACCCGAACACGTTGGCGACTGCCCGGTGCAGCATACTCGGACTGCTTGGGCTGATCGGCGAGGAACTTAAAGAAATCCCGGCACATGTAGTCGTAGTAGTAATAGCTCTTCGTGTCGTAATAATCGGTCGACTCGAGAAAGTTATAGGCCAGGGTGTCGATCAAAAGCCCGCCCATGGCGACGCCATGCTTGTTCTTCCAAGCGCGGCCCATTTTGCACAAACGCCTCAGATTGCGGTTCTTGCGCTCGTTGGCTTCCCTCATCTCGTCAAGTTCGGCTTGGGGCTTTGTGATCTTCCACGACCCGCCATTGGCAGTATCAGGATACTTGTAGCTTCCATCCGCGAGCTTGAAGGCTGGCATCACTTCGATGTGGAAATCTTTATAGAGCACCCGAACCACCAGGCGATCCACTTTTACTGTGGTCGAAGGGTATCGCTGCTTGATTGCCGCCTTCGCGTCTCGGAGGAGTTCATATTGCCGACCGTCCTTGTAGGTTTCCCATTTCCCCGCAGGCATGACGTAGATCATGTCCAAGTCCGAGATACCTTTGATCGCTGTCCATCGACCATACGACCCGACTTGAAGGCTGTTCGCCGTTTTGGAGTCCGTGTCACGGAACTCTTTATTCAAGGCGGCTGTCACCTCCCCGTACCGCAAGGATATTGTAGCCGCATTATCGATTTTGATGTTGTCGAGGAACGCTTTGAAATCGTCTGAAATACTCATTGGGGCCTCGTTATGTGCTGTCGGCCCCAACGGGCGCAGTCAATTTCAGTTACTCGGCCGCATAGCTGTAGCCGAGCTTTGCCAAGAGCTCGGCCGACTGGCGACCTGACAGGTAAGGTCCAGGCGGCGGTAAGTCTTGCTGAGCCGCTTCCACTTCAGCGAATTTTGCGCCGGTCGAAATCTCAGCGATCCGGCCGCCATTCACACCAAACCATGCCGCGATGTCATGTTGTCGGTCGCCTCTTAGGAGCATTCCTTTGACGATGGCAGCATCATCTTCGTCCAACCGAATACCGCTTGGCGGAGCCTTGAATCCTTGGGTCATTCCACATCCCCTTGTGGTGTCGAGTCCAGCAGAATCCCATATATAGTGTCGGACTCGACATGACGCAAGGGCAAGGCAGATCACCGCAAAATCAGCTATGCGCACCCTCCCGGACGGCTCGCAAACTTCGTTTTACCACGGCAAGGATATGTACAACTCGCGCATCATAGCGAAGCGCTCATCAAACGGCGGCAGATCGTCCAGTTCCAGCGCAAGCGTGTTCCAATCAACCTCAGCTCGTCGCCTAACTTCCGGATCATCCATCGACGCCGGTGTGGCCTCTATACTGCGCGTGCGGCACTTTTCGATCAGTGTCTCCAGGATGTTGCGGCGATCTTCATCGGTCAGCTCATTGGTTTCGACCAAGTAAGCAATGTCATAGACATCCTGGCGGCGGTTTCTTTTGCGGATCGGCTGCTGTAACAGGGCGCGCAGCTTTTCAGCGATGATCTCGTGCAGTGTGAATGCCCGCACTGCGACGCCTGGTCCCGTCAGGTTCAGCTCCTGAAACGCATACACCTGATCTCTGAAGCTGATCTCGATATCCAGTACCCTTGTAGCCCGTCCGGCTTCCAAGCGCTTTTCTTCGCCCGTCCCACGCTCAGCTGAGCCGATCCGGATAAGCAAGGCCGGGAAGTCGAACTCCTCGAAATTCAGTGGCCTTGGCATCTTCTTAACTGTCTGGACCCGGCAGAGAAGGTCTAGGTATCCAAGGCGGACTGCGGTTCTGGGAAGAACAGCGTTCAGCTCTTTAGCGATCTGATCGGCAAACCCGGCCGGTTCCGCCATCGAGGTGAAATCTACATCAGCCGTGACCCGGTTGCTTTTGAAGGCTAATGCCATCACCGCCCCACCCTTCAGAACCAGATTTGTGTTAAGATTAGGCGCTAGCCCAATCGCCGCGAGAACGATCTCCGTGACCTGCCTGTCGCGATACTGTGCAGGGTTTGAACGCGCAGCCTCCACCCAAGCACGCACATCCACATCAACGATGTCGTATTCCACTTCATCGGAATTGTTTTCTTCATCAGACATTCAGTGAAATCATCCATCGTTCTGAAAATTCTGGCAAATAATCTGCCTCTGGGTCCAGCTTCCGTGAGCCTCCTCTTTGAGCAAATGCCTCCCAGCGTGCAATAGTGGGATCATCAAGCCCAAGCACTTCCGAGAGGATATATCCCGCCCGTACCTTGGCAATCTTGCTGTTTAACTGGTCTACGGCCCCCACGATTTCAGGCAACCATTGATCCGCGTTCCGTTCCCAAACATCGAGAACATGGCGCATCCCGCCGCACAATCCTGGCTCTGCAATCATATCGGCAAAGGTCTGGCCTACGGACGTGATCCGGGTTTCTTCCCCGCTGAGCTGCGCAGGCGTCCAGGGATGGCTCGAGATATGAACAACGACTGGCCGCCGCCGAATGGAGTCTCTGAAACCAGGACGATGGAGCAAGGGCTTATCAATTGTGTCGATGTCCGGAAGATCATCGCGCACGCGATCATTTCGAAGTTTGTTCCAGAGATCGCGGCGCGGTGTCGTTAGATGCAGCGCCTTAGGGCTCCGCTCCGTCAGGCTATACCTCTGCATCGCTGATAAGTGCGATACATAGGCAAACGGGTCGGCAATACATGCGACTTCTTCGGCTGACCCGGCGCGGGTGGATTGCGTGACGCGCCAAACACCGGAACGAAAGTCTGAGTCAGAAACAAGAGCTCGACGCTCCTCCATGCGTTTGATGGCATTGTTTGCACGGGTTTGGTCCCACCCCTGCGGCATACGTTTCAGAGGCTCTCCATCCCATGCTTTGCTCTGAAACAGAGCGTGGCCCAGAACGAAAAAATCGTAGTATGTGATGATCGGCAGATCACGCTTCAGGAGCGCTTGTTCCACCCCGTCTGTGAACTTCATACGATTGCCATCTGTATATGTCCTAAGGACATATACAGATGGCAATCAGAGTAGTCAAGAGCTGAACGGCTAAGTAGGTTTCTGTTGATTTGACATCTGCGGCGGGCATCTCTATGTCCTGAGGACATAGAGATGCCCGCCGCGAACCTAAGTCACCAGATAGTCACGCTTCACCTTGGCATGTGTCAGCGACTTGAGTGCATCTTCCGCTTCAAGCTGGCTGCGGAATAAGTCCAGGCGCATTTGGCCACTCTGTCCGACCCGTCCCCATTCTCGGCGCAAAGTCCACTCTCCAAATAGGTTTGGAAGAACAGACATGCGATAATAGCGAGCGATGTTCTTTGTTGGATCGTGTTTTTCTAGGTGAGCGTTCATGGTCGGGTCCGGCTATGTGGATTTACTGTATGCTTCCCACATATGTTCAACGAGTTGCCCCTGTGTAATCCCGAGCTTCTCCGCCTCGGCCGCAATGGCCTCCCCTACTCTTGGGAGCACTTTCGGATGTAACTGATGCGTTCGCGGGCTCGGTTTTCGACCAGGCTTTTTGCGTGGGGTTCTGTCGAGGAATCCGCGTGCCTCTCCAACCTCATCCACGCGCCGGACCTCTTCAACGGTTGTTTCTTTGGGCCGCGCTTTCAGTCCTGCAAGCCTATTTGAGCCGCTCATACACTGCCTCCATGAATGCCTGGGCGTTGATCAGCGCTTTATCCACTTTTCCGCCTGTGACCATTTCAGGATCATTCATCATCGCTGTCAGATCGCCACCATAGGCGAATAGCTCGGAGAATGCCGCACGGGCGACCAAAGATGGTTCGATCACGTCGATCCCTGCCCCACTAAGTTGTTCTTCCAGTTCTTTCTGGACACGGCTCTTAACAGCTGCACTGGTTTTGGTCAGAACTACAGCATGGCGGATCGAACGCCCGAGCGCCTCTTCTTCCTCGCGGACAAGTGCCAGCGCCTCGGAGCCGATCTCTGCGTCTAAAGCGGTCGGCTGCATCGGAACAATAACTAGGTCCGCTTGCGAAATTGCGCGGCTGACGAGCTGTGATGCAACGCCCTCTAAGTCCACAATGACGATCTTACCATCGCCGTCTGCGCTACGGATGGTCGGGACAATCTCGGATCGACCAACTTCTGTCTTGAGGGTCACGCCAGCGGGCGCGCCATGCGATGCCCAACGAGTCAGAGACTTATTCGGATCGCAGTCCAGTACGGTGACATCTGCGCCCATGCGAGCGAACTCTGACGCAAGAAGGACTGCGCATGTAGATTTTCCGACCCCACCTTTTGGGCTGGCCATGACGATGACGGGCATTGCTCGATCCTGCCACTTTGTTGTTACCGGATTTATATCTAGTACCGGGAATAAATCTAGTACCTAAATTAAATCTATGACCGATTTTATTTCTCTTACCGGTTTTGAATCTCAGGGTCTGCCGCGCTTTTCGAACCACTTCCGGCAAAACCCAACGAACGCGCGGTCAGCATTGCGAGGCGGCTCCACGCACCAGTCTCGCCACTCGCGTTCGAGAAAACGCACATCCCAGCCTGGCGCTGCGTGCCGAGCTTCTTCGTAGGTGTCGGACTGCAAGGGTGGAATGCTGCCTTCGATGAGCGGGGCAGAGGACATTGTGCCGCGATTTGTGAAGATCACCATGTCAGCTTCGTCGTCGAACGCCACATGGTAGTCCGGTAGGTGGTTATGTTCCGCGAGCTGCCGGATCATTTGCCTGAAGCGCTTCTGAGGGCTTTGCGAGCCGGTCTTGAGCAGAAGCTTGGCTAGCGTAATGCGCCAAGTCTTTTGCTGACCACAGTGCTTGCGAGCAATCTCGTACACCCGCCTTTCTATCGGCTTTCGGAGACGGAAGTAGTCCCGGTGTAGGGTCAGGACTTCCTCGTTGCGGATTGCGTTGAAGACCCAATCCGACAGCTTCACCTCACACCACAACAGACGGCCATCGAGGCCATGTTTGCGTCGGATTGAAGACGCGTCGATCAGGCCAAACCCATCGACTTGCTCTTCGTCCCCGGTGACAATGTTCGTCCTGATGCGCGTACCTTCCAGGCGGTCCAGAGCATCGAGTAGGGACTGGTACTCTCGGCCGCTCGTACCCCGGTTCGTGAAGATAAGTAGCTCTCTGGAATTGATCCGAACACGAGGCGAGACAGGTTCGCCATCCTTCAGCTTCGCCATGATCTGGCTGATGCAGTAGATCAGTATGTCCTTGTCGTAGATCGTCGCCAGGCCCTTTACGCTAGGCGTGATTTGCAACCACTTGTCACCGTTCTCGTAACGCTTCACCGAGGTCTCAGGCTTCTTCGATAGCGAGTAGAATGGATGTTCCATGTGCTGCATGACATCCTTCAGAACCGCATCGGCGACATCGCAAATGAATAGGTCATGCTGCGGATGGCGGTCGGGCAGGAGCGGAGCAAGCGCATTCGTGTTATCAGTTACCATGAGTCGACATTCGTGGTTTTAGTTACCGACGTCAAGATTCGTGTTATCAGTTACCGATAGCAGGATTTCGGTTACCAAGATTCGTGTTATCGGTTACCTTGCTGTCGAGAAAATTTTGGTTTTTCAATGCCCTGAGTGTAATCGACAAATGCGTAACACAGATTCTAACACCTATATAACACCCAGCTTTGCCGCCTGAGCCAACCCGCTGGCCCTGTGGCCAATGGCGTCCCGCCACAAAACGCCCCTCACCTTTGCAGGGGAAGGGCGCTCGGAGACATCTCCGTTCACGGTCATCGGCGTCCCCGCCTGTACCGCAGGGACATCCTACCACGTCATCTTTGTTCCACAAATATCCCGGTGGTGAATGCCCCTTCGGGGCAGAGGAGGCAGAGCCTCCTGGCCGCCTGCGGCGGCCGAGATGCTGAGAAGAGGGCAAAGCGGCAGATCGAGCGCCTTCGCCTCACTCGCGGTAGAAGGCGCAGACATCGGTGTTGGTGGATGTGGTTGTCCAGACACCCCCAAGGACGGTGCAGGTGAGACCGTAGTTGGCCATGAAGCGGGGAAGCGCGACCGTCATCGCCAGAGCCAGGACGAGTGCGCCCAGACCAAACACGGGCCACCGCGATGTCCACTGATTGAGCCGCTGTTCCCGTTCCCAGAGTTGGCGAAGAGCAATCGACTTGTCCTCTTCAGCTTTCGCCAGAACCTCGCGCGCCCTATTGGAAGCCTCAAGCAGATCGACACACATCTGGCCCATGCGCACGAGATTGTCGTTGATCTTTCCGTCAATCGTTGCGCCGACCAGCTCGCCATATCGTTTGGGATCGGTTTGTTCTGCGGCAAGGAACATGGCGGATCGGACTTCGGCGAGCGTTCCGTCCAGGTCTTTCAAAACCTTGGTCTGCGCATCGACGCGATCCGATGTGCGCGCCACGACCTTTGACATCAGCTCGACGGTTTCGCGCAGCTCGTCATCAAATGGCGGGGTAGGGGAAGGGGTATCGTCAGACATGGCGGCTCCTTTCCGGGGCTCAGGCGGCATCCTGCGGGACGAAGAGCCCCCGGAACTCGGGATCGGCGTAGTAGCGGAGCTTTTGTGCCAGCGCCGAGGGCTGGCCCTGGACGCGCAGGAGCTGGACGTTGGGTGGCATCTGCATGATTTCGTCGGGGGTGAGCAGATCGCGGCCGGTGAGATGGTTGGAGAAGCTGGGGCCGTCGCCGGGCTTGAAGCTGTCCGTCTGGAAGCGGGAGGTCTCCTGGCCGATCATCTGGCTCAGCCATTTCGCCGTCTCGAAATCGTTCACTCCGAAGACCTGCTGCACCCCGGCATTGGCGATGAAGGTGTTGGCCCGGTCGCCGTAGAGATCGCGGAGCTGGCTCATGTCCTGGAGGATCGGCCAGAGTTGCAGACCATACCCCGCCATCAGCCCCATGGCGCGCTCCACAGCCTCCAGACGGCCGAGGGCGGCGAACTCATCAAGGAGGAACAGCGTGGGCGTTCTCAGGCGTCCTGTGGTGCTCTGAGCGGCCACAGGAGCCCCGGAGCGGGCAGGGGAGGCGTCAGGGGCCTGTGTGGCCGCTTCCGCGTCCCGTGCGATGTCCTGAAGGGCCTGAGAGACGAGGAGGCGCAGCCAGCGGCTGTAGGCGTCCATCCGGTTGGGCGGCAGGACCAGGAAGACGGAGGTGATCCGGTGGCGCAGATCGGAGAAGGCGAAGTCCGACCGGGCCAGGCACCGGGCGATACGCGGGCTGTCGAGGAAATGCGTGTGCCGCTGTGCGTTCGACAGGACCGAAGCCGCTTCCCGATCCGCCTTGCCGAGGAAGCGGTTGGCGGCGCGGGCGATCAGCCCGCCTGCCTCATCGCTGTCCTGCATCAGCTCCAGCAGCGCCTTCAGCCGATCCGGGGGAAGGGTGAGATATTCCCGAACGGTGGCGAGGGACCGGCGGTCGCGGTCCTCGTGGCAGACGCAGAACATGATCAGACCGCCGAGGATGGCCTTGGCCTCCTCGTTCCAGTGCGCCTCCTGCACCTGACCGGCCGGGTCCATCACTAGCGCCTCAGTCAGGGAGGCGGCGTCCTCGCCCAGATCAAGGCTGTCCGGCGTCAGTCGGTCGAGCGGGTTGTAGCAAGCCGAAGGGTGGCCGCTGACCATGCCAGTGTCGCTGACACCGAAGGGATCGAGGATGTGGACGGGACCGAAGCGCCGCCGGGCCTCGCCTGCGATCCGCGCGTTTTCGCCCTTGGGGTCGATCACCAGGACGGAGCGGTCCACAGCCAACAGGTTCGGGATCACTGTGCCGACGCCTTTCCCCGCCCGCGTCGGGGCGAGGGTGATCAGATGCGCAGGACCGTCATAGCGCAGGAGCTGACCGGTGCCGGGGTTGCGCCCGATCAGCAGGCCGTCACCGCCCTGGTGTTTCTTCAGCTCCTTCCGGCTGGCGAAGCGGGCCGAGCCGTGACTGTCGCCGGTCAGCCCGAAGAAGTCATCGGCGCCGGAGACCATGCGCCAGTATTGAAATCCGAAGACAGCGCCAATGAATGTGGGCGGCAGAATGATCGCCCATTCCCAGGCAGACTGACCAAGCGGCGGACCAAAGGCCCCGAGCGCAACGACACCCCCGATCAAGAAGCCGACCATCGCACCGAATGCTGTGCGCCCGATCATCCATCCGAGCAAAACGGGTGTCGCGATCAGACGATAGAAGAACCGGGCCAGCCCGCCCATGAAGAGCATGACGGAGCGCATCACCCGGAACCGTCAGCGTCAGGGCCGGACGAAAGGGCAGGGGAGGCGGCGTCACTTCCCGACCCCGCACCTTCCCACTCCGCGAAGGCCTTCCGGTCCTGATCACGGGAGAGGTTCCGCACCAGCCGTTCCACCATCGCGGCGGCCCCGCTATCCCGTTCCGCCAGATCGAGCAGAGCGCCTCCGAGGATCACTTTGCGCCTGGTATCGAGCTTGCGCTTTCGCGTGGCTTCCCGGTTGCGCAATCCCTGAAGGCGGGCCTTGGCCTGGGCGTAGCGTTTCTCGGCGCGTTCAAGCTCAGTCTCGGCCAAATCGGGAATCCATCTTTCAAAAGGGCAGGTGGCAACGTATCTCTTGCCAGATCGAACCTAAGCGCTTACCCGTAGGCCTGTAAAGGACAAGGGCGCACTTATGCAAACTCTCCACCTACGGTTCCGAGCTTTGCGTGCGATCTCTTTGGGGCGAAGCCCCAGCCGATGGCAGACCCGTTCGATGCGGCGCGCATCGAAATGGGAGACGGCATCGCCTCTCCCAAACCCTCTACGACCAACCTGCGCGGTTGGATGGCGTCCCGCAATGCGACACCCTGACGGCATCCTGTGCCCCGTGGTCGGGGTTGGATTGCCGAGGGTCTCTCGTTTGCGGGCTGCGCGGAATGGAGAGCTTGGCCGCTCCCTTCCTTGCCGGGTTTGCCGGTGGCAAACCGCCTGTGATCCAGTGTCCCATCCCGCCCCCCATGAGGCTGGGGATGAGTCTCCTGATCACAGGCAAGCCCGTACCTCAGAGAGCCAAAGGCTCGCTTCGGACGGGCTGTCTTTTCCCCTCCGGCCCCAGCCTTTTGGTGGGCGGGCCTTCGGGGAAAAGACGGCTGACCAGGTGGCCCATGTTGGAGCATGGGCCGGGGTCAGCAACGGCGTGCGTGATAATCGTTCGCTTCCTCGGAAAGGGTAGGGCAGATGGCCAGCTACCACCTCTCCGTGAAGACGATCAAACGCAGCGCCGGGCGCTCCGCCACGGCGGCGGCAGCCTACCGTGTCGGGGAGCGCATCGAGTGCCAGCGCGAAGGGCGCGTCCACGATTACACCCGCAAGCAGGGCATCGAGGAGACCTTCATCCTGACCCCGAAGGACGCGCCCGATTGGGCGACTGATCGGTCCCGCCTCTGGAATGAAGTCGAGGCCAGCGAGACCCGCCGCAACTCTGTCACCGCCCGCGAATGGGAGCTGGCCCTGCCGTCCGAAATCAGCGCCGAGGACCGCTCGCAGATCACCCGTGACTTCGCCCAGGAGCTGGTCAGCCGCTACGGAGTGGCCGTCGATGTGGCGATCCATGCCCCGCACCGGGAAGGCGATCAGCGCAACCACCATGCCCATGTTCTGACTTCCACGCGGAAGCTGGAATCCGATGGCTTCACCGCCAAGACGCGCGTGCTCGATTCCGCCAAGACCGGCGGTGTCGAGATTGAGCAGATGCGCGGGGTCTGGGCCGATCTACAGAACCGTGCCCTGGAGCGGGCAGGGGAGGTAGAGCGCGTCGATCACCGCAGCTTAGAGGCGCAGCGCGAGGCGGCGCTGGAGCGGGGCGACGAGCTGACGGCCGAGGAGCTGGACCGCGACCCAGAGCCGAAGCTGGGGCCTGCTGCCAATTCCATGGAGCGGCGCGCAAAGGCGATGGCCGAGCGTCAGGGGCGTGAGTATGTCCCCGTCACCGAGCGCGGGGCTGTGGTCCACGCCGCCCGGCAGGCTCGTGCTGCTTTCCGCGAGCTGCGCGAACGCCTGGACATCGCGCGGGAGGCTTACGGGGCCGAGCGGGACGCCGGGCATGGGCGTGTCTCGGCCGGTCTAGCGGCGCTCAGGGCGGCAGCCGCGAAGGAGCGCGGCGCGGGGGGCGGGCCGGAGGATATGCGGGAGCGGTTGGCGCGGGTCGTGGGTCGGTCAGAGGACCGGGACGACGCGCCGAAGCCGGAACGCCGCAACTACGCGCGGGAGCGCCTGAAGGAGATCATGGAGAAGGACGCCGGGCGTGACGACCAGGCGTCGGTTCACAAGCTGGACGGACACAGCGATCCCGATCTTGGCGAAGACGCCGGGCGCGAGGCGCGCAAGCCGTCTGTGAATGAGCGGCTGAAGGACGTGCTGAACAAGCCGCGCGAGAAGCTGGAGATCGAGGACGCACGCGAGCAGGAGAAGGAGCAGGAGGTCGAAAACGACCGCGAGATCGACAGGGACATCGACCGTGACCCCGGCCTCTCTCACTGATCTGCCGCCTGTCTTCGACGGGATCGAGGCAGTTTGTTTCGACGCCTTCGGAACGCTGGTCGAGATCACCGAAAAGCGGCAAGCCTTCCGGCCGCTGTTCAAAGCCCTGTCGCCGGAAAAGCGCCGCGCGCTGAAACATCGGCTTATGCGCGAGGATCGGCCGTTCACGCACTGGCCCGAGGCGCTTGGGGCCGAGGTTGATCCTCGCGTGCTTCTTGAGGTGATGGAGCGGATGATGATCGAGACCGGCTCTGTGGCTCTGCGGCCCGGCATGGCGGACATCTGGACAAATCTGCGTGCCGAGGGGTTGCGCCTGGCCGTTTGTTCCAACCTTGCCAGCGACTACGTGCAGACCTTGCAAGCCAGATTGCCCGACCGTCCGGATGTGGAGGTGCTGTCCTGCAAGGTTGGCGCGATCAAGCCCGAGCCTGAAATCTACAAGATGGTGCTGGACAGTTTGTGTGTTGCACCGGATAGGGTGCTGTTTGTTGGAAATACGCCGCGCACTGATATCGAGGGACCGCGCGCAGCGGGCATCAAGGCCATTCATGTGGACGAGCTGGTCGCAGTGATGCAGCCGGAGTGATTTTCATCTTGCCAGAAGTATCCTCGGGGGAATGCCCGTAGGCCAGGGGGCAGACAGCCCCGTTTCAGGGGGAGGGCGCGGCCCTCCCCCTCGGGCAACCCCATTCGACGGCACCGGGTCCTCGCGCTCACGCGCTGCGGGCCGCACCACTGTCATCGAATAAGGTGGCCTCGCCCCCTCCCGCGTTCGCCACGTGGCAGATTTGCG
>JBCCIW010000066.1:0-13438 GCA_039028055.1 Pseudomonadota bacterium | reverse complement strand
CGGCTCTGGTTCCGGCATATCGTCATAGGCGATATCAAACGCATCGCGGTAAATCAGCCCTTTCACGCATCGCTCCTTTCGTATGGCGGCAAGTCTGCCTGAGCCGCTTTTGTGAGACTTTTGCGAACAACCGCGTAGGACGCACTGATACGGTCCTGTAATTCATCTTCGGGCACATCGCCAATCTCTATCGCGACCCAGGACTTCATCTTGAGGTAAGGCGGCCACTTGGCCCTGCCGGATTCCACCAGCAGCTCAGCCATATCGTGATGTGCGCATTTTAAAGTGACATTCGTTCGGTCGGGACCCATCACAGCAAACATTTTTGAACCCACCTTGAACACGTGCATACCACGCCACTGAACAACATGGCTGGCCCCCGGCAAGGACAGGCAGTGCGCGTGAACCACGTCAGCGCTCATGGATCGCGTCTCCGCAGCATGAATTCTCCATCGCCTTCGAATACCTGAAACCCGAATCGCCGATAAAGACTTTGCGCCTCATCGGCGACGAGTTGCCAGGTCCGGACGTTCTTGAATTGGGAAGAATACAGAAGCGTGGACATAATCCAACGGCCAAGCCCCCGCCCGCGATGCTCAGGGACAATGAACAGATTACTGAGCCGGGCATTAAACACTCTGTCTGACAAGACCGAAACACTGCCGGCAAGCGCCCCGTCGGGCGCAAAGAACCCATAGAGGTGCGTATTCTCAAGAGAGGTTCGAAGTACGTCGGCTGATACGCCGGCCATCCATTCGGTCTCCGCGAGCAAATCTGCAATTGCAGCAATCTCGACCCGGGTCGGATCGCTCGTCAGAACAAATGCATGTCTTTGTATGAATGTTTCGTATGAACAAGCATTGACCACGCCGCCTAGGCTTCCATGCCCGCCTGCTGAGCGCAGCTATAGGCAAATTTGGCCAGAGGCTCGACGCGTTCTTCCATTTTAGCCGCTTCAGTAGAGTTGGCTGTACCGTCCCTGACGCGACCGACAATGCCCTGACAAATCCCTGCAAGGCGAAAGGCGTTATAGGCAAAGTAGTAGTTCAGTTCTGGCAAGCTGTCGCGTCCTGTTTCTGCGCAGTAAAGAGCAACATACTCGTCCATCGTTGGAATGCCGTGGGCCTTCAGGTCGGGAATATCAATCAACGCCCCCCGGCCGGGGTCACTGGAAGGCATTACCCAATTCATAAGGTGGTATGAGAAATCCGCCAGCGGGTCACCGAGGGTGCAAAGCTCCCAGTCGAGAACCGCGATGACCCTGGGCTCCGTTGGATGAAGGATCATGTTATCGAGACGATAGTCTCCGTGTACGATTGTGGTTTTATCCCCAGGCGGAATATTGGCCGGGAGCCACTCGATCAACCGGTCCATTTCAACGATTTTTTTCGTCTCGGACATTTGGTACTGCTTCGTCCATCGATGGGTTTGGCGCGCAATATAATCGCTTTCCTTGCCAAAACCCTCGAGACCTACCGCCCGCCAATCGACATTGTGAAGCGCTGCGAATGTCCGGCATTTGGCTTCGTAAATGGCACGGCGCTCTGATGGCTCCATATTCGGTAGCGTGCCGTCCCAGATAATCCGGCCCTCCACCATATCCATTACATAGAACATGGTGCCAACAACGCTCTCGTCCTCGCCGAGGCCCTAGGGTCGCGCGACCGGGAACCCAAGAGGATGAAGCGCCGAGATCACCCGGAACTCCCTGTCGACCGCGTGGGCGCTCGGAAGGAGCTTTCCAGGTGGCTTGCGACGCATGACGTACTTCTTGTTTGGGGTAACCAGCTGGTAGGTCGGATTCGATTGCCCGCCTTTGAACTGACGAACTTCTAGCGGACCCTCGAACCCCTCGACATTCGTTTCCATCCAGGATGATAACGACTCCTCATCGAAACGATGAGATTCGGCCACGTCTTTTGTGCCGCTAAAAAGCTCCTGAGCTGTTGCCTTATCAGCCATTGCCGTCCTCACCTCTTTGATCTTTGGGTTAGTTTAGTCATCACGCGTCACCCTGCAATGCTCACTTTGGGGCAGCCACCTGGTCACGCAGTTCAAGAATAGCGGAAACAGCAGCGTCTGCTTTGTGCTCGGGGACAAAAATATGATCATGGTGAAATGCCGCTACAGCGTTGCAGGGAATACCAGCGTCCGCGAGTGCATTTGCAATGCGCGCAATAAATCCAACAGCATTCAGATCCGATACGACGGTCAGTTCCAACCAAGCCCAGCGATTATCTTCTGAATCTTCATCTTCAGCAGGTACGATTAGTGTCCAACCTTCCCTTTCGCGAAAGGTCATGATGACAGGATCTTCCGGATGGGCGGCCTGGGTGCGAAATGCCCAGACGCCTTCGTGAGGCATCACATTCAGGGTGGTGAGAAGCTTGTCGAGGTCGCGTTCAGCCATTGGAGCTGCGCACTCGCCAACCAATATCCTGCCTGCAGAAACCCTCGGGCCATGCTATCGTATCCACCGCGCGATAGGCTTGGAAAAAGGCTTTATCCAGGCTCGGCCCAACTGATGTGACCGACAGAACGCGCCCGCCGGTTGCGATCAGCTCGCCCGCATCGTTCTTGTCTGTACCAGCATGGAAGACAGCCGTATCTGGCATTTCATTAGCCTCATCGACGCGGCCTATGATCGAGCCTTTTTCGTAGCTGCCTGGATAGCCCTGATTTGCCAACACAACGGTTGCCGACGGCTGGAAGTGATCAAGCTGTAGAAGATCGGCAAATGCCTCTTCATTGCCTTTGAGTCCACCCGTGGCACAGACGAGCAAAGCAGGAACGATATCGCCTGTGAGACCGGCCATCAGCACCTGACATTCAGGATCCCCAAACCGAGCATTGAACTCGACAACTTTGGGCCCGTCATCTGTAATCATCAGTCCGACGTAGAGGACACCCTGATAAGGCATTCCGTCTGCAGCCATTCCACGTAGCATGGGCTCTACGATCTCGGCTTTCACACGCCCGAGCATCGCGTAGTCGATAATCGGTGCGGGCGCGTACGCCCCCATACCGCCGGTGTTCAGGCCAGTATCACCCTCACCCACACGCTTATGATCCTGAGCAGCCGGAAGGTAGATTGCGCCCTCGCCATCGGTGAGCACGAAGATACTGGCTTCCTCCCCCTCCATGAACTCCTCTATGACGAGTTCGGCGGAAGCCTCTCCGAATTTACCAGATAGCATTTCGTCGATTTCGGCGTCTGCTGCATCGCGAGTTTCGGCAATGACAACTCCTTTTCCGGCGGCGAGCCCGTCTGCTTTCAAAACGAACGGCGCGGTCATGCCATCCAGAAAAACCTTTGCCTCGTCGGCGTTCTGAAATCGGCCATAGCGCGCGGTAGGCACACCATATCTCGCCATACGATCTTTAGAGAACCCTTTGGAGCTCTCAAGCTGAGCTGCTTCCTGACTTGGACCGAAAACATCGAACCCCCGCGCGCGAAGCCGATCAGATAGCCCTAGTGCAAGCGGCGCCTCAGGGCCTATGACAATCAGATCCGGTTCAATCTGCAGCGCCAGCTTCTCCAACCCGTCGACGTCATCTGCCCCCACGTCAAAACAAGGCCCGAGTTCATCCATGCCAGGATTTCCCGGTGCAGAATGCACAAGGTCAACGAGGGTAGACTGGTCCATTTTCCAGGCCAGCGCATGTTCGCGAGCCCCTGAACCGATCAAGAGAATATTCATGCAGCGCTTGATGCGACGGCTAACTACTGAGATCAAGACGATAAACTGAAAGGGAACAGTTTGTTATGGCTAAATCGAGCGACATGAACGGCATATGGTCGGGCATGTACAATTACAATGACATCGACATGACGGTGAAATTCACGGCATGGCTCGATGATCAGAACAGCGTCATCGGCGGGACTACGATGGAACCAAACACATTTGCGCCCGAAGGGCCGGATGATTTGATGGCCATTATTGAAGGTGCTCGCGCGGGTCTAGATGTCGCCTTTCAAAAGACCTATGAAGCCTCCTCTGGTGTCGTTCAGACGCCAGTTTTCTACGAGGGTGAAGTTGATCCCGATTTCAAGGAAGTTCGTGGGGTCTGGAGATTTGAAGCGCCGGAGAGGACCAGCGGAGAATTTCGTCTGATCCGGATGGCAGAGGGCATGGCGTCCAAATTGGCTCAGATTCGGAGCGCTACCGTCGATCTAAAAATCCCGTAGGAACTGCAAAAACCCACTGCCTTTCACTTTCCATTCAGCTAGGAGACCGCACGTCACATCCACGGGAATGGAAATTGAGGGAAATCATGAAATTATACATCGCTGCCGCAGCAGCCATGGTGATCGCTGCCCCTGCTCTCGCGCAGGATGAAGAAGAGGCAAACTCCGGCTGGACAGGAGAAGGCTCACTGAGCGCCGGTGTCACGACCGGCAATACGGATACCGTCGATCTTGGTGTTGGCCTGAAAGGTCAAAAAGAAACGGAAAAATGGACATTCGCTGCTGAAGCTGGCTACGATTACGGCGAAGTCGACGGTGAAGAAACGAGAAATCGCTGGTTCGTCGCGGGCCAAGTCGATCGCAACATTGGAGAACGCATATACGCCTTTTCCCGCGTGACCTACGAACAGGATAATTTCTCCGGTTTCGACACGCGGCTCTTTGTCGGTGTCGGTGCCGGTTACCATATCTTCAAAGGCGAGAAACTTCGCTGGACGATTGAAGCCGCTCCGGGTTTCCGGCGAGATGAGGTCGCTGACACGCTGGATCTAGGTCCCCCTCCTGTGGTCCTTGAAGGAGGCGTTGAAAATAACTTCGCGCTGCGCGGATCATCCCAATTCGCCTATGATTTCAATGAGAATGTTGGGCTAACCAACGATACAAGCGTCGTCTGGACAGACCTTTCAACACAAACCATCAACACCACGGCGCTCAATGCTGGTTTGACCGATGCGATAACGGCGCGGATATCCTTCGAGGTCCGCAACGATACCAATCCACCAGACGGTTTCGTGAACACAGATACGGCGACGAGACTCTCTATCGTCTACGGGTTCTAATCGAATTCCAAACGACGCGTTGGCCGTCCAGAACCTGCAACCCATATTAAGGGATCAGGGAGCTGGTTATGGCTGATACATTCGTCTTTACAGGTGCGACTTCGGGATTCGGAGCTGCTGCTCTTAAACAGATAGGGAGCGCAACAGACCATGCTCTGATTGTCGGCGCTCGAGATGTGGATCGAGTTGAGCAGGAGTTTGGGAGCCGAGTTCGAGCAATACCATTGGATCTGTCATCGCTGGAAAGCGTTTGCGATTTCTGCGCGGCGCTTGGCGATACCGAGATACATCTACTTGCCATGAATGCGGGAATGCAGACCCGGACCCTGGCCAAGACAGCCGACGGGTTCGAAACGACGTTCCAGACCAATTATCTGTCGCATTTTCTGATGTTTGATCTGCTCAAAGATCAACTCGCACCGAACGCGCTCATAGTAACCACCGGCAGCGGAACACACGACCCGGAGGAGAAAACGCCTGTTCCCGCTCCGAAGCATGCAAACATCGACTGGCTGGCCTATCCTGAAAAAGACCCCGACCCGGATCGACTGACCCCGGTGCGCCTGGGACGCGCCTATTCCACATCAAAGCTGCTTTGCATTCTACAGGCAAAGGAAATCGCCGCTCGATATCCTCGTCTTCGCTCTGCGAGTTTTGATCCTGGCTACCTTCCAGATACCAACCTCGCGAGAGAGTACCCGAAGCTGCTTGCGTCGATTATCAAGCGGATCATTCCGTACACCATGAAGAATGATCGAACCGGATCAGTTGCAACGACGGCACCTGAGTACGCTCGTGTTTTGCAGGGAGATCTTAGGCCCAATGATAATGGCGGTTACGTCGTTATGCGCTCGGGAAGAGCTATATCTGCTCCGCCTTCAGAACTCGCACGTCAGAAAGGATTGAGCGAAAAGGTGTGGGAAGACAGCATCGACTTGTTGCTAGCTGCCAACGGACAACCATCAATCATAGCTGACGCCTAAGCTAAGCGGCCTGAACGGTTTCAACCCCGGCAGCACTTTTGATTGCGCGGACAGCTTTGATCCCGACGGGATAGGTCGACGGCAACGTAAGCTCCGCGATACGGCCGTCGCCTAGCGGCACGTCGATCACCACGCTACCACGTTCGACACCCGGCGCGCTTTCCATCGCTTTCATGATACCCGCAAGTGCCGCTGGCTCAGCACCATGTCCGAGACGTACACGCAACGTCTTCCCTTGCGTTTTTAGCCGCGCATCTTCGAGAGGAATGACCCGTGACAGGCTGAGCCGGATCTCCTCATCGCGTTTGCGGACTTCGACACTGATGGAAACGGACGACCCAGGTTCAAGGCGATCGCGCACATCACCAAGCATTTCCGGCATGACCATCATCTCGACCTCGCCTGAGGGGTCCGAGATTTTGAGGAAAGCAAACTTTCCACCATTCCTCGCAGGCTTTTCCACGCGCGCACGGACGACTCCGACCATCTCGAGGACTTTCCTGTCCTCCGCCACATCGCCAATTTCCGAAACAAGGGTCAGCCGCGATCGATCCACAGTTTGAAGAACGTCGTCGAGGGGGTGGCCGGAAAGGTAGAACCCAACGGCATTGAATTCTTCATCCAATTGATCCTGCTGGTTCCAAGCGGGTCGCGTTGGTAATGCCGTTCGAATTGCAGGCTCCGCATCTCCAAAGAGACCGCCTTGACCACCTGCCCGATCCTCAGCCGCGCTGGTTGCCATCGCTGCAAGCATCGGCGCTGCGGCAAGGGCCTGCGCACGGTTTGGCTCCAGCGACGCGAAAGCGCCCGCCTTCGCCAGTTGTTCAAAAGCCTTCTTGTTCAAGTGTTTTGGATCAACTCGTTCGGCAATATCGTGGAGATCCTTATACGGACCAGACTGATCGCGTTCGGCGACAAGATGCTTCATCGCTTCCAGGCCAACCCCTTTAAGCGCACCGAGCGCATAGACAATGCTGCCGTCACGCACGTCAAAGTCGGCTGTTGAAGCATTCACATCCGGCGCGATAACCGGCAGGCCGAGACGCTTTGCCTCCATGAAAAATGCAGCGAGCTTGTCCGTATTGTGCAGATCAAGACTCATAGAGGCGGCTAGAAATTCGACGGGGAAGTGACGCTTCAGATATCCAGTCTGATAGCCAATCAGAGCATATGCTGCCGCGTGCGATTTGTTGAAACCGTAGCCTGCAAACTTCGCCATGGTGTCGAAGATTTCATTCGCCAAGGGGGCATCGATACTATTCTCACGAGACGCGCACCCATCGACAAAGCGGGCGCGCTGCATATCCATCTCTTCTTTCTTTTTCTTACCCATAGCACGACGAAGAAGATCAGCCTCCCCGAGAGAGTAACCGGCAAGCTCCTGCGCCATCCGCATCACCTGCTCCTGATAGACAGGAACACCATAAGTCGCCTCAAGAATCGGTTTCAGATCAGGATGCTGATAACGGATCTTCGATGGATCTTCCTTGCCCTCCGAGAAAACGGGGATGTTGTCCATTGGTCCTGGACGGTAGAGCGAGATAATCGCGATAATATCTTCAATATTACCGGGTTTCACGCGGCGAAGCGTATCTCGCATGCCCTGGCCTTCCAGCTGAAACACCCCGAGCGTTTCACCCGTTGCCATCAATTCGTACGTCGCTGCATCATCAAGACTGTTCCATTCAGGACCGACATCACGGCCATCGCGACGAATAAAGGCAAGCGCCCTGTCGATCACTGTGAGCGTTTTCAACCCAAGAAAATCAAACTTCACAAGACCGGCATTCTCCGCCCACTTCATATTGAACTGGCTTGCAGGAAGATCCGACCGCGGATCATAGAAAAGTGGCACTAGTTCAGTGAGCGGACGGTCAGCAATAACAACACCCGCCGCATGAGTCCCGGCATTTCGGTAAAGGCCCTCAAGCTCCAAGGCGGTGTCCAAAAGCTCGCCGACCCTCGGATCCTTCTCTTTTTCCTCTTGAAATTTTGGCTCGTCGGCAATCGCGTCCGCAAGTTTCGGTGGGTTGGCCGGATTGAACGGAATCAACTTTGCGAGCCCGTCGACTTTACCATACCCCATCTGCATAACGCGGCCGACATCGCGCACGACAGCCTTGGCTTGAAGCGTTCCGAAAGTGATAATCATCGCCACCGAGTCTGCGCCGTATTTGTCACGGACATAGCGGATCACTTCGCCCCTGCGCTCCTGACAGAAATCGATATCGAAATCGGGCATAGAGACCCGTTCCGGGTTCAGAAAGCGCTCGAACAGTAGATCGAATCTGAGTGGATCAAGGTCGGTAATGAGAAGCGACCACGCCACAAGCGATCCCGCACCAGAACCACGGCCGGGACCCACCGGAATATCCTGATCCTTGGCCCACTTTATAAAGTCGGAAACGATTAGAAAGTATCCGGGAAATCCCATTCGCTCAATTATGCCAAGCTCGTATTCCAGCCGCTCGGAATAGACCTCTCGCTTGGCATAGAGTTGATCCGCTGCTTCAAGGCGATCTTTCAGACCAGCCTTAGCCTGTGCGCGAAGCTCTTCAATTTCATCGCGTCCCTCATCGCCCGAGAAATTCGGAAGGATAGGAGATCGCATTTCGGATTTTACTGCACATCGCCTGGCGATTTCACATGTCGTATCAATAGCTTCGGGTAGATCCGAGAAAAGCTCGCGCATCTCATCGGCCGTCTTCAGGTATTGCGATGGCGCGACTCGTTGGCGATCTTCCTGGCCAAGATATTCTCCGTTGGAAATACACATTAGCGCGTCGTGGGCGCGAGCCTGCTCCATCTCGAGGAAGCGCGCATCATGGGTCGCAACGATGGGCAACGCATTTCCATAGGCAAGATCTAACAGACCGGCTTCACTTGCCCGCTCCGCTTCTGTCCCATGGCGCGTAAGCTCAATGTACAATCGATCGGGGTACGCCTTAGACAGCGACAAGAGCTGCTCCCGGGCTGCGTCCGTCTTACCCTTCGCACAGAGCCGAGCGATCTGGCCTTCCGCGCCACCCGTCAGAAGAATAAGTCCTTCAGTTCGCTCAAAAAGATGGTGTTTCCCAAGCTTTGGAATGCCGTCTGAAGATTCCAGAAAGGCAGCTGATGCCAGCTCCATCAAGCGACGGTATCCCGTCTCATCCTGAGCATACAGCCGAACGGCCGACGTTTCACCCCGATGGGCGTCTTCTACCAGATCAAAAAGGCATGCCATGATCGGCTGAACACCGACCTCAGCTAGAGCCTCGGATCGCTCCAGAGCTCCGAAAAGATTGTTTCGATCGGATACAGCAAAGGCGGGCATTTCATGATCAGCCGCCCACTTTGCGAGTGCCTTGGTAGTGATCATGCTGTCCAGAAGTGAATAACTGGACCGGACAGCGAGGTGGATAAAGGGTGTCTGATTCGCCATGGGCTCCAGTATGCAGATTCTCCATACCAGGATGAAGGCACTGCAAGCTAATACCCATACGAAAACGCAAGAAAGCCGACCCAGCCTTTCACTGCGGGTCGGCTTTCAATGAAATATAGGCGAAGCCCTAGGAAACGGCTTGGCCTATTTTTTCTGTGTGAAGACGTCTTCGATCCAGGCGAACTCGTCTGCAACTTCTTCGTCAAAAGGCACCTCCAGACGGGACATTTCTGTGCGAACCTCCTGCACCTCGCCATTGCGGCTCTGAATATCCTGACTTGCCTCCGTCATCAGCCTGCTATTCGGAGCGGACTGATTGTAGATTTCCCAGAGGGTGTCATCAGCGTGGAAGAAATACGCCGTCATATCGACATTTACGATCTCAATTGGGGCGACACGACCAATTACGGAATGGTCCGCTCTGATATTTATGCCGTTGATACGCTGGTTGACATCGTAGTAGCGCCAGACGGTGCCATTGCCGTTCCGGTCTTTACCCACACTGTGGGGCTGGCCGAACTGAGCGTAGATGTCCTGAACAGTCGTTGTGCCCGCCTGAATAGGTGCGAATTCAACTGGCTCTTCTTTTTCTCTGAAGCTGAAAGTGCCACACCCAACGAGCGCGAAACAGGCTGCGCTTGCGACAATCGACTTACGGAACATCTCGTCCCCTCCACTAATCACTGCTGAAGAACGAGTAGCAAAGATTGGTTAAAACGATTTTCAATCACTCCGTGGATTTTGATCGTAAGATCAACCTTTTGGAAGGATTTGGCGTCCGAGTGACCTACTCTGCTGCCACGGCGCTAGCCGCGCTCTCAGACGACGCTTCATTGGTGCAGCCATAGCGGACTTGCCACACCAGCCGAACAGACGCGAGCAGAATGATGACGCCCAACCCCTGATGGACAAGAGCGAGGTTGAGAGGTGCGGTGTTCAAAAGTGTAAGGATGCCCCAGACCGCTTGCAGACTTATCAATCCAGCGACCAACCCGAAACTCGCCTCCCATGGTCCGGTTCGAACCTTGAACCATGCAAACAGCGACAGTCCCCAAAGAAGATAGGCTAAAAAGCGATGGTTGAACTGCGTCGCTGCCTGCCCTTCGAATAAACTACGCGCCCCAAGGTCATGCTGAAGGTAGTTGGAGGGAAACACCTCGCCCGACATCAGCGGCCAATCGTTATAGCTGCGACCGGCATCGAGGCCAGCAACCAACGCGCCACTCGCCAATTGAAGAGCGACCAGGCCCAGAATAGCAATGGATGCCCAGCGAGCGATTTGCGGACCCTGCCCGATAACTTCGGGGATCCGCTCGGGCCCAAGATCAAACCACGTCCATGCGGTCAGAGCGATTATGAGCAAGGCGACGCAAAAATGCGTCATCAATCTATAAGGGGCAACATCAATGCGGGTGGTTTCGCCAATGCCACTGGCGACCATCCACCAGCCGATGAATCCCTGAAATCCGCCGAGAGCAATCAACAGGATCAGTCGGCGTGAAAGCGGCTTGTTGAGCCAGCCTCTCAGAGCAAAAAACGCATACCCGCCAACAGCAACAAGCCCAATCAGCCGCCCGAATAGTCGATGGCCCCATTCCCACCAGAAAATGTACTTGAATTCACCGAGGGACATGCCGCTGTTTTGAAGCTGATACTCGGCTGTTTCCTTGTACTTATCGAACAGTTCTGCCCAGGACGCGGCTGACAAGGGAGGAAGTGCGCCCTTGATCGGATCCCATTCAGTGATTGAAAGACCAGAATCCGTAAGCCGCGTAGCGCCGCCGATGAGGATCATCGCATAAACCATGGCCCCGACGATCAGAAGCCAAGTTCTGATCCATCGCCTTGCAATATCATTGTTCACTTGCAGTGCCATGTGCCCTATTTGACTGAAAACCGCTGTCTCTCAAGTACTCACGGTGACGCAGGCCCTCTGGAAAGCGAGTAAATTCAATGCGCAAAATCATCGCCAGCCTTGGACTTCTCACTTTCATGTTCGTCTACATCGTGATCGTGGCACGAATTGGTAGCCAGTTCACAAACGCGAACGGATTTCTGCAACTCATATTCTATGTGATAGCGGGCTTTTGTTGGATTATTCCGATAAAACCCCTGTTCCGATGGATGAACACCCCACCGGATGAGCCTGTCTAGGACACCGCAAGGTCAAAAAGCGCGTCGCTGAACTCCTCAACCACTTCACCGCCTCGGATCACACCGGCAACTCTTCCAGGAGCTTCGGCAAGCGCTGTTTCAGCGAAAAAGCCTGCCAGCGCGAGTTGCTGGCCTCGTCGTGCCGGATCGGCGCTTCGCGCTTCAATAGCGCCTCGGGTCAGAAAATGGCCCCCGATGACGTCACCAGCCAAAGACAGATAGGCTGTGGCTCCGCCAAGCGCGGTATCGCGGTCGGTTTTCATCTTCTCCCGAATCCACGCCGTGGCTTCTTTCAAAGCAGCAGATGCCGTTTCCAGTCTTTCAGCGATCTGGACGAATTGCGGGTCGTTCGTAGCGCGCGCATTGCGCGCTGTAACATCGACCTCCTCGATCATACTTCCCATTGCAACGCCGTCGCCAAGTGCGAGCTTACGGCCAACCAGATCGATCGCCTGAATGCCATTTGTACCCTCGTAAATCGGCGCGATGCGGGCGTCTTTATAGAGTTGCGCCGCCAGGGTTTCATCCATGAAGCCCATGCCGCCATGGACCTGCACACCCATGCTAGCCACCTCTACCCCCATGTCGGTCGACCATGCCTTTGCGATCGGGGTTAGCAGATCTTCGCGAAGTTTTGCTTCGGCGCGCATCTCTTCAGTTTCTCCATGTTCGGCCAGATCAGCAGCCACACCGCAGGCAAAACATATCGCTCGAGCCGCAGACACCCGTGCGCGCATGGTGGTGAGTGTCCGGCGAACGTCCGCGTGATGGAGAATAGGTGCCGGACCGTCTACGCCTTGAACTTTCCCCTGTTTACGTTCCTGTGCATAAGCGTGCGCAGTCTGGTAGGCAGCTTCACCGACGGCGACGCCCTCCAAGCCTACATTCAGCCGAGCTGAATTCATCATCGTAAACATACACGCAAGCCCTTTATTAGGCTCACCGATCAGCCAGCCTCTCGCGCCCTCGTATTCCATCACGCATGTGGGAGACGCATGGATGCCCAGCTTCTTTTCAAGTCCGATGCATTTAAGAGAATTACGTTCACCGAGCGTGCCATCACCATTCACCAGGAACTTTGGAGCCACAAAAAGGGACACGCCCCTGGATCCCTCCGGCGCATCCGGCAACCGAGCGAGCACCAGATGAACAATGTTTTCGGCAATATCGTGATCACCCCAGGTGATATAGATCTTCTGGCCGGTGATCGCGTAGGAACCATCGCCATTGGGAACGGCCCTTGTCTTCAGCGCACCGACATCTGATCCGGCCTGAGGCTCTGTGAGGTTCATCGTGCCAGTCCAATTCCCGGCAATCAGATTGGGAAGATAGATTTGCTTTTGCTCGTGTGTTCCGTGGGCCAGAAGCGCTTCGATTGATCCAAAAGTGAGAAGCGGGCAAAGGCCGAATGCCATATTTGCACCGTGCACCATTTCCATAACAGCGAGTGCCAGCGCTTTCGGCAGCGCCTGACCGCCCCACTCTTCCGGGAATGCAAGCCCCATCCAGCCGCCATCGCGAAAAGCCGCATAAGCGTCCGCAAATCCAGGTGCCGCTATTACCCCTTCCGAAGTAAGCGTAGCACCGACCTTGTCACCTTCCTGATTAAGCGGCGCAAGCTCGTCCCTGGCGAGCTTTCCGGCCTCTTCCAGAATTGGCATGGTCAAATCAGGGTCATACGCTTCCAAGCCGGGAAGCCCATTCAGCCGGCCAATTCCTGCTATACTGTCCAAACTGAAGGCAAGATCCTTCACAGGTGCGTCATAGGACATGCCAGGGTCTCCAAATAACTTGCAATGTCGGATATTACACTATTTCTCGACTCGTCACCTAAAACCACACACTGCCG
>JBCCIW010000065.1:0-13603 GCA_039028055.1 Pseudomonadota bacterium | reverse complement strand
CAACCCGTGCTGGGCCATGCATTGGCGTGCAGGCGGGGCAGAAAGCCTACGTCTTTGATGTCGGGTCGGGCAGTGTCAGAAATATGGGGTTGATGGGATTTCCAACCGCCAGGCTGGAAGCAATCTTTCTCACACATCTACATTCGGATCATTTGGACAGTCTGGGAGAGCTTCTGCTGAACGCCTGGATCGCCGGTAGCCGGAATGCGCCCTTACCCGTCTACGGCCCGGCAGGCACCGATGACGTCGTCACCGGATTCAATCTCGCCTACAGAACCGATGGCGGTTTCCGAACGGCACACCACGGGGTCGAGATCGCAAACCCTCTCGGGCAGGGCGGTCGAGCCAATGAAATTTCGCTGCCTGAAAGTGGCACGGGTTCCGTTGTCGTTCTTGAAGATGGAGATCTGACAATATCGGCCATCGTTGTTGCCCATGCGCCTGTTCATCCGGCCCTCGGATATCGCATTGATTACAAGGACCGATCAGTATCCATCAGTGGCGATACAATTTATAGCGACAGCTTTGTAGCTGGATCCGATGGCGTGGATATCATGTTTCACGAAGCGCTTGATCCTGAAATGGTTGGAAAAATAGGTGAAACGCTTGCCGCAAATGGGGCAACGGTTGGTGCAAAGATATTCGCCGACATTCCCGATTATCATGCCACGCCGGAAGACGCTGCCCGCGCAGCCGAGGATGCCAATGCAGATCGATTGGTTTTCTATCATTTTGTTCCAGCGCTGCCGGCATCGTTGCTTGAGCCCGTATTCCTTGGTGATGTGAAGTCAATCTATCGGAAACCTGTCACGATAGGTCAGGACGGCATGATCTTCAGTTTGCCTGCCGATTCCAACGAGGTGAATGAAGCATCTGGATTCTAGCGAAATCAGTTAGCGGGTGGCATCGGTCTCGTAAGAACAAAAAGCGCTGACAGAGACAACACGATTGCCTGGACAATGAGGATACGGATTCCAACGCCGAGGGCGAGAGACAAGCCGAAAACGGCGACAATCGAAATAACTGAGACAAGTTTGGCGCGCGGGCTGATCGAGCCTGTCTCATTCCAGTTCTTGATGAGAGGTCCAAAAACTCTGTGGCGAAGAAGCCAGGAATGGAGCCGATCTGATGACCGTGCAAAGGCAAATGCTGCCAGAAGTACGAAAGGCGTCGTTGGTAGAAGGGGAAGAACGGCACCTAGTGCACCGAGCCCGAGCGCCAACAAGCCTAAGATTAGCCAGACAACCCGCATCGGAGCAGATGTCTTTGTCGCTTGTCGAGACGCGACGGGTTGAGGATTCGAGTGTGACCGATTCATGAATACGTGAGTAGTGTTCTATCCCAGAGCAACAGAATGCCGTGATGCCTTAAGGCGGAAGCTTAACTCCAGCAAACAAAGGAGAACAAGCTTCTTTGTCTATTGCGACCGCAATGGAAACCTATAAAAATCCAAAAGAACAGGTGGTGTCGAATGATGGCTCAAATCAGTTTGCTGCGGCCCCTTGTGATCGGTCTTTTTGTATCAGCTCTCAATGGATGTGAAACGCCGACCGCCGGTGAAACTACCATTCCCGAAGGATTTGTGAAGCTCAGCAGTCTCACAGAGGATATCATTCAGGACATTCGCTACGCTGGCGGAGACAATTTCGTCGGGCGTCCCGTGGATGGATACCTGACTGGCGAATGCATTCTCGCGACTGCGGCTGCGGAGGCATTAGTCCGTGTTCAAATGAAACTGGAATCGAATGGGTTGGGTCTGGTTGTCTTTGATTGTTATCGGCCCCAGCGGGCCGTGGATGATTTTTGTCTCCTGGAGCCTTAATGATGACCAGTCCACGAAAAACGCCTTCTACCCTAATCTCCAAAAAGATACCCTGTTCTCCGACGGATACATCGCAAGACAGTCGGGTCATAGTCGTGGTGCAACCGTCGATTTAGCTGTAGTGCGATTGACGCAATCGGATGCAGGCGGCAACGAGCAATACGTGCCGTGCACGGAAGTAACGGGAAGTAACGCTTCGAAGAGTTATCTGGATTTCGGCACTGCTTTCGACTGCTTTGATACGCTCAGCAATACGTCTGATCCAAGGGTTTCCGGACAAGTTGCTGAAAACCGGACAATGCTGGTTGACGTTATGGCGTCAGAGGGGTTCGCAAACTACCCGCTCGAATGGTGGCACTTCACCTTCCGGCCTGAACCCTTTCCCGATCAATATTTTGACTTTCCGATTGAGTGAATATGATCGCGTAGGACCGTAGAATTCTTCTCGTTCATGTATTTAGTCAGTCCACGTCAACGAGACTCGTTGTGTTACTGAAAATTATCGCAGTGAGGAGATAGAGGTTGGATTGCAGATGAAGGATGTAAAAGCTCGTATTCGTAGTGATTTAGTTCTTCGCTGCTTACGGTGCTCGGATTTTTCGTTTCATATTCGGGTAGCGAAGCAACACGAGCATCGATTGCTTCACTAATCTGTTCTTTCACAAGATTGGCTGTACCGTGCATCAAGCAATCTATTGAATTTGATGTTTCCGATAGTAGCGACCAACCCAAGAGAGCGGTCGTCGCATTCGTTTGACTGTCATTTTGAGCTACTTCTAATGGAACGGGTATCCAAGATGCTGCTGAAACCGCACCGTTTTCGGTTTCCGCGGATTGCAACTCGACACGATCCAGTAGCTCGAACAACACAGGCAATCCAAGACTTCTATTATGTTCAAAATGATCTGAGAACATTTCAGGGTGCATATCATCGGGCGTTCGGCGTTCGAAGATTTCATCGCAATGATCGCTGTCATCGTCAGCATAACCCGTCAGAGCATTGCACAGCATACGCACAGGCGCTCGGCTTGCAGCACCACGCGCTTTCAGGACGGCAGATGGGACTTTGGAAAACTCATCCTGCTTCTTTGGCCGTTGAGCACTGTCGTCCTCAGTCGTTGCTGCGATCGCGAGGCTGTGCAGATGAAGCACGACGACATTCAGGTTGGCTCCCCTGTCTTTGGCAGCGGATCGTAGCGCTTCCAGGGATTGGATCGCGGAGAGCGTGCCCGAGTTATCGAGATAACCCCCATCTAAAAAGAAGTGCCGCCGCCACTGACCGGTTGAGTCTCTCGTTTCAATGACGCCTGTTGGGTTCGACCCGGGAAACCGCGCGGACAAGTGCGCTGCTGCCGATAAGGGCAGCGTCTGTTCTCTGGCTCTGCAGCCATTAGCGACAGTCGCGTCCTGATCCGGTGCAGTATAATCGTAAAATAGCTGTTGCACGATCGGAACAGAGCCACAGAAAGCGGGGTCAGATAGCGGGGTGTCTGCAGACCCTCTTTCTTCGGGCAGGATGTCGACATTGGCTGTCGCCATCTGGAAGCCCCCGTTTTCGTAGAAGGTTGAGAAGAAGACCATTGGTCCTGGATCAGGAGAGTTGGCAGCCTCCGAGTCCCTGCGACCCGCTTCATAGGCAATATGTTCCAGGGGCAGATCAAAAGTCTTTTCCACCTCTAGGCGTCCGGCAATGAAACTGCATGGATTGGGTTCCGTTCCAGAGGCATTCAGTGGTGGGATAAGACCTTCGGCTTCGATACCGGACTGATCTAGTTGCAGCATTTCGCGACGTTCATTTTCGCGTGCTGCAGCGAGGACGAGCTGGTCGTGAAAAGTGTTCGTCAGCATACACTCAAAAAAATCTGCCCGGTCAAAAATGCCGCGATGATCCACTTGTCCAATTTGAGCTGGATCGGTTGACCTTCGATTATTGAGGCCCGCAAACCTGTCCGGAATCTGAATGGGCAGCGCTCCCGTAAGGATATCGGCACCAAACATACCTGCAAATAGCGGAGACATGTAATCTTCGCGGAGCGTCTCATCGATGATCGTGTGCCTGTCGCCTGGAGTCAGGCCGTGCTTGCGTTCCTCGCGGACAGCGGCGAGATAGACCGCACTCCCGACTGATCCGCCAGAGACGCCGTTTATCGAGTAGACATGATCAAGAAGTCTTGAATTTTCATTTGTACACAGCGCCGACATTGGTTCTGTGTCTGTCTCCGAATTGGAGGCCTCAACTGTATCAGCCTGCCGAGAAGCCGCGACAGCGTTGCAGTGATTTATCAGCGCGGTATCGAGATGCGAAAGAAAGTAGCCGGCATGGGCCCCCGCGCGAATACCGCCACCTTCGGCTAGAATGATGATCGCGGGAATTGGGGAACCACTTTCACTCGCGCTGGCATGACGCGCCGCAACCCAATTCTCCGCATGTTCATCTAGCGACAGGACCCGCGATGCAGACGCCGCCGTTTGGGCGGGATTATTTGCCAAGCCATCATTGTCTGCAGCGTTTGCGGGAACGGCGGTTGCAAGCGATGCGTCAATTTCAATCCGATGGACGTGGTGCGCTTCGCCATACCCCAGAAAGAGAAGCGGACTCAGAAACGTCGCGGTTGGAAGCTGAGCAATTGCTGCCCGCAAGCCACCCCGTTTTTCTTTCCAAATGTCCTTTCGCCTATAAAATGCGTATATCAGAAGGCTTGCAAGAATTAGCGGGGGTAGAGCGCTAAAAAACTTGTCGCTCCAGTTGCTACTGTGAGAAAAGCTCTCCAGTACCCACAAGGTACCATCAAGAAATAGCAGGGCAATCAAGGTGCTGAATATGACGATCTTGGTCGTCAGACGCTGCGTCCGCTGGACTGTTTGACCTCTGGTTTCCCTGTTGATCCTTGCCGCTCTCTCGGTGATGCCAGAAAGAACGAGCGTAATCCAAAGAGTGCCAAGAAGCATAACACCCAAAGACCCCAGAACGCTTACAAAGGACGGGACCCACAAAGCTATTATAATCGAAATTACAAGTATGCGGCGCACTCGCTGAAACCACAGATCAAAATTGTGGTTGATGATTATGTACCGAGCTGTCTGTCCTTGGTGCAGCCTGATGATCTTCGAATATTGAGAGCGAAACACAAAATGGACAACAACAAACGCGGCGAAGAATTTAAACACGCCGGAAAGGTAATTGATGCTGTGATTTTCGCTCGAAAAAACGAGTAAAGTGACAAGGATTATAAGCGCAACAGAAGCACTCGCAATTGCGATTTGAATGCGGCGGTAGCTGGGGTGGCAAACTGCCCTTAAAATATACCACGGCACATATCGAAAACCGCTGATCGCTATTGTGTTTTGTCGGTTGACTGAGTTTGCATATCGTCTCGCTGCGACAAGATACAGTTTGTCTGCGAAAGCAGCGAATACAACGCCAGCCAATATCCCTGAGACTAAAGCAATGCCTTCGAATTCTGGATCGAAATTATCTGGCAGGAAAAACAGGCTCATAGCTGTATAGGTGAGCGGTAGAAAAACGCCGCAGATATAAGCGAATCCTTCTCGCAGTTTGATGCTTGGATCGACTGGTTCATTGTCAGTGCTGGCACTGTTCTCTGCGGCGTCCAGGTGACTCCTGCGAGTTACCGCTGCCAGCATGAATGCCGTGTACATCATTATACAGCTGTGAATCACGAGAAGGATGACGGGCGCGAATCCATTAAGACTCGTAACCGGGGTCCGTCCTGCCAGCTTTACAATAGCGCGGCCCTGGTCAGGGATGATTGAAGCTGCAGCAAGTAGGATGAGTGAGAGGACAACGGGCCAAGTTGGCCGCAAGGCGCGGTATCGCGCCTGATTGAACAAAACGAATTCAACACTCGACGACGGAGCAAGCTGCTGAAAGGTTGAAACTATCCAATTTAGCATCGGTCGTTCTGTTAGATATTTGGTCCAGGTACGTCGTTTTTTACGAAGCTCAAATTCTTGAGTTCGCGAGAAAGATATTCGAAATGTGAGGGCGCGTATGCAATGATCCCAATCTTATCGAGATATTTGAGACCAAATGTCTTGTCGCCGCTCTTAAGTGCTTCGCCGAGGCAGTACACCATCTGATGCGCGACCAATGACGGGTGTGCCCCGCCATCCCCTGATCCGATTAATGGAAACAATATCGATCTGACCTTGATTTTATTTCTTTCACCTCGTTTTTTCGATTCATCTGGCTGAAGTTTGGCAACCTCTTTCAGAACAGTTTCCACGCAATTTCGGATTTCACCACCCGAACGGAATCCATGACTGGCCTCGTTTGGCTCGACAGCGGCGAGGTGGGCAACACAAACAACATTATTGCGAGCCGACAAATCGCTTGCAGGGTCCGTCGGTGTGACGAAAACAGATCCAATCTTTACTTCTTTTCTAGTGCCGATTTTCTCCGCGAGAGCGAGACCAAGCGCGTCTTTCCGCCGGTTAGCGCTAAGCGGTAGCTGGCGCACCGATCCGAGCTTTCGAATATTGGCGGACACGGATTTATCCCAAAACCGGGCCATTTCCATGTGCGTGTTTTCCGAGTTTACCCATACGTCGAAGTCTTTGGCGCGCTTTATATCTCCTCGCCAGATTTCAATCTTCGGCTTCAGGTGGTTGCCATTTTCATCCGAGTATTGCCAACTTGGCCGCTCTTTCAATTCCCGGTCTGTGTATTGACGCTCAACTGCTCTGACATCGAATGTGCCAGTGTTGCGAACGTCATTGGTCCATCGCTCAGCCTGAGGATTACCCAGGCCCTTTGCCATTAGCATGGCTTCGTCTAACCAATCGGAATGAGTTACATCAAGATATTTAAAGGGATGATCGCCCTCGTGCCCGAACCTTGAGTTGGCAAATGAAGCTTCCTGACTGTTTTGTGTTAGGGCGAGCGTTATGCCGTTCGATACCGAATGTCTAACGCCAAGCACGTAGTAGGCGACCGGATTATAATTCAAGTCGATGATTGCGAGCTGTGCGTTTGCGAGATGCCGGACAAAGCTTGTGTATAGAGCTCTGGCTTCCTTGTCGGTACGGCCACTGAATATGTCGTCTGTGTAAAGTTCATCCAGATTCAGATCATGAAAATTTGTAGCCTCAAACCCTCCGAACGCAACAGAGAGGCTTTCCTTAAGTTCAGATATCTTGGATTGCAGAGGACTGCCGCTCGACGTCACTGCAATCATTCGATGAAGATCAAGCTGTTCTGTATCTGGTTGTGATGCGATGTCCCCTGACATTGTTTACTCGCCTTGGTTAAGCTTGATGCCCATAATATCCTCTGAACCCGGACGACGCATCCATTCAGCTGCAGCTAGAGCTTTCCCATCGACTATTCTGCCTGTTCGAATAGCATCGAGGAATTCAGTCGGAGTCATGAATATGCGTCGAATATCTTCGGATTCGTCTCCATAGCTTTCTGTATCCTCGTGTTCCTCATCGAGTAAGGGCGTTCCATCAGGAACACTGACGCGCCCGTAATAGAGATGGATTTGCTCTGAACAGGCCCCGGGGGAGGGGTAATAGGAGCTGATAAATTCAATTTCTTCTGGTTGGAATTTGGTTTCTTCAAAACACTCTCGTCTGAAAGTTTCCATCCATGGTTCACCGGCTTCTTGTGTTCCCGCCATCAGTTCGATCATGCGACCTGCACTCTCTTCCTTATCCACAAGATCCATATCCGGCATGCCCGAGGTCGCATTGATGATTGTTGGCATTCGGAATTGTTCGACCAGCAAAAGAAAGTCATTCTCCCCTCGCTTAACGTGTAGAAGCCCGGCTACCGCGTCGCCTCGGTGCACATTAACGAGCGTGCCCTGTTTGTAGTCGCCGTATTCTGCAACGTTATATGTTGGGTACTCGACATCATAACGATCAAGTCGAATGAAGCTGCCGACCTTTGCAAGTTGCTCGTGAGTTTTGAACTTAACCCGCCTCACGCCGGGCCATCCAAGTTGATCCCGTGATCTTTAAAGCGCCTCACGCATTCAAACGTCATTACAATGAATATCTCCTAATTCGACCTAGCCGCCCCATATCGACTTGGCTCGCGACAGAAGCCGAATTCTGTCTTCAATTCCGTTGAATCCACCATTGATCAGCTTGGTGACTTTGTAGACATCATCCGCATCCGCAAATTCATTGATATTTCGACTATCCCAATACGCTGCTGAGACCTCAACGGCGATTGTCGGGTCCGTGGCCACGATGTCTGGGTTACCTTCCAGATTTTTCCCTATCTGACTCCCGATGTCTCGATAGTTCGCGCGGCCTGTCAGCTGGATGAATCCCCGCCCTCTATAGCGGTATCCATCACCGGATGCTTCGCTACCGTTTCCAATACGATTGGCGTAGACACGGTTGGCGATCCGTTCCGGTTGGCGAGCAAACTCTGTCGCTTCGGCTTCATTGAAGTATTTGCTGAAGACGCGCAGCAAAGCCTCGGCGCTGTAGTTCAAATTCTCCTCTACCGCAGTGAATTTGTTCGACTCGTGCGCGAGTTGCGCCATGAAGTGGCTGAATCTGAGAGGGGTTTCAGTAATTCCATAGCGCCCAACTACCTCATTAAGCGTTTGCAGCAATTCGCCATTCAGCGCGTCAGCATAATCGCCGACGAACCGCTGAACTCGCATGATTGCATGTTCGATATTGCTGAGAAGTGACAGATTGACATTGGGTGCCGGCTGAGGGGCAATCGGTGCAAGATATCGCTTGGCGACATAACCTTCCTCAACCATAGCGCCTGCTTTTGCCGACACCTTCCACCAATCAAGATTGCTCGAGTCCTCAATCTTAGTGATCACCGTATCGTGCTCGAGCTCCATTATTTTTCGGGCGGATACGTCCGGTCCTTCGCGAAGACGAAGACTGCTCGCCAGGACAACATAAAGCTCCTCGCGAGAACGTTCTGCACTAGCCGAAATCGTAGATGTATCCGCCGGGGCGAGCTCCGCTGCGCCTTGCGGTGTGTGTCGAGCTAGAAACTTCTGATGGGAATATCCTTCAACGCGATATCTATCGCTGAACTCCGCCTGGATCTTAAACCAGTTGCCGTTCCAGAGGATATCATCGACCCGATTTACGATCATACCGTTAGGCATCGCATCTAGCACGCGACTGTCCTGTCGGGGGTACTCCCGGATCCTGAGGCCGTTTCCGGCAGTGACTTCAAGTACTTGCATTTTTCGTCCACCCAACGAAAGTAATTGCAAAGGTTGCATGACGTGTTTGTATATAGCCATGACATTAGGGGACGGTGTCAATGTCGTTTCTTGTAGCGTTAGCGGCGTTTGCCGCCATTATTTCGGTCTATTCGACAGTAGTGACCATTATTGTCGAGGGACTGCATAAGGTCTTGGGTTTGCGCAGTTCAGGCCTGAATGAGATGCTGCGAGCCTTCTACGATGAAACACTGACAAAGTTGCAACCGGATGGGACTCTGGACCATGAAAAGGCGGTTCGGCGGGAGAAAGGGCGCGGACCATCTGAAGGAGCAAAGCGTTTCGCGGACAGAATTTCGCTGACGGAATCTTCCCGGAGTCCGAAATTCTGGTATGCGAGCAGGTGGCCCTTAGTGGGGCGCTTTTTCACTGAGCGCAGGCAGACGCTGACAACGCGCGAATTCATCGAAAGTCTGGCCGAAACTCCTGAGGGTGCCGCGTTGCGTCGGTATCCAAGGGCAGATCTGCGGCAAGCCATCAATATTTCTGCCTACCAGTTTGAACGTCTGGGCGACCGCTACAGGAGCTATTTTCGCTCTCGAGCCAATATGCTCGCCGTGGTGGTGGGTATCGCCGTTGCTGTATTCGCGAATTTTGACGCGATTGCAGTTTATCGCGCGCTCTCAACAAATGCCGAACTCTCATCTCGTGTAACGCTGGCAATTGACCATGAACAGCTGGAGTTGATGCGACTGCGCGCTCAGAATGTCCAAGGTAGTACGGTCACCGAGACCAATGTCGACGCAGCATTCAATGACGCGGCGGAATGGACAGCATTAGCTGGAAATGTACGATCTCTTGGTGTCCCTATTGGACGGAAGATGTTTCCCCACTGCGAAGGATACGAATTTACCGATGCAGCTAACGCAATTTCTGGAACCAGTGGTACGCGCGGTGAGGGCCTTCAGAACAACCAATACTATGACGCGCGCTGCGGAAAGGAACGACAGCAGCCGGTCAACCTCATCTGGAAACAGAACTTCGATACGTTCCGAAAACGGCCAGGAGCAACAAACGGCCCTGTCATTCTTGACTGGTTCCGCTATCGCTGGGCACGCATTGCCGCGATCGGCAACAATCTTGAAACCTTCATGTTCTGGGTATTGGGAATCGTCGTCGCTGGCGGTCTTCTCGGTCTTGGGGCACCTTTCTGGTTCAAGGTTTTCACCAGACTGTCTGCAGTTGCAAACCCGGCTGCAAGGGCAACTTTGACAGCGAGCAATAGCAGCGGCACGACAACAAGTCAGGCAGCGCAATCGGTTCCCAGCGAGCTTTCGGTGAGGGATGGCGTGAGCGAGAACAATACAACTGTGATCGATGAACTCGAACGCGGCTATGTAACGGTTCTGACCAGCCAGTCGGACGGCATCTCGTCGCCGCTTGAGGCCGCCAGCAAACTCGGGTCAATAGAAGATGCGAGGCCAGGTCGCCAGGTAGGTGTTCGGCCAAGAAACCTTGATCAGGGGCGAGGCAGCAGCGGGTGAGGCGCAATTGGACATCGAGTAGATCGCGATGACATATGCGACGGGAATAATGTTCGCCGTGCGCGCTGCCTTCGTTCTCGTGGAAGCTGCGCGGACCCGCCGCGATAAACGCCTGTCCCGTCTCACCATTGATTATACATTCCCGGAGATCGAAGAGACAGAACCCGTCTATCAAGCCTACCGCATATACAATTCCGGGAGCAATTGGGCTGCAGAAAGTCAGTATGGAAGCATTCTACAGAGTTACGCTGATCTGTTCGAGGAAGGTCCCGGTGGTCAGGGTTTGCTATTTCGGCTCGACGCCCCACCAGAACGCAAGACGAGAGTCATCACGGATCTACTGGATATTCCGGCAACTGATGAAGCGTGCGCTCAAATCCCCTGGATGTGTGAGCAGCAAACCCTGCAGCAATGGGGAAGTACCGATGTAGACAGGGGAGATCGCATCAGGCTCATCCTTGGCCTGAGCAACATAGCTCTTGATTTCCTTGGAACCTACACCCACCGATTGGGACTTCGCCCGAGAGCTCAGACCATCGTTGCCGGGCTGACAAGCAGCGTATCCGGCCAGATGGCCGCATTGCTTACCGACGGCGATATGAGCGGGGCCGGCCAGAAACTCGGCCAGCATGTTCTGGAGACCATGTTGGAAACGAGCCTCGATCTGGCCGAGACCCAGGCGCATTTGTTCTCGGACGAAGAACCGGTGCAGGCCATCGTGTCAGCGGCGTTCGGTCCACTGAAAGAGCTCAACGAAGCAAATCGGGGACAGCAATTCTTTTCGGGTGTAAGACTGCAGCGGCTGCGTCAGACATTGCGTGGCCCCGTCGCTGTGAATGTTCTCCAGTCGCTCCACGATAACCGCCGCGAACTTTTCGACGGGGATTATCCGAAGAAGGGCACAGCTGCCGGTATTGTGACAGATGCTTTCGTCGAGGGAATGATCACCGACCTCCACGAGTTCAGTGACATTAGAAAAGTATTCACACCGGACTTTGTCACGCGAGTATATCCAAAAGTCCTAACTGCCGTTGGAGAAGCGCCGGAAGCTTTCATTCCGGGCACCGGCCAGGCATCGCAGCTGGGACGCGAGTTGCTGAGTGGTATTGCAGGCGCGGTGGAAACAGAATTGCTGGAAAGCGATCCCCAGCTTGCGCAGTCCATTATTGAATTGGGGTTTGGCCTGGCCCAACGTCACGCGGGCTTATACCTCGAGAGAACAACTCAGGATCTGTTGGCCAAAGCAGCCCACAGAGCTGGTCAGGAAGAAGCTGATCCGTGGACAGTCACTCAGATCAGGATTGCATCACATATAGCAACACAGATTATCGGACAAGCTGGCGACGGTCGACTAAATCTGTCGGGCTTTCAGGATATGACCGAGCGCAGTTTTCTAATGGAGCTCGTCGGTATTGTCGCGGACAACGTCGCAGAAAATCCATCAATGCTTGTGGGCGGATCCACCAATCCTGAATTGACCAATATCGCCCGGGGAGTTGCCGAGTTTGTCGCAAATGAGCACTCGAATCTGCTCACGCGAGCGGACTGGCGTCGTGTTGCGGGCAAAGCAACGGCATTGGCGATGGCAAATCCTGGGCGATTGTTTGGCCTGGATCACATTGATAGCGAAACGTCATTGGCAGGAACGCTGGTGCAGCGAATCCTGGTTGTTGCCCATGAAAGCCTGACAGATGCCGTTCAAGGTGGATTGCCCGGAAGCCGCCCTCCCAATCGCGTCCTCTTCGGGGGAACCCTTGTCGCGGTACTAGAGGAAACCCTCGATCTGGCTGCATCGCACAGCCAGTTGCTTTCGGATATACGCAAGCAGGATGCTTTGATTGAATTTGTCAGAAGGCTGAATTCGCTCGTTGCAGATCCTGAACGGGGCTTTGCCGCTGGCGAATGGCTTCGCGCATTCAGGCTTTACGCTACCGAAGCGATAACAAAGGGGACCATCGAAATCAGTGATGATGAGATCGTAAGTGCCATAAGAGATCTTGGGCGCGGCCTTCTTCCATCGCTTGGCGTAGATATTCCGCAATTTCTCAATGACGGGCCCGTTCATTCGACGAGCTCCCAGTCTAGTGCGAGTACCTCACTCGAAGACGAGGAGGTTTATTATCAACCCATATCTGCAAGGGACGCCTCAGGATGACCAAACCCACTCACATCGCTATCTCGACCGCAGTTTTAACGCTCGCGCTTTCCGCATGTACAAGCAATGGTACGAGCGGCGGTGGTAATGATAATCCTCAAGCAACGGTCGATCGCATTTCAGAGCTGCGCAGTCGTCTTGGCGGCGATGAGTCCGATGCTTCCGCAGTATCCGATCTTGTCCAGCTTGCAGCTTCGGCTGAAGAAGCGGTTCAACAAACAACCGGACGTAACACCGTACAGTTTGCCTGGACAGTAGCTGCCGCATACGCCAATGAATCCATCACGTTGTCCCGCTCGGCGGATGCAGAGACATTCGACAAAGCTTATGCGAGCGCGATCGTCTATGCGGACAGCGCGAGCGAAGTCTGCCTGAATAGATTTGAAAGCATAGACCCTAGTCAGGGTAATTTGTGCGGCGTCGCCCTCGCTGCCAGAAGCCTGAACGACAGCCGAAAAACGGTTAGAGATTTCTCTTCAGCTGTGAACGCTGGAGATTGGGCAGCGACCGCTACCCACGCAAACACGTTCAGTCAGCAGATTGAAGTGAGTTGGCCGACTTACTCCACAGCAATTGCCCAGCTGCCAAACAACGATCAGGATCAGACCCCGTTTAAACAAGCTGCATTGAACGAGGCTTGCGGGATGGATCGTGCTCAGGCTGCAACCGCCTTCCTGCCAACGCTCGCGGCAGCAGAGTCGCCGCATCTCAGTGCGAAGCAAGCCTATTGGACGGCCATGTCGGGCGCCGCAGACTTTTTGGGTATTACCAGCGGCGCTCCGGTCTGCACCGCGGAACCTGACGGCATGAATTGCCGAAGAGAAAAGAGTATTGCCCTGTCAGAAGCCTGCGACTAATCGCTTTTTGTTTCTGCTTCTGCCGCGATGATCAGAAGCTGAATGCTGTCCCT
>JBCCIW010000064.1:0-13655 GCA_039028055.1 Pseudomonadota bacterium | reverse complement strand
TGATGACTAGCGCGGATTCACGCGCGCTAGAAGGGGCCAATTCTTTATGCAAAATTGCATGGGAGCTCTAGTTTTTGCTTTGTTCTCAACGGAATTTTTATTCCTATCTGATACGCATCATAAAATAAAATTACCGTCTACAGGACAGAAAAATGCAAACCTCCTCCCAGATCGCGCAAAGCGAAATTGTTGTTCCAGTCGAAGCTCGTCAGACTTTTGTGAACGAAGTGACTGCTGGAAACGTTTCCGTTGAAACCGCTCCCCTGCCGCGCCCACGTATCCTGCAGCGTCGCGCTGCCCGTTGGGCTCGCCGCGTAGGGCACTAAGCCGACCCTTATACAGGCTTTCGAAACACCAGAGTTGACCAGCCATCATGATGGATGCGCTGGGCAAGACGCATGCGCCTGCCAGTAAAGGCGGAACGGACTTGCGTCTCTTGATGGTGCAAGAGCCCAGAAAGGATGATGGTTCCGCCCGGAGCCGTTAGCCGTGAAATATCAGGTGCCAGTCCAACGAGCGGTCTCGCCAGAATGTTGGCGAACACCGTCTCGTAGGGTGCCTGGCCTTGCACAAGCTGCGACCGGGCACCGGTAACGTGCAGGGCTTTGAACGCTCTGCCCACATTGTTTTTTCTGCCATTTTCCTGGGCAACTCGAATACTGTCCAGGTCAAGGTCGGTGCCGATCGCCAAAGTTGCTCCAACTTTCAGAGCGGCGATTGAGAGCACACCGGATCCTGTGCCGAGATCAAGAACTTTCCCCACGGGGCGAGATTTTCTGAGCTTGTCGAGAGCGAGGAGGCAACCGAGGGTGGTGCCGTGATGACCTGTTCCAAAAGCAGGGCCAGCTTCGACGAGTATACCAATCTTTCCGGGCTTGTTCTCGGTTAATGCGTGGCTGCCGGCGACCACAAAAGCGCCGGCTTCGACGGGGGGCAGACCTTCAAGGGACATGGTAACCCAGTCCCGGTCTTCCAATTCTTCACATCGCGCTGAGAGACCGGGCGATGTATCCTCTATCATCGAGACGCAAGCCGCCGCGGACTCCTGCGTTTCCGCATAGGCGTCGAGTCGCCAGGAGATGCGGCTTTCTTCCTTGGCATCTACAGCTTCTGCGGGCGTCGGGTCTGCCCAGGCGAGAGCATCCCAGGCGGCTTGAATTGCCTCTTGCGGACCGATAGCGCTGATCTTGTACATTGCAGCGATTTAGCAGTGGTTGGTGATATCGAACAGGCCTGATCTGACACCAACAAATACACCAAATACTGGCGCGGTTGGTGTTTTGCGATTCCAAAGAATTCAATGGGTTGCCGGCCCGCAAGGTCCGGTTGGTGTCCCACGGATCGACGGAGCTCGCTCTGGCGGAATTCAAGGATGACGTTTAAGTTGCCGAAAGAAACCTCCAAGGGGCACCGTGTGAACCATAATCGACCTTTCGCCGCCGCACTCGCTATCACATTCGGGCTGACCGGATGTGAGCTCTACACTGTGGAGGAGCCAGCCCTCGCGACAGAGGAGGCGATGGAAACGCCCGAAGATGTAGATGCTCCGTATTGGAGAGAGGTGCATGCGGAAGATCTCGTGCTCGTCCAGACGCGACACGGCGTGACAGCGATAGAATTGAACATCAGCTTCGCGCCAAATCACGCCAAGCGTTTTCGCGACCTGGCCAGGGCCGAATTTTATGACGGCGAATATTTCTATCGAGTGATCGACGGTTTCGTCGCGCAGGGCGGTGTGCAGGATGTGGAGCGTGTGGAAAGCTGGCCTGCGCTTGCTAACGAGAATGATCGGCCTTTGAGCTTTGAGCCATTTGTGCCCCTTGGCAATGATGATCTGTTCACGGATCTCGTTGGGCATACGGGGACGGGCTTTGCCACGGGGCGAGATCGGGAGATGGGCCGCGAATGGCTGCTGCACTGTCCCGGAGCATTGGCGATGGCGCGGGATACTGGGCCAGATACGGGGAGTACGGAATTTTACATCGTACTCGGGCCGCAACGATACCTCGATCGAAACCTGACGATATTCGGTCGTGTGATTGACGGGATGGAGTATATTCAAGCACTGGAGCGCGGCGACCGGGAGGTTGAAAGCGGTGTCATTCAACCACCTCGAACGGGCGACGGTATCCTCTCTGTACGTATCGCTGCAGATGTTCCCGAGACTGATCGGCCTGTCTATCAGGTGATGAAAACGCGCACGGACCAATTCGAGGCGGCCAAGCAATCGCGCCGGGTGCGAGAGGAAGACTTCTTCTATCGCAAACCGCCGGAAGTGCTGGACGTATGCGGCGTCGAGGTGCCCGCGCGGCGGGTGAGGTAGTTGGCTGGCGATCGCCATGAGAAAACAAATTCACTTCCGGCCAAGCGCAAATGGATTTTATGCCTGGGATGTCGATCGTTTGGTGAGGTTGTCGTCCGGGCTGAGGCCTAATTGGATTGACCTCGATCAGATTGCGGAACTTGACGAGGCATATTGGTTCTACACGGGAGATGAGCCGACATGCCGAACGCTGGCTGACCATTTCAAATTGATGACCGAAGCTGATCTTCAGTATCCTGTCATATTGTGTGCCGACGGACGGGTGATGGACGGCATGCATCGTGTGACCAAGGCATACTCCCTAGGCAAGAAACAGATTCTAAGTGTGCGTTTCGCGAAGACACCGGATCCCGATTTCAGCGATGTGCAGCCCGCTGATGTGTTTGACCGGATCAAACCGTCTTGAGACGAACAGACGAGATGCGCCGGTATCTGAACGGGCCCTAAAGTCCGTCGATGAAATCGCGTTGACTGGATTAACCAGATGCTAGGCCTCGAATGCTACTGCAGGTAAAAATATACAATGCAGAGTTGAATTATGGTCTGGCGCTTATCAGAGATCTCCAGCGTTTCGCGGGATGCGAAACGGACGATCATCAGGTTTTACAAACAGTCGCAAGCGAATGTGGCAATCATAACCGCATTGTCCCTGATGCCAATTTTGATGTTGATCGGGGGCAGTGTCGATTTCACACGTGCGGCGCTTCATCGAGCGGAGTTGCAGGCGGCGATCGACAGCGCTGTTCTGGCGGCGTCCAACCTCACCAGCTCGGAAAATTTCGACGAGGTGATCGAAGACTATCTCGATGCCAATCTGACCTCGGCCACGGGACTGCCGGGGGACTACCGCCTGAATATTACGACGCAATCCAGTTTGAACTCGCGAACAGTGGCCATCGAAGTCGAGATGGACCTGCCCACCTATTTCCTCGGACTGGTCGATCTGGAAACGCTTCCGATATCGGCGGAGTCGATCGCGACCGAGAGCAAATTGAACATCGAGCTCGCCCTCGTTGTCGACATATCGTCGTCCATGGTTGGCGCGAAGCTGACGAGTCTGCAGGACTCCGCGAAGGTGTTTGTGGACCATATGATTTCCGGCGACTCTGCTGACTATACGTCGCTGAGCCTTATTCCATTCGGGGGGACGGTAAATATCGGTGAAGACCTGTTTGATGCGTCGGCCGTAACGCCAACGCCCGCGAACACGGATCCCGATGAAGACGATTATGACATTGGATCGAATGTTCTGTATACGCCGTTTCGGTTCACTGATGGTGATTTCTGTCTGGAGCACAGAAATGATGATTTTGACGCGGATCGTATTCCCTCGAACTCGCGCAGTCAGGTTCCGCACTTCTGGCGGTGGTGGAACTTTCATCCATGGTGCCCCGGAGAGAAGAGTGCAGTGCTGCTGAATTCAAACGATGCCGATGCTCTGAAAGGGCGTATCGACAGTCTCGTGCTCTCCGATGGGACCGGCATGGACATCGGGGCGATGTGGGGACTCAAAGCTCTTTCGCCGGCGTTTCGAGGAGCTGTTGGCGGTGACTTTCCTGACCGTCCTGCCAATTTCGGTTCGGACGATACGCTGAAATTCATGGTCGTGATGACCGATGGTGCGATTACCTCCCAGAACCGTCCCGAGGATTATTCTCTCTTCAACGTCCACACGAACCGCAACAATAATAGTGTGCCGAATGTCGGTTCGCGGAGCAATCAGGGCAATCGCCGGAATATGCAGACGGTTGTTGGTCGCGGTAATTCCGGTTCGGCTTCCGGTGCCGGAAACGCAATTGGCCACTTCAAGAAGGTTTGCGATATCGCCCATGATAACGGCGTTGTGGTCTATACGATCGGTTTCCAGATCAACCCGAATTCGCTGCCGGAGCAAATGCTCGAATACTGTGCGTCGGATCCAACGAAATACTTTCTGGTCGACGATTTCGATATTCAGTCTGCCTTCGATGCTATTGCGGCATCGGTCAATTCCTTGCGGGTGGTACAGTGATGCTGACGCAAGTAGATGAGATTTTTCGCGGTCGACCTCGACATATTTTGGCACGGCTGATCTCTTTCCGGAGGTCGACCAGCGGCGTGACCGCCATCGAGTTCTCGATTATAGCGCCGGTGTTTCTGGCATTACTGTTCGCGCTCTTTGAGCTCGGTTTGATCTTTGTCCGCAGTGCGAGCCTCGACAATGCGCTGTCCGCGTCGGCTCGTCTTGTATACACGGGGCAAACGCCCACACAGGATCAGCTCGAAAACGCAATTTGCGACCGCGTTCTCTTCATGTCGAATTGCAAGGAAAACATAACGGTCGAGATTTCGGTGGTATCGAACTTTCTAGAGCGACCTGAGAATGACCTGGCTTGCCGCGACAGTGAGGCTGGAAACTTCTCCCCCGCGGTTCGCTATGACGCCGTTGGAAGCGCGCAAATTGCGTTTATGCGGGTCTGTCTCTCGACGCCTCTGATCGCGCCGGGCATCGGACTTGGATTCCATCTGCCGAAGACAGAAAACGATACCTATCAGATTATTTCTTCGACTGCCTTTTTAAGTGAGCCTTTCTGATGGCTGTAACTTCCCGATTGAGACGAGTTTTAATATCTGCCGACGGCGTCGCAGCCTTGGAATTTGCGATCTGTCTGCCGCTGTTTGTCCTCCTCTATCTCAGCTCCTTTTCGATGGTCGATTATATTCGTAGCATTCGCCAGGTGACGAATTCCATGAATACGATTGCCGAGCTCTCTTCTCGGCGGATCGATTTGAATGATGATGAGCGGGATGCCCTGTTCGCCACAGCTGAAGCCCTGTTGAGCACTTCTTCTCGGAGCGTTGACATGGATATCTCCATAACAAGCGTGATCAATGGAGCCGATGAAGCTGGTGACATCGATTATGAGGTGAGCTGGAGCGAAGGCACCTCTAGTTCTGTCACTGTTTCCACGGGAGACCTGCCGTCATTTGTTCTGCCAGCGCTCAACCGAAACGAGTCGCTGATACTGGTGGTGGCACGGGCTGAGATTACCCCATCGATCGTGGCCTTCGACCTTCCCAGTTCGATCGAGATTGATCGGTATGCGGTAAGGAAGCCGCGATTTGTTTCCGAAGTCATATATATCGAGTAATGCCTGATGATGTACGGCTGGTGCCGTGTTTCAGAGGAGCATTAGTTTTCAATGGATTATGCGACCCGGGGGGCCTTCGGGCTTGTTTTTCTGCTGATTTATTATGTGTGCTAATCCGCTCGCTATGATCGTCTAGCGTTTTATCAGTCTGGAACTCTGATCTGCGGCAGGTTGCCAGGATGACCGCGCGGGCTAGCATCATGCGGTCGTCGCAAGGCTTCGTGAAGAGTACGGGGAGCCCTGGTTCGAGAATGAGCAAGGTTCGGATACTCGTGCGGTCCGACTTCGAAATGGTCTCTGCGTTCTAACATAAGCAATGCCGACGAAAGCGGATTTCATGCGATTATACTGGCCTCGCAGGATCGCCTGCCTAGTTTATTGCAGATGACAGATCTGACCGACAGCAGGATTTCCGAAATCATAGCGCTCGCGTGGGACGATGAGACCTCGTTCGATGCGATCAAGGCGCAGACGGGGCTGTCCGAACCCGAGGTGATCGAGATCATGCGTCGAAATATGAAACCGAGCAGTTTTCGGATTTGGCGCAAGCGCGTCAGTGGCCGGGCGTCGAAACATGATGCAATGGTTCGGCGGTCCGGCAACTCGTGGATACGATTTGCTGACGGAGATGAGGACTAGAAGCTCTGTCGTCTACAGGTGCACAAACAGCGTAAGGCCGGTCAGCGCGAACGCTGCGAGCATAATCGTCGTCAGCGTTAAAACGGCGACGGGGTTGGGGCCGACCTTGAAGAGGTCACTTAGAGACGTCTTCACGCCGAGGGCAGCGACCGCGGCAATCAGAGCCCAGCGGGACGCTTCGCTCAAGCCGGACTGGACCGCCAAGGGGACGAAGCCCGCGCTGTTGATGACCATAAAGACGATGAACGCGATCAGGAACATGGGCAGCAGCGGTGCGGCGGTGTGTGTTGAGCCGTTGTCCTTGCCGCGCACCATGACGCCGATCATTAAGACGACGGGAACGAGGCATGCGACACGCATCAGCTTCACGATTGTGGCCGTGTCGCCAGCTTCATCGGATATGGTGTAGCCCGCACCGACGACCTGTGCCACGTCATGGATGGTGGCTCCAATGAAGATACCGGCCTCGCGGTCGTTCAGGTCTATCGCGTTGGTGATAAAAGGATAGACGACCATGGCGATCGTGCTGAGGGCTGTAACGCCTATGATCGTAAGAATGGTGTTGCACTCGGAGTTTCTGTTGCGGGGCAAGACGGCCGAGATTGCGAGCGCTGCAGAGGCTCCGCAAATAGCTACGGCTCCAGCAGACAGCACGGCATGGTCGTATTTGAGGCCAAAGCCGCGCCCTATGTACGTACCGACGCCGATTGTAATGGCGAGGCCGCTTATGACGAGGGCGACAGTTGGGAGGCCGAGCGAGGCGACGTCGCCCATGGTTATCCGAATGCCAAGAAGAGCAACGCCGATGCGCAGCACCTGGCTCGCAGTGAAATCGATGCCTGCGGCCAGGCGAGAATGGTCGCGCAAGAAGCCGAATGCTATCCCGAGGAGGAGGGCATACAGCATAACCGGGCCGCCATAGCGCTCGTTCACGAGCATGGAGGCCATTGCAATGGTCGTGGCGAGAAGAAGCCCCGGGACTATGTCAGCGATGCGGCCCTGGAGGGGTGCCCAAAACGAAAGGCCGGAACGCTGGGTATGATTGTGGGTGATTGGCGCGTTAGACATTGGAACTCGCAACGCTTTTTTGATTGCGGCGGTTCGTGACCATTCTGTGGTGCAGCTCGCAGATGCACTGGCTGCCACTCCTCGTGCAAAGAAATGGGAAAACTCCGTGGATCAAACATGCCAGACCGCCAGTGAGCATGGTCCAGCCGAAGCCGAAAGCCGTGCCCAAATGCTCGGCATAACTTTCACCGACAGACTCCGGATGCTCGGTAAACGATCTGATCAGATTCTTCATCGCTGGCATCCTTAACCTGGGGCGGTCTTCACAGGATAGTAAAATGGTCGCGATAAAGGGTCCCAATTCTCACTGGATTATCCGTAAAAATTAACATAATTTCCCAATATGAGCGAAATTATAGAACTAGATGATATTGATAAGAAAATTCTTGGTGAAGTCCAAAAGGATTCGACCCAGTCAATTCAAGAGATCGCTGATGCAGTTGGTCTGTCCAGCAACCCCTGCTGGAGACGGATCCGACGGATGGAATCTGAAGGTGTCATTCAGCGCCGAGTGGCAATTGTGGATGCAAAGAAGATCGGCTTAGGCGCAACCGTGTTCGTCACGATCCGAACCCGGCAGCATGATGCGCAGTGGCTGACGGCGTTCGCCAAGGGTGTTCGAAAACTTCCAGAGATTATCGAATGCCATCGCATGAGCGGTGAGACGGATTATTTGCTGAAAGTGGTCGTGCGGGATATCGCCCATTATGACGCTGTCTATCAGCGCCTGATCAATCTCGTGCCTGGCCTGGGGGATGTGAGCTCTGCGTTTTCCATGGAGAGCCTGAAGTATGGAACAGCGGTAGACCCCTCGACGATTTGATGGTCGGACTGCCCGTATTTGACCGATGAACGCCCGCACCCTAGGCTTTCTATGGAAGGGGATGACGCTTATGAGCATGAAAGTTATCGGTGCCGGCTTTGGACGTACGGCGACAGCATCGCTGAAGATCGCCCTGGAAACTCTGCTGAGTGGACGCTGCTATCATATGAGTGAAGTGCTCGGCACCGCAGGTCACGTAGACCTTTGGCTCGAGGCAGCGGCGGGTTGTCCAGATTGGGCGAAGATCTTCGATGGGTATGTGGCGACGGTAGATTATCCCGGGTCTTTCTATTGGCGAGAGATGGCTGAAGCTTATCCCGACGCGAAGGTATTGCTGTCAGTTCGAGACGCGCACAAATGGTTCGACTCTACGCAGGAGACGATCTTCAGCCCAACCATTCAGGACGCAACGGCGGGCACGAAATGGGCTGCGATGCTCAAAGCAACAATCTTCGATCATCTGGGAGGTGATCTTACGAATCGCGAGGAATTGGTGTCACGATTCAACGCGCACACGGACGCCGTGACGGCCGGGATCGATCCGGACCGCCTGCTGGTGTTCGAAGCGAAAGATGGTTGGGAACCATTATGCGCATTTCTGGAGTTGCCCGTGCCCGAGGAAACATTTCCGCGAGTCAATTCCAAAGAGGATTTTGCGTCGGTTTTTGAGTTACTCAACTCACCTGCGGGTCCGGGCGTCATGAATGGCGAAGGGTTTGGCGGTGGCTCGGTTCACGATGAGGTATTCTAGGTCCCGCTCCTAGCGACGCGTATCCGCCTGGCAAGCCTCATGCGACATTTTTGCCTGCTTTTTTAGCCTATTTGCAACGATCTGACGCATCCCGTTAGTCATCATGCGCACCATTTCCATTGCATAAGTGATGGAGTCGATGATGACCAATGATCAAGCGCATTTCGAGCCACAGACCTTTCGGGATCGGGTCGCATTCGGTTTCGTAAAGGTTCTGCGTTTCTTCGCGGACCTGTTCTTCCGCAAGCGATACGGTCACCGCGCCGTCGTGCTTGAAACCGTCGCGGCGGTGCCGGGTATGGTTGGCGGACTGTTACAGCATTTACGTGCCATTCGGCGGATCGAAGATGATCGCGGCTGGATCCGGGAGCTTCTGGATGAGGCAGAGAACGAGCGTATGCACTTGATGACGTTCATCGAGATTGCGAAACCCAGCGTTTTCGAAAGATTCCTGATCATGATTGCCCAGGCCATATTTTATAATGTGTATTTCTTCATCTATTTGTTTGCTCCGCGAACGGCGCACCGGATTGTCGGCTATTTCGAAGAAGAAGCGGTGATGAGCTATACCAATTATCTGCAAGAGATTGATGCCGGTCGGCTGGAGAATGTGCCCGCGCCGCAGATTGCTATCGATTACTGGAAATTGCCTGCCGATGCGCGCTTGCGCGATGTGGTTTTAGTGGTGCGTGCCGATGAGGAAGGCCATCGCGACCGTAATCATGACATGGCAAACGAGCTTGGCGATGGAGTGGTGCCAGCGGTCGGCAATGCGGTTGATGCATCCATCGCGGATACACATGTCACTGTTCCGCTTCGGGTCGTAGAGTCCGAGACCGAAGCCGCATAGGCCGGAATTCAGCGTGGCTTCAAGACCATCTGTGTACATCGGAAGAGGGCAAGGCGTTTGTCGCTTGGTTCGTGGATGACTTCGCAGTCCCAGACCTGCGTAGTGCCGCCTAAATGCTCTGGGCGGGCTGTCCCCGTAATCCTGCCTTCGGTCGCCGTTGCGAAGAAGTTGGACTTCAACTCTATCGTCGTGAAGCCCGCTGCGGTGTCGGGTAGGCTAGAGATGCATGCAATGCCGCAAAGCGTGTCGGCTAAGGTCACAATCGTTCCCGCGTGCAGAAAGCCGTTCGGGGCCATGTGGCAGCCTGCGACATCTATATAGCCAGTGGCTCCAGCGCGTGTCAGCACTGAAAAAACAATGCCCAGATGGCCGGGCAGCTTATCGACGATGTTGGCATTCACTGCGTCGACTGCGATCTCTGCGTCGGATCTCAGATATCCGCCGGTGTCGGCCATCTCTGCAACTCGTCCTAGACGTCGAGTAGGAGCCGCTCCGGATCCTCGAGGGCTTCCTTCACCCGAACGAGGAATGTCACAGCCTCTTTGCCGTCAACGATACGGTGGTCGTAGGAGAGGGCGAGATACATCATCGGGCGGATGACCACTTCGCCGTTGATTGCGACGGGCCTCTGTTCAATTCGATGCATGCCGAGTACGCCAGACTGAGGCGGGTTCAGGATCGGTGTCGACATCAATGATCCGTATACTCCGCCATTGGTGATCGTGAATGTGCCGCCTTGCAGGTCACCCATGGCGAGGTCACCATCGCGAGCTTTCTTGCCAAGCCGTCCGATTTCACGCTCCACGTCAGCAAGTGAGCCTTCATCGCAATCTCGTACGACGGGGACGACGAGACCCTTATCGGTTCCGACAGCAATCCCCAGATCGTAGTAATTCTTATAGATGATGTCCGTGCCGTCGATCTCAGCATTTACAGCTGGAATTTCCTTCAGTGCACTGACGCAGGCCTTCACGAAAAAGCCCATGAATCCGAGCTTCACTCCGTGTTTTTCGAAGAAGCTGTCCTTGTAGTTCTTCCGCAGCGCCATGATTTCGGTCATGTCCACATCGTTGAATGTGGTGAGCATCGCGGCGGTATCCTGGGCTTCCTTCAAGCGCCGGGCGATGGTCTGGCGCAGGCGGGTCATCCGCACACGTTCTTCGCGAGGGCCAAGCTCTCGCGGAGTCGCAGGAGGTGTGGGTTTCGCGGTTGCAGGAGCTGGGGCAGGGGCCTGATTTATGTATGCCATAGCGTCGGCTTTTGTCGCGCGGCCATCGCGGCCGGTGCCTGGAATGTTGGCGGGATTCACTTCGTTCTCCGCAGAGATCCGACGGACGGAAGGTGCCACGGGGCGATCGCCCGTCGCTGGAGGTTGGGCTGCTGGTGCAGCGGTGGGTGCCGGCGCTGCTGCCGGAGTGGGAGATGCCGCGGCACCTGCACCAGATGAAATGCGCGCTATGATTGATCCCGGTGTGACCCCGTCGCCTTCGCCAACAAGCCATTCGGCAATCGTGCCGGTGGCTGAGGCTGGAACTTCGAGGGCAACCTTGTCTGTTTCAATCTCAGCAATTGTTTCGTCTGTTTCAACGCTATCACCGACCTGTTTCAGGAGTGTGCCGATTGTACCCTCGGCAACTGACTCGCCCATAGACGGTACAGCGACATCGACGAGACTTCCTGAGGCTGCTGAGGCTGCCGGTGCCGGGGCGACCTCCTGAGCTGTTGCCGGCTCTGCAGGCGCGGGTGATACGGCTGCGCCATTCGCTCCTGCGAGCTTGGCCAGCATAGCCCCGATTTCCACCGTGTCGCCTTCCTGCGCGACGATTTCAGAAAGCGTCCCATCTTCGGGCGCTGACACTTCGACAGCGACTTTGTCTGTCTCAAGCTCCACGAGAACCTCATCGCGGACGACAGCTTCACCTGCGGCTTTGAGCCATTTGCCGACGGTCGCCTCCGTTACGGATTCACCTAGTGTGGGGACTGTAATGTCTGTCATGTTGTCAGATCCCATGTCTGTCGGCGCGTCAGGCCGTTACAAAAATATCGTCTACGGGTTTATCGCCGAGGGCTATACCGAGGAACTCGTTCAGCTCCTCATTGTGTTTTGAAAGCAAGCCCGTCGCGGTCGCCGCCGATGGATCGCGTCCAGCATAGTTTGGTCGCGGAGATTTATGGCCAACGCGAGCAGCGCACCATTCGATCTCGTCACGGATAAATGCCCAGCCGCCCATGTTCCGAGGTTCTTCCTGGCACCAGACAAGCTCTGAATTGGTGAAGCGTTTCAGCTCTCCCATCAGGGCCTTGCGTGGGACCGGGTAGAATTGTTCGAGGCGAAGCAGGTAGACATCGTCGACGCCGCGCTTTTCTCGTTCTTCAAAGAGATCATAGTAGACCTTGCCGGAACAAAGCACGACGCGGCGAATGTCCTGATCCTCTACAAGCGATACCTCACCTTCGCGGCCCGGTGTTTCGGCATCATCCCACAATACGCGGTGGAAGGAAGACTTCGCACCAATGTCATCCAAATTTGATGTCGCCAGCTTGTGCCGCAGGAGGGACTTCGGCGTCATGATCACCAGCGGTTTGCGGAACTCGCGATGGATCTGACGGCGAAGGGCATGGAAGTAATTTGCCGGTGTCGTGAGGTTGCACACCTGCATGTTGTCTTCCGCGCACATCTGCAGGAAGCGCTCCAGCCGTGCCGAGGAATGCTCCGGACCCTGACCTTCATATCCGTGCGGGAGGAGCATGACGAGGCCAGACATTCGCAGCCATTTCCGTTCGGCAGAGGAGATGAACTGGTCGAAGAAAACCTGAGCCCCGTTGGCGAAGTCACCGAATTGGGCTTCCCACAAGGTCAATGTCTTTGGGTCCGCCAGCGAATATCCGTATTCGAAGCCAAGCACGGCTTCTTCGGACAGCAAGCTATCAATAACCTCGTAGTTTGCCTGGCCATCGCCGATATTATTCAGTGGCGTGTAGCGATCACCATTTTCCTGGTCGATAACGTGAGAATGGCGCTGGGAGAATGTCCCACGGCCGCAATCCTGCCCGGACAAGCGGACCGGGAAGCCCTCGTCGAGTAGCGTTCCGAAGGCCAGATGTTCTGCGGTTGCCCAGTCGAGTCCCTTGCCAGAAGAGATTGCGTTGGCGCGTGCATCGATTACGCGCTTCAGCGTGCGGTGGATGTTCACGTTATCCGGGATGGTCGTTAGTGTGGATCCAAGTGCCCGGAGTCGTTTTACACCGACACCTGTTTTGCCGCGGCGATCATCGTCTTCCGGCAGGCGAAAGCCCTTCCACTCGCCGTCGAGCCAGTCCGCTTCGCTGATATTAAGGCTCTTACCAGCTTCAAAGGCCTGATCGAGTAACGCATCGAACTCAGCGACTTCTGCTTTCACATCCGCTTCGGTCAAAAGGCCTTCCGATATCAGGCGTTTCGCATAGATCTCCCGCGTGGAGGAATGACCCTTGATCTTCTTATACATCACCGGCTGGGTGAACATCGGCTCATCGCCTTCGTTATGACCGAAACGGCGATAGCAGAACATGTCGATGACCACGTCCTTGCCGAATTTCTGCCGATACTCGGTGGCGACCTTCGCTGCATAGGTAACAGCTTCCGGGTCGTCGCCGTTCACATGGAAAATCGGTGCCTGGACCATCAGAGCGACATCTGACGGGTAGGGGGACGAGCGCGAATAGATCGGGCTGGTCGTGAATCCGATCTGGTTGTTAATGATGAAGTGAATGGTGCCGCCGGTGCGGTAACCCTGCAGTCCGGACAGGGCGAAGCACTCAGCAACCACGCCCTGGCCTGCGAAGGCGGCGTCGCCATGAAGTAGCAATGGCATGATCTCTGCGCGACGGCCCGCACCGTCTGTCTCGCGCTTTAGCATGGCCTGCTTGGAGCGAGCCTTGCCCAGTACAACAGGATCGACCGCCTCGAGGTGGGACGGGTTGGCATTCATGGAGAGGTGAACGGAATTGCCGTCGAATTCGCGGTCCGATGAGGCACCGAGGTGATATTTTACATCACCGGAGCCAAACTCGCCGGCACCTTGCGTCGA
>JBCCIW010000063.1:0-13799 GCA_039028055.1 Pseudomonadota bacterium | reverse complement strand
TTGGCAGAGCTGCACAGGTCTGTCTTCCAGTATCAGAAGCAGAAGGCTGATGATGTCGTTCTGCGCAAACGGCTGCGCGAGTTGGCCAACGAGCGACGGCGGTTTGGCTATCGTCGCCTGCACATTTTGCTTCAACGCGAAGGCATCGAAGTGAACCACAAGAAGCTGTTCCGTCTCTACCGCGAAGAACGGTTAACAGTCCGTAAACGGGGCGGTCGCAAGCGTGCTCTGGGCACGAGAAGGCCAGTCCTAGTACCTGACCGTGCCAACCAGCGGTGGTCGCTGGACTTCGTCTCAGACGCTTTGTCGGATGGCCAACGGTTCCGCATTCTCTGCATCGTTGATGATTGCACCAGAGAAGCGCTCGCGACGGTCGTTGACCGCTCCATGTCTGGGCGACGCATGACACGGGAACTGGATGAACTGATCCGACGACGCGGCAGGCCCGATATGATCGTCAGCGACAATGGAACAGAGATGACATCGCACGCGGTGCTTCGGTGGTGCCAGGACACTGGCGTTGGCTGGCACTATATCGCGCCAGGCAAACCGATGCAGAACGCGATCGTGGAGTCATTTAATGGAAGGCTCCGTGACGAATGCCTCAACGAAAACCTATTTGGCAACCTCGCTTAAGCGCGCCGGATCATCGAAGCATGGAGGATCGATTACAACATCAACAGACCACACACGTCGCTCGACAGGCAAACACCAAACGAGTTCGCCCAACGGCTACGTTCCACCCGACCGGCCTCGCTTGAGCTCCGCAATGGCTCCGCTCAGCCGGTCTTGACCGCAACCCAATCAACAGAAAGAAACAGGAACGGATTCTACACCTGAACGGCCCGGATCAGGGGGCAACGTCAAAAAAGTATTTTAAGCCCAGCCGGAAGTTGTGCGTTTTCCAAATAATATGTTTTAGTCTTGTACAAAATTCTGAACTCACGAAAGTTATTTTTTAGGCGACCCTTGAAACTCACATCTAAGAAATTTTCTTCAAGGAGAATCGGATGAGATTGCCGACCTTTCGGAGCGAACAGATTTGTTAACCGGAAGATGACTTTGATGCTTACACCGCAACTTCTTTACATTCTTTCGGCGGGGCGCAGCGGGTCCACTTTGATCGACATGGTACTAGGGGGAAACGAAGGAATCGTCTCAGTGGGAGAGTTTCACCGCCTTTCCCTTTATGCACGCGAGGCGGAACTTTGCACCTGTGGTACATCGGTCGCAGACTGCCCTTTCTGGACCGAGGTCGCCAAATCTGCGGCGGAACTCTTTGGTGCAGACGAAAGTCCAGCGCAGACCCTTTGTCAGAACGAGGTCATGCTTCGAGGCGAGAAGATTGGACGTTTTCGAAACCTAATTCAAATGGGCCTTCTGAGCTCGAAGCTGACGCTGCCTTGGATGCTGGCATCTCCTTTGGTCGGACGCGAATACGTCAGGTCTATCAAAAATTCCTGGGTTTGGTTACAGGCCATCGCCCAGGTGACCAATTGCAGAACCGTGATTGAGTCGACTAAGGACGTGCGTAGGCTGAAACTTTACTATCTCAGCAATCCCAAACGGGTAAGGGTCTTGCATCTTACGCGCGACGGGCGCGCCGTTGCAGCTTCTGCGATGCGGCGCACTGGTTGTTCGATGGAGAAGGCGGCAGGCGATTGGCGTCGAAAGAATCATCGGATCTCACTGGTTTTGCGAGGAATACCGCGTCAATTCATTTGTAGTGTGCGCTACGAGGATTTCTGTACCAACGCTACGATAGAAACGAGCCGGATACTTGAATTTTTGGGTGAGTTCGGCCAGGTGCCTAGTATTGGTCTAAGGAAGACTGAGAGCCATAACATCGGAGGTAATCCAATGCGCTTCGATCACAATGTAACTGACATTACGCTCGACACGAGATGGCGAGACCAGCTTAGCCCCGCCGAATTAAAAACATTCAGGACCGTGGCGGGAAGGATGAACGATGCGTTGGGGTATCCAATTGATTGAGCCGAATAGAGCATCCGTCGTGCCCCTGCGGATCCTTGCGGTTTCGAACCTTTGGCATGGGGCAAACGACTATGCATTTGTACGCTCGTTTCGCCGTATGGGCCATTCAGTACGAACCATCACAGAACGGGAGTTTTTCCCACCATGGAGGGATAAACGGCTTCGGATGTTGCGGCGCCTGATGCATCGTAGAATGGCAGCCGACTACAATCAAACGCTCCTAGACGAAGCGCACATGTTAAAGCCCGACTTGTTCTTCGCTTTCAAGGGAGCAAACGTGACGGCACAGACACTACGCCAACTCAAGGAACAGGGTATTGTTACGATTCAGTTCTACCCAGACACCGGCTTTTTGGAGCACTCCGATCAGATGCGTGGCACGATCACGGAGTATGACTGGTTCTTCAGTACCAAGAGCGATCACGTGCCCCAACTTCGAAACGAGTTAAACTACACAAAGGTAAGCTACCTACCGCATGGGTTTGACCCAGAAACACATTGCCCAACGCCAGTGTTAGACCGGGATTTGGCTGATTATGCCTGTGAGGCTTCATTTGTTGGCAACATCTCAGTCAAGAAGCTTGCGATGCTAGACGCCCTTCGTAAAGCGATGCCCAAGTTGGATCTGAGGATCTGGGGTTCGCCAGCTTGGGGTGAGTGCAATCTAGACCTTGCCAACTGCTACCAAGGTCACCCAGTTTGGGGTAGCGAATATGCAAAGGTCGCGATCCTTTCGAAGATTAACCTAGGTCTTCTGTTCGAGGGCAATGTCGATGGCGGCGCAGACAAAATCACAGCGCGCACCTTTGAGATCCCAAGCGCAGGGGGGTTCATGCTGCATGAAAGGACTGATGAGGTCTTAAAGCATTTTCGCGAGGATCAAGAATGCACCATGTTTTCTAGTACGGAAGAAATGATCGCTAAAATCCGCCATTTTATCACAAACGAGAAAGATCGTCGCCGAATAGCCCAAGCCGGGCGCCAACGCTGTCTCTCATCGGGGTATTCAACAGATGATCGTGCCCGAGCGGTCATAGAGAAATTCCATGAGTTAAAGGCCGAGCTAGTTCCCTCGGGCCGCAAAAACCAAGGATAGAGCATGCCTGAAACCGACGATCTCTACGATTCCTACCAGGAGTGGAAGTCTTGGGACAAACTGTTCTCCTACACTGCAGATCACGCGGGATACTTTGCCGGGGAACTAGCAGACCTGAAAACGATCGATGCAGACATACTTGAGGTGGGGTTTGGCGCCGGTTCCTGCGTAGCGTGGCTCGAGTCGCATGGCGCTCGGGTCAGTGTTACCGAAATCAACGAACCCCTATGTATGGCGGCGCGGGACCGGGGGCTCGCTGTCTTAGCGAGCGACCTCCCAGCAATTGCTGAAGACTATGCGGACAGCTTTGATACAATATTGGCATTTGATGTGTTTGAGCATCTCGAACTCAAAACGGTCGCCGGATATCTCGATGCCTGTACCGTAATGCTGAAGCCCGGTGGGAAAATGCTGTTGCGTTTCCCCAATGCACAAAGCCCCTTCGGGTTGAAACATCAGGCAGGCGATCCCACACACCTTTCTGAGCTGTCGGGTGCAGTGATCGAACTGATACTTACAAAGCGTCCACTGGAGGTGACGCGCTATGCCGGAAGTTACCTTTATCGCGGCAAGTTTCTAACTCCTATCTGGATCAAACGAAGTATCCGGAGGCTGCTCCAGAAGGCCATAAACGGCTTTCTGCGTTTTGTTTACGCCAGCGATATTCCGTATGAGCCCGTGGTCGTAATCGTTATTCGCAAAGGGCCTTAACTGGATTGCAACATAGCAAGTTTAGAATACACAAAGGGTGAAAGATCTGCTCATGTCCACTCTGCGCCGCATGACTAAAAGCACGATGGTTCGTACCACCGGAGCAATGTTGGGTGTGAGGGCGTTGTCCGTTCTTATTGGTATTGCGCTTTCTGTTCTACTTGCACGTTGGCTAGCGCCTGAAGGCTACGGAATATATCTTTTTACTTTGACCATTGCTAAATTCTTAGCGTTGCCCATCGTGGCCGGATTACCTACTCTTGTCGTACGTGAAGTTGCGATCGCGAGGGGCCAAGCAGACAATAACGGACTTTGGGGACTTTTGCTCTGGAGCGCTGGCTTTCTTCTTGGAACGACGTGTTTAGCTAGTATTCTGACCGCGGCCTATGTTGGTATCAGCAACGGGTCAAGTAATGGCCAGACCCAGATCTATCTTATCGCAATACCCCTTGTCCTGTCGCTTGCAGTCCTACGCGTCAGTTCCGCCGTTCTGCAAGGTCACGAACACCCGTTCGCAGGCAATCTGGGGGATGGGTTTATCCGCCCGTCTTTCTTGCTCATTTTTATCTTTGTCGCGGTCACGTTTGGTGTATTGACCCCAACTTCAGCTCTCTGGTTCCACGTCATCGCCGCGTCTCTCGCCGCCAGCTTTGCAATGATTTATTGGTGGGTCTTTTGCAGGGATTTATTGCCAAACGAGCGCCCTACACCGCATTACGAAACCCGGAAGTGGCTAAAAAGCCTAGTACCGCTCAGCCTCACAACTGCGGCAAGTCTAATTTCCAAGCGAACTGACATACTAATGCTTGGCTTTTTCTCGCAGATCACAAGTGTTGCGGTCTACGGGATTGCAGCACAATTATCCGGATTGGTCGTGATGGGGCAGACGATAGTGAACAGTATAGTGGCACCTAAGATTGCCAGGCTGTATCGACAAGAGAGACCTGAAGAGCTGCGCAATATGCTTACCAAGGCGGCACGTCTTTCAACCGGGATCGCAGTCTGCGTGTGCGGTTTTATCTTTTTTTTGGGGTCCCAGATCGTGGACCTGCTACTAGACGACGGGTATTCAGATGCTTGGCCGATTGCGATGATCCTTTGTCTGGGAACTCTGTTCAGCAGTGCCATGGGACCCACCACCAGCGTTCTTACTATGACAGGCCATGAGAAGGTAATGGTCCGCCTTGTATGGCAATCTGCGTTGGCAAATGTTTTGCTGAACGCATTGTTGATCCCCAAATATGGGGGAGTTGGTGCAGCGGTTGCAACAACATCCTCGCTCGTTTTTTTGCAACTGAGTATGGCGCTGTGGATCTCAAGAAAACTAGGCTTGGATACGACAATTGTCGGTCGAAACGTGCCTACAGCAGATCTATAAACTCAGAAGTCATACGTCGCAGTCAACGTAAAAAGCGCCGCAATTCGAGCGTTGGATAACTGGCCATACGAATTCTTTGTTTGGGCGCCTCACGTTCGCTGATCAAAGCTCATTCATGAACAGAATTGTCGGATCTTCTTAGATTGTAGCTTAAGAACGCACTTTGAACTCTTTGCCGGCCTCGGGTAAAAAAACAAAAAATTGTTTTCACCTTAGCTTCTCCAGAAGCTACGTTACGATACACTATGTAAAGTGGATATCTACGCGAACTTAGCATTTGGCCAATAAAACAAGAGAACGACCAACCTTAATGAATTGGATACTGAGGCTAGCACACATCGGATTAAAAATGAAGAAAACTACATCTAAGGCTGAATCTGTAAAGCGATCTTCTTAAACAATCAATAATTAGCCAAATGATTAAAGAACAAACCTACCGACAGTCGCCGTTCAATAGTACACCCGACCGACCCAGTATGACTAAAGGACCACACAGCAGACTGTTTCCGGTTGCGCTGAACCAAGCCCAATTGACTCACTTCCGAGCCTCGACGTAGAGGCTTGTTACAAGCCGGGAAGAATGGTCGGTGTCCTGGTTTAGCGCGTCGACCTCGCTGTCTCGAAACGTAGCTTGGCGAACGTCGCTAAAACCGATCTCAACCATATCGTGTCGCAACATTTCGTAGTCGAAAATTGTGCGATGGAAATGGTCATAGAAAACCGAGTTAATGATTTCACCGTCGTTCCGGCAATGCTTCCAATGCTCTCGCATAAAATCACGCGCGTGTTCGATATATTTCTGCGCGAAAATCTGAAGGTCCGGCACAATAACGCGCAACATGCCACCAGGTTTCAGCGTGCGGTGAAAGTCGGCCAAAATCCCGCGAGCGTCTTTATGGTGGAAGTGTTCCAGAACGTGCTCTGTAAAAATGATTTCCACCGAATTGTCACTCAGAGGTAGCGTGTTACGCATGTCCAACACGTAATCCGTTGCGGGTGTTGCCCAACCGTCTACATTCAACCATCCCGGCAACCGTTTACTCCCACAGCCCCAGTGCAACTTTACGTCGCGCATCCCCCGTATATGTAGCAAAGTGCGACGACGAGCTGGCAGAACTGCGTTCTTCATCGTTTCGATCTGGAGATGTGCTTCGTAGCGTATGTCCTGCATCAGCCGGAACTGAGACGCATTGGTGTGCCTTTTGGCAAATTTTTTAAGGCTCATTCGTTTGCCTCGTGGGTACATTTTGTTCATAGGAATAGACTGCGAAGATTGTAGATCATAGTCATTCGGATCTGATATCAGCCACCTTCCAACAGAGTCTAGAAAAGCATGTAAATTCGGTTCGCCGAGTGACCTGAGCAAGGCTTTCAATAGCTTGGGCTTGTGCGAAAGAGTGCGCCGATCGGAATATCCTGAAGTTCAAAAGTTAGTCTAATAGCTGAATACTTTGAAAAGACGCACGATAGCAAACGAATTTGATCGGTTCGTTTGGCTTCATGGCGCATGCTTTGATTGTCAAAAACAAGCTAGCTTGAAATCCTTCGAATAATTCAAGCATGGTCGAAGTTTTTTCGGTAGCCCCAAACGTGATCTTTGATACCTGAATACGCACTACAAAATTGACCGAAACTAAGTGGAATCATCGAATACGGCGCGTGCACCGCAGAACCGAACTTAATTGGACACATTAGAATACAAAAAAAGGCCAACTGGTTTCAAACCAGAAAATGTACAATAGAACATCTGAGAAACTTCACGTCATCACCAACGCAACAGTTAGTACGACCGCATAGAAGAAGAATAGAGAAAAATCTGCGCTGTGATTTTTTTCAAGACCTGCTTCTACTTGATATTCTGTTTCTTCTAGTCCAAACGGTCGAGAAAAGCGTGAGCGTCCAAAAGACTGGCAAATGCTCCTTCATGGCAGTAACATTCGACCAGCGGTTGGCTAGATTTAAGGCCATTGGATCGACCCCCAATCGACGCGAGATCTGACTAAGAAATCAAGAATAGCTTTCATCAAACAAAGCGCATCGAGCGTCTGACTAACTTTTCTTCCCGTGACATCTGAGCTTGTTGTTTTGCTTCCAAAAAAAATCAGACGACCTAACCACTACAAACGGATCAAAGGTGTTCATATCGCTGCGGTTGTGGCTACGGCGTTGATCGCTTCACTAATCGGCGTGTTTATGCTGGCGCCATCGATTCCAACGTCCTGGTCCACGTTAGCACTAACCGATAAGGCCTATCATGCTATCGCGTTCGCAGCGCTCGTGCTACCGAGCGGCGCCATTTTTCAAAGGCACCGCGCATGGATTGCGACAGGGGCCTTCGTATTCGGATTAACAATCGAAGTGGTCCAGCCGCTTGTGGGGCGAAATGCGGAGTGGGCGGATATCGCGGCAAACACCATGGGTATCTTGATTGGCCTCTCCCTAGGCCGCATGATATCAGCCAAAACCTTTTCCTAGAGTATTGCCTCGTCAGGCACTCCCCATTGTCGGCACTTCTCGCCAAGAAATCGCTTCTGCGGTTATTTCGTGACCTGCTCCCCTGCAAAGTCCGGCATTTAGGGTTAGCCTGTTCTCCAACTGAAGAGACAGACGATGAAGAGAAGCCGTTTCAGCGAAGAGCAGATTATTGGCATTCTGAAGGAACACCCGGCTGGGCTTGGCACGAAGGACTTGGCGCGAAGGAGTTGTGCCGCAAGCATGGGATCAGCGATGCGACGTTTTACAAATGGCGGTCGAAGTATGGCGGCATGGAGGTGTCAGATGCGCGGCGTTTGAAGACGCTCGAGTCTGAGAACGCCAAACTGAAGAAGATGCTGGCCGAGCAGATGATGGACTTGGCGACGCTGAAAGAGATGCTCGGAAAAAACTTCTGAAGCCTGGTTCGAGGAGGAATGCTGTGAACTGGGCGATGAAGACCAAGGGTTACAATCAAAGACGCGCCTGTGCGCTGGCAGGGATCGATCCGCGCGTGTATCGGCGCAGGTGGAAGCGCCCTGCCGACACGGAACTGCGCACCCAGATGAAGGAACTGGCGTCCTAACGGCGACCGTTCGGGTATCGCCGCCTGCACATCCTGCTCAAGCGAGAGGGCTGGTAAGTGAATTGGAAGAAGCTGTACCGGCTCTACCGCGAAGAAGGGTAACCGTTCGTAAACGGGGCGGTCGCAAGCGCGCAGTGGGGACCAGAACACCCATGGCGATCCCGCAGGGGGCGAACCAGCGATGGTCGCTCGACTTCATGTCGGACGCGCTGGAAGATGGACGCCGGTTTCGGGTGTTGAATGTCATAGATGACTTCAGCCGGGAATGCTTGGCCGCCGTGGTGGACACATCCATTGGCGGTGCGCGTGTCGCCCGAGAACTGGATCGCATCGCGGAGCTGCGTGGCTATCCCTGCATGGTGGTCTCAGACAACGGCACCGATCTGATCAGCAAGGCGATGCTCAAATGGCAAGAGGATCGCAAGGTGGGCTGGCACTATATCGCGCCGGGCAAACCGATGCAAAACGGTCTGGTCGAAAGCTTCAACGGGAGGATGTGCGAGGAATGTCTAAACGAACATCTGTTCCCGTCTCTGCGCCATGCCGTCGTCCATTGGGCTCGAACCAATGGCGCCTTCAATGAACGACCATGATTGCGGCATGGCGCGCCGACTACAACTATCACCGGCCTCACTCCAGCCTCGCTGGCCTGACGCCACACGAATATGCTAACTGGTCGAAGGAAGACCAAAACCTGAACAGAGCTAACCTAAATTAGCGGACTCAAAAGGGAGCAGGTCAGTCGAGCCAATGCTATAGGCAAAAGTGTATGATTCAGAAGGTAGGGCACATAGTGCGTTCGCTGTGTGAGCCCCGCGGACAGCTTCACTTTAGTATTTTGCTTTGAAGTTATGTTTCAGCGAGTGCTGCGGGCGAACACTAGACCGAAAGGCGGTTTAGCAAAACGCGTCCATGTTTATCTACAAACAAATGGTTTGTTTGGGATCACCACTCCTCACGAATGTAAGTGAGGCGCACCAGAACCACAAAATCCGCAGAACCAACGCCCAAATGGGCGAGAACAGCCAGACCGATCGACCCGGTGATTACAAGGGTACAAAGGCACCGAACACTTCAAGGAAAAAGGCAATTTAGAGTTGTCCAATCATCACCAAAATGCCGTCTCTCAAATGTGAATACCTTTGTAGTCGCAGTGCGCCCGAAATTTTTTGCAATACTAAGACTGTGCGAAGGATTTGTTGCGCAAACGGCGGTAGCCATATTAGTATTAGGGTCGCTCACTCGGCTCCGATATTGTGCTACTTGGTAACTGATCGTTGATAGCAAGTGTACACAAGAAGTTGGACCATGCTCACGAGAAGGCACATTGGGCTAAAGTCAAGCCGTGCTGCGGAGCAATTCAGTGAAGTTTCTTGCACGTGTATGGAAAAACACATCCAAATGTAGGCAATTGGAGACTGCACCTTGATTTCAAACAGATAATAGCCGTTGCGTCCGAGGATACCGAACGAAGATGTTTGCGGCATTACTCTCAACGGAATAGGATTTTTTTAAACGTGTTATGAATCCCAATTAGGAGCCGATTTAACTCGCCCTTTCCTTCACACGAAAGTTTTCGTTACTTTACCTCACGTCCAAATCGGACCCGACTGGAAAAGTGGCTCTGACGGCAGTGCTTCAACAGCAATCAATCTGGAGCAATCAAATCAAGCGGACAAAACTCTTGATGTTCGAGAACACCTCACCTGTCGCAGTTTGGCTCTGCGCCAATCACAGCGCCGCAATGCCGTACTGGTTGAGAGAAACTGACCCCATAACACACTGCTTGAAGATCAGTATGCTCGTCATAGGTATCTAAGGAGATCGATTTGTTGAAAAATTCGTAATGCCATTTGAAGTATTTCTAAGTTCACTGGGATGTTATCAGCTCATACCCAGACATTATGCTCGGCCTCTTCTAGATATCTCTGTAGAATCCCAACACTCTTCCACCCACCGGCACGCATGATAGCCGCCATATCGTGCCCACGGCAGAGAAGATCTTGGGCTGCACCAACCCGCAGTGAATGCCCGCTGAATTGGTCCACGAGCCAAGGATCGAAACCTGCGGCTTGAGCGGATCGTTTTATCAAGTCTTTCACAGACGTGGTACTAAGCGCCCGATTGAGCGCTTTTTCCGCGTAGATTTGGCAAAAGAGCGGGCGAATGTGTGGGCCACGCCAATCAAGCCAGGCGCAAATTAGTTGAGCAGTACGAGATGACGTAAATGCGATGCGGCCCTGTCCAAATGGATCGCTTTTGCTGCGCCGGATAAGAACGCGCATTGTTCGATCCGGGCGCATAGTGATGTCATCAGTTAAGAGCGCTATGAGCTCTGAGCGACGGGCTAGCAATTCATAACCTAAAGAAAGCATCGCTTTGTTGCGAAGGCCAATGGGATTTTTGGGTTGCACATCAATCAATGCTTTTAGGAATTCCAAGGTTAGCCCTTTTGCTTGTTTTGGTTTGGTCGCCTTCATGCGCCGTACTTTTCGCATTGCCAGATTAACGTCCTCATTAATGGTCGGATCTGGTAGACCCATCAAAGCATGCGCTTTGCGGATAGCGTAGAGCCTGCGTTGAACTGTTGAAGGTGCGAACTGAGCGCCCTGATCTACTAGGAACTCGCACAATGCTTCATGAGCAGCAGGAAAGGGAGACTTGCCGTGATCGCTGCACCAACTTACGAATGTTCTGATATCGCTGAAGTATCCGCGAATGGTGGCGGGGGCGTATGCGCCGTCTAAACGTTGAAATTGGGAGTGCCAATCAATGCAGTCTGAGTGTAAATGCTTTCCCATAGTGACATAAAATATGCCACTATGGATGGAATTGCAACAGGTCAAACGCTTCGTGCAGCCAGACATGCTCTTGGTTGGTCAATACACGATCTTGCCAAGAAATCTGGTGTATCGGTTCGTACAATACTGCGATACGAAAGCATTGATGACGTGCCGCCCAGCCGTGGGGGAAATTTGGAGAAGCTTAGGAAAACACTTGAAGCAGCCGGCATCGAATTCATAGGTTCGCCTGACGATGCACCTGGTATCCGCATTCATCCCCGCCCGGATCAAATGTCCCATGACTAGTTGCGATCTCTAAGATATGGACACCCTCTTCTTTGTTTTGTCAAAACTGGTGTGGGGTCTTATTCGCCCAGAAACTTGGGCTGTGCTCGCTCTCCTGATGGCTCTTACTCTGATGTGGCGAGGACGGACCCGAGCTGCAGCAAAGGCGTTGAGTGCCACGCTCTGCGCATTGAAGTTAATTGCAATCTTCCCGTTGGCAGATCTTTTGATCGGGCCACTCGAACGTCAGTATCCCGCGAACCCGGATGTCAAAGACCCGACACATATCGTCGTACTGGGAGGGTCTGAGGTTCCAGATCTATCGGTTGCTTGGAAACAGGCCCAGCTCAATGCGTCTGGTGAACGGTTCTTGGCTGGTATTTCCCTCGCGCATCGTTTTCCGAACGCAACACTGGTGTTCACAGGAGGCAGTGGCGCTTTGATCCCGGCGGACATCAGTGAGGGCACTATAGCGGAAACCGTGTTTCTTAGAGCTGGCGTCGCACTGGAGCGCTTGCTCATTGAAAGCACGTCTCGCAGTACCGCAGAGAATGCGCAAAACACTCTGGCTCTTTTGAACGATGCCGATAATGGTCAGGGTCTTTTGGTTACGAGCGCATCCCACATGCCCCGCGCAATGGCGAGTTTCTGCTCTGCTGGCTGGCAAAATCTGACTGCCTGGCCAGTTGATTTCAGAAGCGGTGCGTTCTGGGACAGGGTAGGGTGGAACCTGGCGGGGAATTTGCAGGATCTGAACTCTGGTGCCAAAGAGTGGGTCGGGTTTTTGGCCTATCGGTGGAGTGGCCGGATTTCTTCTGATGTCGGGAAAACGTGCTGAAAGAGACTCTGGGATAATGATTTGTTTTCATGGGTTTTCGCTGTATGGAGCTCTGGCCTTGTCCAAACTCGCCGATGAACCCGACACATGCGTGCTCTAACCTTGATACGACAACCTGGTCGGCGGCAGCGTCTCGTTTTAGAGGCGTTTCGAGAGCTTTGCCACGCCTGGTATTTGGTCAGGTTCAAAGAGTTTCGCAGCTACGCGCGGGATTTGGGCGATCCGCATCCGGGAGCGTTCGAGACCACAGAATTGCATGAGGACACCGAGTTCTTGCGGGATGTGCGGTGGTCGATTGAGGCGATTAATCGCACGGTTGGTGGGCGCTATACATGTCTTATGCAAGGCATGGCTGGTAAAGCCATGCTCAACAAACGCGACGTTCCGAATACGCTTATCTTAGGGGCGAAGCTCAAGCGTGAAGACGGTGCACCCAAGGATGATGGGATGGCGGCCCATGCATGGTTGCGCACGGGGCCTGTGATTTTGCTCGGGGGAGACGCGATGGCGGGATATGTGCCCGTGACCAGCTACCACAATTCCTGATGGAACCGCAGAGAATTTGCGCCTCGATCGGTTAGGGGTCCACCTGCAGTGTATATTAAAATTTTTCAATCATTCCTTTGCTATCGCGTGTCAGATCTCTGATGTGCTTTCGCAGAGCTTTCGCCTTGGCGGTGTGCAGCCCCACTCTCAGGGCGTTTTGATTGCCGATCGGCGCTCTGGAGCCTTTGGCGCCGCCATGCATCCGGCATCGCTTTTTGCCTGCAAGTGTCTGCGCCTGACACGGTGTGCCTTTACGGATTTTTGCGCCGCAGCGCGGGCTGGCCAGCATCGGTCTCATGTTGCGTTTATGGGTGGATGCCAGGGCAGGGGCTACCGTGTCTTGGATTGCGATGTGGCAGTGCAATCTTTCACGGGCACCGGGTTTTTCTCATCAAGCGCGCCGGGCGTTGGCTGCGCAGCGCGACCAGCTTTCGAACTCGTACCCACATGGCCGACGATGGCCTGTCCACCGGGCGCGACATTGACATGCTCCACGGTTACCTTCTGCTGACCTTTGCCACGATGCTTGTTGAACGCTGTGAGCCGCTTGGTTTAGAGCGTCATCAGCGTGTGGGCATGTTTGAGGGTCATCTCCCGCCCTTCAAAGGTCTGGTTTGGGAGCGCTGCGCGCCACAAGCACCCAATCGCTTCATCATGCGTACCAACCATGCACAAAAGCAATTGCGGCAGGGTTTTCAATTAAGAATTTCTATACTGAACACGACTCTTGCTGCCCAGATGAACCCCAGAACACTTACCAGTGATCAAGCAGTGAAGCCCTTTCCACGCTCCGAGAAAGTTTCTCTTGAGGCAAAGCAGCACCTACACCTCTTTTTCGCAATTTAATACCTCTTTTTTTCGTGGGCTCGTCCGTCCAAAAAAGACAACAATTTCCCGTGAGACGAGATAGCGATCCTCCACCGCTCTTCCAGTAAATTTCACCGTTAGAGCAATGAAGGCGCCTTTAGAAACAAGGAAGTATTCCTTGATCTAGTCCGTGCCTCCCCCGCCCACCTAAACCGACTCAAACTGCCGATAAAACCTCAAATGCACTGGCCGATCTGAGGAGGGCGACGTTTGCTTGGTTCTCGACAAGACCGCGTCATGCT
>JBCCIW010000062.1:0-13982 GCA_039028055.1 Pseudomonadota bacterium | reverse complement strand
TGCCAGCGTCGCCGCCCTCCGCAAAATCAAAGCCGATCTCACGGCTACCATAATCGCCCTCCTTGTAGCGCTCCATGCGATCGTGAAACCAGTCGTGCACGTGATCATATATATGCTGGTAGAACGGTTCGGCATCCTGCTCCGACAGCGGAAGGCTGAATGTGTAGGGCTCTCCGCCCAGAATATTGACGGAGAAAACGTCGCCGACCTTGTGGCATTCCATTGTGACGCGCAACCAATCTGTTCCCTCTGATACCCGCACTGCCAATCCGAACGCGATAGGACCCAATGGCCGGAATCCCCGGGGCGGTATTGAGAACGCTTCGTCTCCGTGAGCCTTTGGTTTGAATTGTCCGGCGGGCGGTACCAAGTGGACACAGACGCCCGTACTCGATCCCATGAAATCGCACATGCCCTCCCGCAAGCTTTCAGCAAGTCCGCGAATGCGGTCATAATTCTCTGCAGCAAGCGCCTGATAGGCCTCAACTGTCGAGATAAGGTCGTCGAATTTCGCCATGATTTCGAAGTCCTGAACATTGTTTGTGGCCGCGTGGATAATGCATACACCACTGGCTTAATTCGTTCTGTGTGGAGCGGGAACTCGCCAATATCGTATTTTTTCAGGCATGTATATCAAGTCCTCAAGCGGCAACTGACGTTTGTCGAGCCGCAAAGCGCCCGCGATGCAGCGCCTGGGATAACTCATCTGCGTCGGGCTGGACCCGTGACGGTATACCCAGTCTTGCCAGCTCCACACAGGTGCGCGGCGGATGGCCCGCGGCATAGGCCGACAGCACATGGCGGATAGTTTCCATCAACGCATCTTCTTCTTCCAGCACCTGGCCAAACCTCGTCGCAACTGGACTGACGATGCCATAGGCGAGAAACACCCCAAGAAACGTGCCTAAAAGGGCCGCAGCGATAGTGGATCCAATCACCTCTGGTGCCTGATCAATGACGCCCATAGCGCGAATAATGCCGATCACCGCCGCAACGATCCCCAGCGCCGGCAGCGCATCGGCAACCGTATGAAGCGCATCTACTGACTTTCCGCGCGCTTCGACCCGCGCATCAATCTGACGGCTCATCGCCTCTTCAGCCCGCCCCGGGTCCGAAAGATCAAGCCCCATGAGGCGAAACGTGTTACAAATCAGTGTTCTGGCGTCATCGTCCCTTAATATGGAAGGGGCAGAATGGAACGCTGGCGACTGCTCCGGATGTTCGATGTCATTCTCAATGGCAACAATTCCCTGCCGCCGCGCGCGGCTTGTAAGGCTGTGAAGCAGGCTGAGCAGAGACAGGTAATCGGCTTTCTTCCACGTTGGTCCGCGTATCGCTTTTGCAAACCCGGATAGAGCAGCCATCGCCGTACTGGGCGAATTCCCAACGAACAGAACGCCTAAAGACGCTCCGATCAGCAGGGCGAGTTCGTAAGGAAGCGCCTCGGCGATCCCTGCACTCGATGTAATTAGCGCGCCAAAAACAAGCCCGATCAGCGCCAGTAACCCTATGACCTGTACCAAATCTCACTCCGAAAGCAGAAATCGAAAACCAGGACGAGAGTTTCGGCAAACTTGGTAAATAAGGTCTTCCCAATCGCCTCAGCGCTGAAAACTAAGTTCAAAAGCTACTTTTACGCACAAAAGTCATACTGCGGATGAAGTCTCTGAGGTCTACATCCACACTTAATCAGCGACCTCCCCTTGCGCCGCTGACCGGGCACGATCATTAGGTGGCATGGTTTCTCCCTCTAATCCCCTACCAACCAATCCACCTAAGGATCGGCGCGGCGCTTTTTCCCTGCTTTTTGCCGCACTTCTCGCGATCGGCGCTGGCAATACGATGCTCATCGCAGCCGTTCTGCCTCCCACTACGCGGGAGCTTGGGATGCCCGATTGGATGGCCGGAGCCATTTTCTCGCTGTCAGCTGCTCTCTGGACAATTGCCAGCCCATTCTGGGGGCGAAAATCGAATGAATGGGGCCGACGGAAAGTGGCCGCACTCGGTCTCGCAGCTTATTCGTTTTCGATGCTTTTGTTCGGAACGTTCGCCTGGCTGGCACTCGATGGGCATATACAAGGCATATTCGTCATTTTCGGATGTCTCATCTTCGCACGATCCTTCTTCGGACTGATCGGGTCCGGGGCAACGCCCTCTGCTCAAGCCTATGTCGCCGATCGAACCACCGAAGCAGAACGCACAAAAGAGATCGCCTCTGTGACTTCGGGGTTCAGCGTTGGGGCAATTGCAGGACCTGCATTTGCTGCAGCCATGGTGGCGACGTTCGGTCTTCTAAGCCCCGTTTTCTTTACGTGTGCGATGGCCGGCGTGATGTCCTATCTCGTCTTTACGCGCTTACCGGAAGATAGCCCGCCTAAATCCGATGCCTCGCTCGGACGTGTGGAGAACCCGGCGGCGAAGGGGCTCTGGCGCGATCCACGCGTGTTGCCGTTTCTCATTTTTGCTGTCGGTCTATCGGTGATTACCGGCGTCCTGACCCAGACATTCATCTTTGCTGTCATGGACAAGATGGGCGTGTCAGGTGCGGCAGCTGCACAGTTCACGGCACCGGCCTTTTCAGTCGGTGCCATGGGTACTCTGATTGCGCAGCTCGTTATCATTCCGCGCCTTCAATTCACCAATCGCAGGTTGATGGTGTCAGGTGCCAGCTTGCTCGCAGTGGGCGCTCTTCTAATCGTGCCGACGCAAGCATTTGCTGTGCTGGTCACCGCGCAGTTCCTTATCGGGCTGGGTCAAGGTCTCGCCCGGCCTGGCTTTTCAAGTGGAGCATCGCTCGCGGTCGGGCCCGAGCTGCAGGGGAATGTAGCGGGCCTCGTTATCGCTGCGAACGGTATGGGCTTTATTGTATCGCCCTTCTTCGGCCCGTTTATGTACGAGTTTGTAAATCCGGCGCTACCATTCCTGCTTGCGGCCAGCCTCTTGGTCATTCTGGCTGTGTTTGCGCGATTTACCTTGCCAGATCAGCGAGCAATGCCTGACACAGATGCGCCTGCCTGATCGGCCGAACGGACATAAGCCAGAGCTTCGCGGGTCGGGTATCCATCAGCGAGTAGGCCTCTCTCCTTCTGGAATAGCTGCAAGGCCGCCCGCGTTCCGGTACCGGCGATGCCATCTGCGGTTCCTGCGTCATAGCCCATATTGTTAAGCGTGGTTTGAAGCTCTCGCGTTTCCTGGACGGTTATTCGGGACACGGTTGTCGGCCAGGGGGTCTGGGGGGCGGCTCGACCTGAAATGACGTCCGAGAGAAGGCCGACAGAATACGCGTAGGAATTTGATCGATTGTAGGTGAGGAAGACGTCGAAGTTATCGAAGAGGAGATATTTCGGGCCGCTGGCCCCAGCGGGTGTCCACATGCGGCCAAGGCTTGTCATATCGTTAGGAAATGACGTGCCCTCCTCCGGAAGAAGACCGAGATCACGCCACTCAGACAGTGTTCGTTTGGTTCGATTATCAGCGACTGAAAAGTCGAAATTGTCAGGAACGATTACCTCAGTGCCCCAGGGCTCACCGGCGACGTATCCCGATGACTTCAAATAGTTTGCCGCCGACGCCAATGCATCAGCCTCCTCAGCCCAAATATCAATGTTGTTGTCACCAGTGAAATCGACAGCGTGGGCGAGATAGGTCGAGGGCATGAACTGGGTGTGTCCCATGGCACCGGCCCATCCGGCAACAAGCTGATCACGGCGGGCCAGCCCCTGCTCGAGAATTCTCATGATGGCGATCAATTCCCGCTCAGCCAGATCACGGCGGCGGCCCTCAACTGCCATACTGGCGAGGGCTTCGGGGGCATCAAAATCCCCAATGAAGCCACCAAAATTCGTTTCCATCCCCCAGATTGCGATAACAGCTCCGCCGTCGACCCCAAATTCTCGTTCTATGCGTTGCAGCAAGGGTGCCATTTCGTTCACATTTGAGAGCGCGTTCACCTGGCGGGTCTCGCTGACAGCGGTTTCAACATACTCCCATATCGGCTTTGAAAACTCCGCCTGTGCGGTAGCGGCTGATTGACTGGTCGCTGTATCAGCATCGCGATCGAGATAGATATCGAGCGGTTTCAGATCACGTAGAGTTTCGTAAACAATTGCGGGGTTGCGGCCCTCCTGAATGGCCCGGTTGGCAAAGTCGGATCGCCAAGCATCGAATTCAGCAAGGCCGGACGACTCGAATGGCGGGATCGAGATGACTGTCTGATTATAGGGACGCGCTACAGGTTCGTTGCTCTGCCGAGGAGCTTCTGGCAAAGGACCAGCTGCGCAAGCTGTCAGCGAGGCGAAAATCGCAGCAGAGGCTACGAGATAGGATCTCCTGTCGTCAAAGATTTGCATGGCCACACTCCGTCCCCCGAAACCCCTGTCTTCTGCCCCTGAACCGAGACATTGACTTGGCTTACTGCCTCCTATATCACGCGCGCTCGTGAAGACACTATGAACGGTAACACCTAGTAAAAGGCACTGCCCGCGATGAAAGTAAGATCCTCACTGAAAGCACTGAAGGAACGCCATCGCGATTGCAAGGTTGTGCGTCGTAAGGGCCGTGTCTACGTGATCAACAAGACCAATCCACGGTTCAAGGCAAAACAAGCCTAATCCTAAGGTTTCACTGGACGGAGCTACATTAATGGCCGTCCAATATGTCCTTTTCGACCTCGGCAACGTGCTGATCGACTGGGACCCCGGAAAACTCTACGGCGAGCTCATTCCCGACGATACAGAACGCACGGTATTTCTCCGTGACGTGTGTAATATGGCGTGGCACGTCAATCATGACCGAGGCGTGTCTTTCGCTGAGAATGCAGGCCCACTAATTGACAGATATCCCATGTATGAGAGGGAAATTCGCGCCTGGGGAGACCGCTGGTTCGACATGTTTCATGGCTATGTCAAAGGCGTACCTGAGCTAATCGACAGATTGGAGGCGGCTAACCTTCAGCTCTATGCGCTTTCGAATGTGCCAGATGATGTCTGGCCGGGCATGATGGAAACATACGACTATCTTGGCCGGTTCAAAGATGTCGTGGTTTCGGGCCGCGAGAAATGTGTGAAACCGGACCCCAAAATCTACAGCATAGCTCTGTCCAGGATGGGTAATCCTGATCCGGCAACAGTTTTGTTTATTGATGACAGCGAAAAGAACACCAGCGCTGCTGCTGCGCTTAGATTTCAGGTTCACACATTTGATACGGCCTCGCGCCTTGAAACCGACCTCATTGACCGTAATCTCCTTCAGTATGTTTAAGATCGCCATCCTTCTCGGTGCGCTGCTCATCTCGGGGCCTTCGGACGAAATGTTCGATAATCTCAAGGACGCCGAGTCCGAGCAGCAGGCCGCTCAGGCCGAGGCAGACATTGTTGCATCCTGGAATGATAGCGGCTCGGGTACGGTTGATCTCCTGATGGAACGAGCAGGAATTGCAGAACAAGCCGGAGATGAGAATCTCGCTCGATCACTCTATGACAGGATCGTGATCATAGCACCTGATTATTCTGAGGGGTGGTATCGACGCGCCGCCCTATTTCTGCGGCAGGAAAACTACTCTGAGGCGCTTCGAGACATGAATGAAACTCTTACTGTCGAGCCACGACACTTCCCGGCCTGGACCGGCGTTGCGTACATACTTGAAGAACTCGGCTCTCGTAGAGAGGCGCTGGAAGCCTATGAGACAGCGCTCGAGATTCATCCGTATCTTGTGCCGGCAAAACGTGGGCAGGCTCGGCTTAAAGGCGACACAACCGGCACCGCTCTGTGAGACAGATCATGATTGCAGCTTCTCTGCTTGTTTCGCTGCCGGTTATTTCAGCTTGCGTCCACAGCGCAATTTATACGTCCCGTGCTGAAGCAAAATATCCTGCGCAAGGCACGCTTGTTGCGGTGAACGGCGCGAACACGCACGTCATCGAACAGGGTTTGTCCGGTTACCCGGTTCTTATGATCCACGGCGCTAGTGCGAACTCTCAGGAATTCACCCATACGCTTGCACCACTCCTAAACGAGGACTTCCACGTCTTGATGGCCGATCGGCCTGGGCACGGCTATTCCCAGCGTCCGCGCAGCAGTGAGGAGCTGGCAACACAGGCTGCACAAATGGCGGGCGTGTTAGATGCCCGGGCTAATGGGCAGAAAGCGATCGTGGTTGGACACTCCTTTGGTGGTGCAGTTGCCTTGCGCCTTGCGCTGGACCGGCCTGATCTGGTGCAAGCGCTCATACTACTGGCCCCGGTTACCCATGATTGGGGCGGTGGTGGCGAAGCCTGGTACAACAAGTATGCGGCTCATCCGGTGTTTGGAGGTCCGCTGACCCAACTGATCCCAGTTCTGGGACCCGGCAGATTGTCAGCCGGAATCAACGGGGTGTTCCATCCTGATCCAGCCCCCGAAGGATATCTTGAGGACGCAAGCGTGCCCCTGCTCTTTCGACCGAGGACGTTCCGGGCAAACGCGAAAGACGTGACCAATTTGCGCGCGGAGCTTGCAGCCCAGCAGGTTCGATATGGCGAGCTGTCTATGCCTGTTACCGTCTACAATGGGCACCGCGACACGGTGATCAAGCCGGCGCTGCATGTCGGCAAGCTGAGACATCAAGTGCCACAGCTCGAAGTGGTAGACCTGCCGAATGGTGGGCATATGCCTCACCATATCCACAGCGAAGCGATTGCCGATACCATTCGTGCTCTGGCCATGGTGCCCGCGGCGGAGTAAGCCTCCCCGCTTCTATACTCACAGACCTTCAGAGGACCCCCGCTCATGGATGACGCCGCCCTAGGACAACTGACCGAAACCGCCCGCGAAAAGCTTCGCCAGACCGTTGCCCGGATCGAGCGGTTGGAGGAGGAAAAAGCCGAGGTGGCGAACCAGATCAAGGAGGTCTATGCGGAGGCAAAATCGTTCGGATACGACACGAAGGCTCTGCGCCAACTTATCAGAATCCGCAAGATTGACCGAAATGAGCGCGAAGAGCAGGAAGCTATTCTCGACGTTTACATGTTAGCGGTGGGCGACCTGGACTAATCTCCTAGGCCGGGTCTGCCGGCGGCGTGATTTTCGGTTCCTGCTGAGTGATGCAATGCATGCCGCCTCCTAGCCAATTCACGGCCATTGGATTGATCTGCACAATCTGACGGTCTGGATACTGCTCCGCCAGCAAGCGGCGCATTTCTTCGTCAGTCTCCTTGAGCCGCTCGGGCAGGCCTTCCTGCCAATAGGAGGCGACCAGTACTACGCCATTGGTCACGAGGAAGTTCAGGTAACTAGCTGCCGGGACTATGTGAACCTCGTCACCGACCTCGAAGTCCCTGTAGACAGATCGAAGATCCTTACCGTTTCGTGGATCAGTGAAATCATCCTCCGTCAGATTGTATGTGTACATGAGGGCTGTGATGTCCGGCATCGGAACGGGAACGACATTGAACGGATTTCCATTGGCATCCGTCGCTTCTTCCAGTTGGGCGAAGTTCTCTTTCAATATCTCGTCATCGAGTTCCAGGAGAGCGTTCAGCTCGCTTTCCTCGGGCGCGACCTGAGCCACGAAAATCGTACTTTCGTCAACGAAGCGCACATATTCGTCGACGTGACCGTTTGCGCCCCACCCGAAGAAATTCCCTATCTTGGGACCGATGAAAATACGATCAGATATCGGTGCACGGTCAAGCCAGATCAGTTTCTCCTTGCCGTACAGGCGGAGGAGTTCAGCTTCAATATCCTCTAGCGGAACTTCAGGGTTTCGATGCACCATTGCGTCCTTGTAGGTGATGAGGACATCGCTATTCACTTCCAGACCTCCGCCCTCGGCGATGATCTCCGACGGTCTGCGCTCCAAGCCCATGCCATCCGCGATATCACCGTCTATTTCTGCGCGCTCCAGATCGTCAGCATCCACATAAACGCTCGGGAAGCCGTATGTATCCCACGCGAAATCGGCAATTCTAAGCTCCGAGCCGTTGGAAATGAAAAGACCGCCGGAATCGCGCAACCAGATATCGCTGCTGTCCTGAATCACGAATTCTACCTGTTCGGGTCCTATCTCCCGTTCGGCCAGCAGCGTCATCGCGGTCTCAGCCATATCCTCTGATTTCACGATCAGCTTTACGTCCACATGGGGACTGAGGGCCGAGATCATTTCAGCCCAGAGAATAGCGAAATCTTCCTGCTCGCTCAGGAAGTCCTGCCACCCCATCCACACGGCTTCATGCTCTTCCCATTCGGGTGGAAATGAGAATTCAGCGGCCTCGCCCCCGTCTTGTGCAATAGCCGGCATTGCCACCAATGCCGCAGCCAGAATTGCGCGGCTCAGAGTTCCTTTGCTCAGCTTCATCAAGGTCTCCATCACTGAAACGCCTAATATGGACGGATCATGGTGCATGGGTCTGAGTGTGTCCATGTTGACGCGCTCCGCCGAGGCGAATCTTCGCCTAAATGCCTAAGGAATGTACTCGAGCCATTCCCGTGATGAGAACTTGCCGTCGGCGAGCTCCTCTGCAGCCGCCATCTCATCTGCGGTGATTTCGCCATGGGCACCGCCATGGAGATCTATAAATGTCTTGATGAGATGGGCCTTTATATCCGCCTTCTCCATCTGAGTCTGGCTGAGCAGCGGATCCACTCGTTTTGCAGCGCTCGCGGTTCCCTTGTCGGATAGCTTTTCCCGACCAATGCGGAGCACCTGCATCATTTTTTCCGCATCGATATTGTAGGCCATCATTGTGTGGTGGAGGACCGCACCGCCGTGGTAGCGCTTCTGTGCGGCACCGCCGATTTTACCCTTATCCGAGGCAATGTCATTCAGCGGCTGGTAAACCGCGTTGACGCCAAGCGTTTTCAATCCAGCGACGACCCAGCTATCGAGGAACGCATATGAGGCCTCGAATGTCATGTCAGCCACGAGATCGGCAGGCGCATATATGGAATATGTGATCGATGCTCCGGGCTCCTGAAACATCGCTCCGCCGCCAGTCATACGCCGAACGATGGTGACATCATGGGCCTCAGCGGCTTCGAGATCGACTTCATTCTTAAGCGACTGAAAGCTGCCTATAATCACAGATCGGCGATCCCATTCCCAAAATCGGAGAGTCGGCGGGCGACGGCCTGAGGCGACTTCTTTAGCGATCACATCGTCAACAGCGAGATGTAGCGCGGGTTCCAGGGGTTCCGGGTCGATGATCTGCCATTCAAAGTCTCGCCAGGTCTTCGCAACACCAAGAGCACGGCGGATGGCAATCGCTACGGATTCAGGGGTAAATCCGATAAAGCGCGTATCTGGCGATACGCCCTGCTTGATGGCTGCAGTTATCGCATCGACCGTCGTATCAGCAGGCAAGCCCTCGATTGCCTCGCAAATATCGGCGAGCGCCTCTGCAGGTTCCAGAAAGAAGTCGCCCGCAATCTGGATATTGGAAAGCTTGTCGCCTTCAATATCGAGACTTGCTGTCACGAGCTTGCCACCGGGAACTTTGTACTCACCAAACATGGAGGGCATCCTTTTCCTGAGTTTTGTCTGTTCTCTGGAAGTCTTAGCGGGTCCATCGATAAACGAAAGCGTCAGGGTATCGTACGTGATACCCAGCACTTGATATTCGGCGCGTATCGAACGACCTTATGCTCATGGCCCGGGACATCGATGAGAAAAAAAAGCGGAAGGCTTTGCGAAAGCTGCGCAAGGCAGCGAAGCGCGCGGAAGCTGAAGGCGGGCCCGGTCTTTCGGACTGGGAGCGGGAGTTTGTCGATGAAGTAGAGGAGCGGGTCGAGAAATATGGATCCGCATTCGCCGATCCTGACAAAGGCCCCTTGAGTGAGCCTCTGTCCCAAAGGCAGATGCAGAAGCTCAAGGAGATCGACAAGAAATCTCGTGGACAGGGCGGCCTCAAGCGATCGTCTTTCAAAAACAAAAAACAGAGCCAGTCCTTCACGCCGCGAAGCCGCGACATCAACGATGATATAGAAGTAGATGAAACCCCTTCTTTGCCAGCCGAGCGCGGCCCCCGTCTTGTAGATCTGCCATCGTCTTCGAAATCCGAGCCTGCCGCTCCTAACAAACCAAAGGCTCGCCCTCACCTTCGTCTTGTGAAGAATGAGGAAGAGCCATCTTGAGGCGCGCTTTTTGTGTAGCGGCGATGGCGCTGATGGCCTGCTCGTCGGAAGTCCCGGCGGAACCTTATGAACAGGCTGGTATCGCTGATTCTGTCGCTTCTTTGGCCGAACCACGTTTCCTCGACTACGAAGTCGTTCAGAGCTTTCCCCACGATCCAACCGCATTCACCCAGGGCCTCTTCATCGAAGACGGCCAACTATATGAGAGCACTGGGCGCTACGAGCAGTCGACGCTGCGGCTCGTAGATCTCGAGACAGGAGATCCAATACAGGTCCGCGGCTTGCCGGCTCAGTATTTCGGAGAGGGCGCGACGCCAGTAGACGATACCATCGTCGTGCTGACATGGCGGTCCGGGGTCGGGATAGTCTTTGACCGCGAGAGCTTCACACCCTTGCGCAGCTTTACCTATCCGGGTGAAGGATGGGGCCTCACCGGCGATGGTGAGCGGCTGTTTCTATCGGATGGCAGTCCCGTTATTCGGATTCTTGATCCCAGAACTTTCGCGCAGACCGGACAGATCAATGTCACCTACGCTGGATCGCCCCTTCCTCGATTAAACGAGCTGGAATGGATAGGCGGGCATATCTGGGCCAATGTCTGGCAAACTGACAGGGTTGTGATCATTGACCCAAACACAGGCAGAGTGATCGAACAAATCGACCTTACCGAGCTTCACCCCGCCGCAGACCGAAACAACCCATTTGACGACGTCCTCAACGGCATCGCCCAGAACTCTGAGACAGGTCAGATTTATGTAACCGGAAAGAACTGGTCAAAACTGTTTGAAATCCGCGTGGTTGACCACCAGTAGGATCGGTTTAGCTCCTAGTCCAAGATGTTTGTACTGCCAGTTATGGCTGTCAACGATTAAGGATACACCATGAAATCAGTTATGGTTACGGGCGCGTCTACAGGCATTGGACGGGCTACAGCTGAATACCTGGCCGCCAATGGCTGGCGCGTGTTTGCCGGTGTGCGAAAGCAGGAAGATGGCGCACCATTAGCAGCAGCTCAGTCCAATATTACGCCGGTCATTATCGACGTGACAAAAGATGATGAGATCGCAGCCGCCGCTGAAGCCGTTTCCGAGGCGCTCGGCGGTGAAACGCTCGCGGGGTTAGTTAACAATGCGGGTATAGCCATCATGGGTCCACTTGCGCTGCAGCCAATGGAAACGATCCGCTTACACTTCGATGTGCACGTTCTGGGAACAGTTGCGACGACCCAGGCCTTTCTTCCGCTCCTGGGAATGGATGCGGATCGGAAAGGTGAACCGGGCCGGATTGTGAATATTTCAAGTTTCGGTGGCCGCCTCGCCTCTCCTTTTCTCGGGGCGTATTGCGCTGCAAAGCATGCGATAGAAAGCCTGACGCACTCATTTCGCCGCGAACTTCTGGTTTACGGTATAGACGCGATCGTTGTGGCTCCCGGTGCCATCAAGACACCGATCTGGGACAAGGCCGAGGAAGAAAAGAAAAAAAGCCCGTATGCCGGAACTGTCTGGGATGAACCGATGGAAAAGTACAACGAGATGTTCCTCGAGGCCGGCGAGAAGGGCTGGCCGGCTGAAGCTGTCGCGCAGACAATCGAGACAGCGCTCTCTGACCCGTCTCCAAAAGCGCATTATGCATTGGGGCCGGACAAACTCGTAAACTACACGATCGCTCAGAGAATACCGAAGCGAATGGTCGACAAGGGCATGGGGCAGCGGTTCGGCTTGTTGCCGCAAACATAAGTTCGCTGGCATCCGGCTTGCTTCATCCGGTTAAGACTTAAAAAGACTTACCGGGTATGATCGCGAACCATGAAGCGACTTATCATCGTCACTCATCGTCGTCTGGACGACGAACGTTCCGGGTCGAAAACCTATCTGAAGCGGATGATGTCGTTGGCGGCTCAGGCGGGATACAAGCTGCTCATCATCTGCCTTCCGGTCGCAACATTTTCAAACCGCCCATGGGGACGTATTTCCGAAGAGTTTTCAGGTGCGGCTGATATTTCTTGGCCTGGCACAATCAAGATGGGTGAGAACTACTGGAGCTTGTCTCCTGTTGTCTGGACACGTTTTTTCTGGCGGCTCGTTCAGATCGCATTGCAGAGGATCAAGCTTGGTCCTGTCTCCTGGCGCACGCCCTGGTCGAACCTGGCAACTGTGCCGCCGAAGTCGGAGTTACTTCGCGTTGAGAGGCTTATCCGTTCCCTTTCGCCGTCGGCGGTAATGGTCGAGTACTCGTCGCTCGGTCCATTACTTTCCATGCTGCCTGAAAACACAGGCACATCAATTCTTGTCCATGATTCCTTTGCGGCGCGGGCGGAACTCTTCGCGGCTCAGGGGCAGGCATTCGATTATGATGATGCGCCCAGCTTCAAGGAAGAAGCGGAGCGAATGTCATCTGCCGGTGTCATATTTCATGCCTCGATGAACGAGTTGAATCGATTTCAAGACATCGATAATGGGCCCCGGCACATCTGGTTCAAGCCGACGGCGGCAGTGCACCGCGGCAGATTAGAGGAGCGTCCGCAGGCAGAGCTCTTGTATATTGGGGCTAACCAGCAAGGAAGCCGTGATGCCATCGGGCATTTTCTGGAAACGATCTGGCCAAGTATTCTCGAGAAATCTCCAAATGCGAGACTTAATATTGTGGGACCCGTGGGAGAGCATCTTGATTCTCGTCTGCTCACGGAAGGAATTTCTGTTCACGGCAAGGTGGATGATCTGGCAGACTTCGCTGGTCCGGATATGATTGGTATACTGCCCACCCGGTTGATGAGCGGGATTTCGATAAAGGTCGGCGAGTATCTGGGACTTGGTCTACCCGTTGTAGCCTATCCCACCGGCATTGATGGATACGGTGATACACTTGCGGGAATCGTTCAGACTGCAGATGATCCAAAGTCATTCGCGGAGCTCTTGAATGATCTCATTACGGATAAAGACCGACGTCATCAGTTAAGCGAAAAAGGCCTGGTGGCTGCCGAAACCACATTGCAAAATCCCGATGTGATTGCTGCTTTGAAATCTCATTTAAAATAGAAAGCCCCGACGATTACTCGCCAGGGCCGTTGAGTTCTTGAAGAGTGATAAGCTCGCTAAGCGCTCTTCTTCTCGTCGTCGACTTCTTCAAAGTCTGCGTCGACCACATCATCGCCGTCTGCAGCTGCATCAGCCGCAGCATCTGCATGGGCTGCTTCTTCCTGCTGGCTTGCGTAAATCGCTTCGCCAAGTTTCATAGCCGCCTGCATAAGAGCCTGCGTCTTCGCCTGAATGTCTTCGAGGTTTTCGGTTTCAAGCGATGTTTTCAGCTCACCAGATGCAGCTTCGATGTCGGTTTTGACCTGAGCGTCGACCTTGTCGCCATGCTCTTCGATCTGCTTCTCGGTCTGGTGGATCAGCGCTTCACCATTGTTTTTCGCTTCCACGAGTTCGCGACGCTGCTTGTCAGCTTCGGCGTTTGCCTCAGCGTCTTTCATCATGTCATTGATCTCGTTGTCGGAAAGACCGCCATTGGCCTGAATGGTGACTTGCTGTTCCTTGTTCGTCGCCTTGTCTTTCGCAGATACGTTGACGATACCGTTTGCATCAATGTCGAACGTCACTTCGATCTGAGGCAGGCCACGCGGTGCGGGCGGAATGCCTTCAAGGTTGAACTGGGCCAGCTCCTTGTTGTCCGCCGCCATTTCCCGCTCACCCTGGAAAACGCGGATTGTCACGGCAGGCTGATTGTCGTCAGCGGTTGAGAAAGTCTGCGATTTCTTCGTTGGAATGGTCGTATTCCGATCGATCAAGCGTGTGAACACGCCGCCAAGGGTCTCGATGCCGAGAGAGAGCGGCGTCACATCCAGCAGGACCACGTCCTTCACGTCACCCTGCAGA
>JBCCIW010000061.1:0-14026 GCA_039028055.1 Pseudomonadota bacterium | reverse complement strand
TCTTGCCTCGGACATGGCCGAGCTGGTGCGACGAACTCTTTCCGTCACTTTGAGAAATTCGCCGCGATTGCCCCGCGACCTTGCCATGAAACTTGCCCATGACGTGGAAACGGTGGCGCTGCCTATTCTGGAAGAGTCGCCTTCGCTTACGGAAGAGGACCTGATCGAACTGGCGCTGTCTGTGACGGCGACGAAGCAGGCGGGGATCGCTGCCCGGCCGCGCGTGCCGAGCTCAGTTACGGAGGTGCTTACCGAGCACGGGTCCGTTGAGGCCAATCGCATCCTGGCCGGCAATGAAGGCGCAGAGTGGACCGATGTTGCCTTTGGCCACTCGGTGCAGCGATTCGGCACGGATACGGATTTCCAGGACGCGCTGGTCCGCCGGGATTACATTCCGATGCACATCGCCGAGAAGCTGGTTAGCCTCGTTTCGGGGAGCATTTTCGATATGCTTGTGAACCGTCACGAACTGCCGGCGCAGGTGGCGATCGACCTTGCAGCTGGCGCGCGGGAGCGGGCGACGATTGATCTCGTAGAACAGGCCGGGCGGACACAGGATCTGGAGCGGTTCTCCCAACAGCTGAACCTGAATGGCCGACTCAGCCATTCGCTTATCATTCGCTCGCTTTGCATGGGGCATATGAGCTTTGTCGAACATGCCCTCGCTGAACTTTCAGGGGTTCCCTACAGCCGTGTCTGGCTGATGATTCACGATGCAGGCCCACTGGGGCTTCAGGCGGTGTTCGACAGGGCAGGGCTGCCGCGAAAGCTGTTGCCGGTGTTCCGGACGGCCGTGGCGACTTTCCATGAGACACAGCTTGATGGGACACCTGGTGATCGCCGCCGGTTCCGTATTCGCATGATCGAACGCGTGCTCACCGAATTTCAGGCATTGCCGCGTGAAGACCTCGATTATCTTCTCGAGAAACTCGATGCCTACGCTGAAGAAGATCGACCGCGGGAAGAGGACGCGGCCTGATTTTCAGGCTCGGTTCAACGGGTTATCATCTTTTCTGATACTGGTTCGCGGCGTTGGCCGCCGACTATATCTGCGCTATGCAAGTGATAATGTGATGCATTTGCGGGCGGGAGTGGCGGATGATCAATACATCAAAACGCAGATGGAATGGGATAACCTTCCTTGGAATGGTGTCCTCGTTCGCTCTGGTGGTTGCGCTACCGGCATATGGGCAAGACGCGCCCGTTTCGGATCCGGATATCGAGTCCAATGATGCGGCTGAGGAAGAACGGGTTGAAGACGCCATCATTGTTCTGGGGACGAAGCTTGGACTGACGGTTCAGGAAACGACGACTTCCGCCGAGATATTTGATTCCGAACGGCTGGACCAGGAATCGTTGTTCAATCTCGGCGACCTGGTTGTCCGCACGCCGAATGTCACCGGCACCGAGGATAATCTCAACAATATCTCCATTCGGGGGATCAATCGTAACGGTACGGGCGGCGCGGGCCAGTCCGAGGCGGTGAACATATACATTGATGGTGCGCCAGCATCTGCCAATGCGCTCTTCGGGTTTCAGTCGCTCTGGGACATCGCGCAAGTCGAGGTCTTGCGGGGATCTCAATCGACCGTGCAGGGGCGAAATGCGATTGGCGGCGCGGTCGTTGTTCAGTCGAAGAATCCGACTTTTGAGTGGGAAGGGGCCGCGCGTCTCCGGTTCGCTGAATTCGGAACGGCACAATATGCCGGTGCAATCTCAGGTCCGATCATCGATGATCAACTCGCATTTCGATTGAGTGTCGATTACCAGGAAAGCGACGGATTTATCAGGGAGACCGGAACCGATGAGCTCGTCGATGGGCGTGAGACGCTGGGGATCCGGGGTAAACTGCTCGCGGAACCCAATTTCCTCCCGAAGTTCAGTGGTCTGATCACTGTGGACTACAGCGATCGGGAGACCGGTCTCAATCAATTGCTGTTCGGACCGGGACCCGCGAACGAGCCGGACTTTGCCAATTTCGATCCGGGTGACCGCCTGACGAATCCGAGGCTACGGTTCGCGGACGAACGCGAGACGGTGAGAGTCATCACCGATCTTTCATATGAGCTGACTGAAAGCATTGATCTGAAGGCCTTGGGAACGTTCGAGGATGCCACCTCGTTTGTAGGGAGGACGGATCTGGAGCCGAGCCCATTCGGTGATCTGGCTTTCGAAACCGACGCCAGTGCTCGTACGTATACGGCCGAACTTCGCGCCGAGTTTGATTTCAACAAATTATCTGGCCTGATTGGTGGGTACTATTTCTTGAATGATACGGAATCTGATTTCGTATCGACCGAATTCATCATGGATATGACGCCGTTCCCGCCGGATCCGTTAAACAGCATATTCTCCCAGCAAACGATCACAGCCACAGAGACAGAGAACTTCGCGTTCTTCACCTCATTGCGTTTCGAGCCGAATGAAAAGTGGGATCTGGAGTTCGGTCTGCGGTACGACAATGAACGGTTCACCACGATGACCAATGTGCCGGGCTTCACTATAACCCCCGAAGACTGCACGATTGATATTCCGGGAGCTGTTCTGGGTACTCCCGAAGTTCCCATCGTTACATTGCTCTGTACCGTCGCAGGCCAGCTCATCGTTCCGCCGCCACAACCTCTGCAGTCGGATGAGTTTGACGTCGTTCTGCCGCGGGGGGCTGTGACCTACAATGTAACTGAAGACCTGTCGGTGTTTATGGGTCTTCGGAGAGGATATCGGGCCGGCGGTACTTTTCTGGGGGTTTCGGAGTTTCTCAATAATTTTCAGGTGATCACTTTCGATCCTGAATTCCTGCTTACATATGAAGCTGGCTGGCGCAGCCAGTGGCTGGACAAGAAGCTCACGGTCAACGGTACGGCGTTTTACAGCGAGTATGAGGATCAGCAGGTCACCATCACCGACGCGCAGGGTTTTCAGCTCACGACGAATGCCGGCGAAACGTTGCTTTTCGGGTTGGAGCTTTCCGTTGATTACCTCGTCACGGATGAGTTGAATCTCTATGGAAGTCTGGGCCTGCTGGAGACAGAAATTCAGCAATTCGACTTTTCTTTCACCGGCGGCACTGAACTGGACCTGTCCGGGAATGAACTTGCCTCGTCTCCGAATGTCTCATTCACGATTGGCGCGACCTATGCGCATTCCAGCGGTCTGTTTGCTGACGGCAGCTTCAATTTCCAGGGTCCCTCGGAGTCAGACTTTCTGAATTTTGGACCGGAGGATCTGGGGGAGGGGCTGACGGAGGAAGTCGGCTCGTCGTCTGTGCTCAATGTCCGGTTTGGCTACAGACGAGAGAACGTTACCATATCGGTTTTTGCGACCAATCTGCTGGGAGAGGACGAGCCGGTATTGATCAACCTTGCGGGGCCCGCTTTCATCAATGATCCAACCGCGAACGATGCATTTTTCGACCCGCCGTCTTTCAACGTTCGCTCACCCCAGACATTTGGAATATCGCTGGATTTGAGCTTCTAATCTCTTTGGAATTCGTTTTCAGCAGCTTTCCAGTTGCTTGCACTCGCGCTTTATTCTTTCAGCCAGCCGCACGATTAGATTCTCATCCGCGTGTTGGGAGATAATCGATATGCGAAGAACCGTTCGAGACTTCCATTGCGCGGTTCTTACAAAGAAGCGTTGGTCAGAGTTTATGAGCGTGGCCAGTTCGGAAATAGTGTGATCCCGGTGGGGGTGGTCACTCATCAAGATAACCTGATTCAGGTCTACCGGGTCCAAGACGGAAAAACTTGAGACATCCTGAAGTTCGGTGGCAAGCCGGGCTGCGGCGGCGCAGTGATTGCGGACGATGTTGGCAATGCCCTCTCGGCCGTGATGGCGTATCAACGCCCATGCAGCAAAGCTTCTGGCGCGGCGGGAGAGTTCCGGGTTGAACTGGGTTGGGTTGCGGCCATCATCCGGATTGCGATTGAAATAACCCGCTTCTTTGGTCATGGCACGGATATGAGCTGCCTCGTCCCTAACAATGGCAAAACCGGAGTCGTAGGGTAGTTGAAGCCATTTATGTCCGTCGACGGACCAGCTGTCAGCGCACTCCAGTCCCTTTGTGAGGTGCTCTTTCTCTGGAAGGATGCGTGCCCAAAGCCCGAATGCTCCGTCAACATGGAGCCACGCATCATACTGTTTACTGAGGTCGGACAGGGCGACATAGTCCTCAAAGCCGCCCGAGTTGATGTGCCCCGCTTGGGATATGATGATCCGGGGGCCGTCGTGGGCGGAGAGCGCTGCTGACAAATCGGCAGTTTTTATCAATCCGCGATTATCGGACGGCACGCTGACAATGTTCGACTGGCCGAAGCCGAGATACCGTAAAGCTGCAAGATTACTGACGTGAGTGTCGTCGCTTACGAAAATTTTGACGGTCGGAGCGCCTTGGAGTCCCTGAGCATCAAAGTCATGTCCGGACCTGCGCAAAACCTCCGAGCGGGCGGCTGCAAGCCCGACAAACCCTGCCATGGTGGCACCGGTGACAAACGCGACGGAGCTTTCTTTTGGCAAGCGCAGCAGATCAAGAAGCCATGCTGAGACGGCCTCTTCGGCAATCGCGGATGCCGGGGCAGTCTGGTAGATCGCCGAATTCTGACCCCAGATCGAGGTCAGCCAGTCGGCGGCAACGCCCACAGGATCTGATGCGCCCATAACCCAACCAAAAAATCCGGGGTCTGTGTTGCGAACAAGGCCGGGCTCGACTGCTTCTGTGAGCTGTCTGATTACCTCCGTGCCATCCAGCGGTTTGTCATTCAGTTCTAGACAGAGGGATTTGCGGAGCGTTTCCGCTGTGCCAGTCGCGTGGATCGATGCGCCGTTCGAGCGGTATCTCTCTGCGTAATCTGCTATTGAAGAAAAGGAGATCCCGTCTGCGCTCATTAAGCCCCCTCCATTGGCATGTAATTTCACGCTTAAGCGGCGGCAACAATTCGATCAATGATGATGTTTGTCGCTTCAGTTCCAAAAAGGGCTATGGGGCGGCAATTTTGTCTCCTTGATATCCTGTTATTGCGAGCTATTCTCAGCGAAGTAGAGATATCCGGGCGATTTCTAACGATACGGGATTATGGTGGCGCAGTCAGAGACACAGGAGGATCGGACTGGTCGGTTGAGCGCGCTTTGGAAACGGTGGTGCCAGCCGACCCATCGCGTACTGCTCGGCACTGTTGGTGCTTACTTTGTTGCGGCTACGTCCTCTGCCGCGGTGGGGCTCGGGCTTTCAAGTCTGTTTGGTGCACCCAAAGCCAACATGTTGCTCTGGACCATAATGCTCGGCTTTTTCGTTTACTGCGCCGCGGCAATCTGGGCGTTTGCAGACGTTCACGGCTGGCGTATCTGGGCAGGATTCGCGGCGATTATCGCACTGAGTGCAGTCGTCGTTGGTGCCCTGGGCGGTGATCCGACATTCGGGTTCGGGGGCTAACTGACTGGTATGTCGTTCGTGCTACTCGCGCTGATACTTGCCGTGACGACCGCAGGCTGCGCCTCTCTTGCTCTGGCTCAGGCGAAGCCGTGGATGGCGGTTTACGGCAGGACAGGTCCGAAACGTCAGAACGGGAGAAACTTTCTCTGGATAGGGTATGGCCTGCTGGGCCTTTCGCTGATGTTATCAATTTTACGGGAAACGGTGGAAATGGCGTTTCTGTTGTGGCCATTGACATTGGCGCTCACCGGGACAGCTGTGATAATGACACTGAGTTACAGGCCGGAGTGGTTTACTCGCCCCGGCTTGTGGATTGATGGCCTTGCATTGCCATTCGGACCCGCGCTTGGGGAGAAAGACTCGAAATGAACACTGATTTTCGTGTTTCCATGGCCTGGCTCCACACATGGGCTGGTGTGATCCTCGGCTCCATCATGATGGTCATGTTCTTTATGGGCACGCTCAGCGTATTCAAGGATGAGATTGATCGTTGGATGATGCCGCAGCTGCGCGTTGAGGCGGTTCATGAACCGGTCTCCCCAGAGGCGATATATGAGAGCGTTCTCGCGGCCGTCGGCGAAAATCCAAAGACGGTGTATTTCGAGATGCCTCACGGTAGCCATGGTGCGGCGCGTGTCTTTGCTGCAAAGTCCGACGGGACCCGTCTGGACGGGTTTTTCGATGCCAACACAATGGAAATGACCGCTGACCGGGACTCCCTTGGAGCGGGCTACTTCCTGTATCCGATGCACTACAGCCTTCATTTGCCCTTTGGAACCTGGGTGGTGGGCGTTACGGCCATGTTCATGCTGTTGATGATGATTTCCGGCGTCGTCATTCACCGGAAGATCTTCGTCGATTTTTTCACGTTTCGTCCGAACAAGAAACTTCCGAGATCATCGCTCGATCTGCACAATGCTACCAGTGTCCTGGCCATGCCGTTTCACATCATGATTACCCTGAGCGGCGTGATCATTTTCTACAGCCTTTATTTCGCGCCGACCATTAACGCTGCCTACCCTGAGGAAGGTGGGGGACGGGGTTCCGTCTACCAGGATATTACAGGCGTGGATTTTGGCTCGCCACAGGGCGAGCTTACAGAGCAGCCTCTGGCCAACCTCGACGATATGATGGCAACGGCTGTGGCGGCGTGGGACGGTGAGCGGCCTCGGGGGGTCTACATTAACGGGCCCGGTGACGTTGATGGGCGGGTGATCATGTACATGGCGCTCGACAATCAGGTCAGCTCCCATGATCGACGGATCTCGTTCGATCCCTATACGGGCGAGGTTTTGACCCAGGCGGGAACGACCGCCGGATACGAAACACAGCAGTGGATTTCCGGAGCCCACATGATCTTCTTCGATCACTGGGTTCTGAGGTGGCTCTATTTTATTGGCGGTGCCGCGGGCTGTGTGATGATTGGTACAGGTTACATCTACTGGATGGAGACTCGCCGGAAAAAGTACGCGACGAACAAGTGGCCGGGTGTGCGGATTGTCGAGGGCTTTGCCGTCTGGGGCGTTATCGGACTGCTGACTGCCACCGTGTCCTTCTTCGTCATCAACCGGATTTTCGCGCCCGGTGAATGGTCGTGGGCTGGCATTCCGAGATATTTCCTCGAAGTACTCGTTTTCTATTTGGTCTGGCTTGCCAGTATGATCCACGGCTGGGTGCGCGGGAAAAAGGCCTGGGTCGAGCAGGCCTGGATGCTTGGCGGTCTCTCCATTCTAGCAGTGGCCCTGAACTGGGTGACCACCGGTGATCATCTTGGTGCCAGCCTGTTCAAGGGCGACATGGCGGTCGCCAGCATGGATCTCGTGCTTTTGCTGACTGCTGGCGTGTCGATCGCTGCCGCTCGCAAGATTGGCGCGGTTCGCCGTGACGCCGAAGCGAAGGCTGCGGCGAAGCTTAGCCGGGCTGTGCCTGTGCCGGCGGAGTAAGATCTTACTGCATACGTTTGGGAAGGTTCGACTGGTCCGCGCTTGCCTGTCGCGCAAGGGCGCGCCTTAAGAGACCAATGCGATTTGCTGCCGCCAATCCCAGGCCGCGCACGGGTTTGAGCAAAGCGCTGTCATTGGAAAAGATGCGATCAATCATGTCGAGGCCGAGCGCGGTGCTGTTTGCATCGAAACGACGCCAGGATTGGTAATTCTCGAGCACATTGAGTGAACCGATATCGAGGCCTGCGCGGCCGCTGTCTTCCAGAACTTCGGCCAGAGCCGCCACGTCCTTCAGTCCAAGATTCAATCCCTGACCGGCAAGAGGGTTAATTCTCCGCGCTGCATCCCCGACCAGAGCGATGCGCGGCGCGATCATCTCCTGGGCAATTTTCAGGACGAGAGGGTAGGCAATGGTGGGACCGTCCAGAGCCATTTCTCCGGCGAAGTGAGCAAACCGGGCGTTCAGTTCCGCTTCAATGTCAGCCTTGTCCATCGCGGCCATGGTCTCGGCAGCCCCGGTCTTCATGTACCAGGCGAGGTTGGCGCGGTTGCCGGACAGGGGCAGCGTCGCGAAGGGCCCCTCGGGGGTGAATAGCTGGCGGGCGATACCATTGTGGGGCTCGGAGAGTTTCACATTGGCCGCGAACACGGACTTACCGTAGCTTCGGCCCTCGGTTGTGATGTCAGCTGCATTGCGGACGGGCGAATTTACGCCGTCACAGCCAATCAGAAGCTGGGTTCTGAGGGTCGTGCCATCTTCAAGGGCGACGGTTGCGTGGCCGCTTTCAACTTCGACGCTCTGGAAGCGTTTTTCGGCCAGCCAGGCTAAATTGTCCTGATTTTCCAGAGCATTATCAATGGCAGACTGAAGTTTTTCGGCTTCCACCATGTAGCCGAGGGGCGTACCATCTTCCCTTGGTTCGAGATCATCGGTGCCGAATAGTGCCCATGGTGCACCGAACCAGTGTGTGCCGCCATCAACGGCTTCCAGGCCGTTCAAGGGTTCGGCCGTGTCCTGAAGTGTTTCAGTCAACCCTACACTCTTCATCAAGGCCCAGCTGCCGCGGACGATGGCAAAGTTTCGACCGTCCCGTTTGGTACGATCTTTTTCGCTTCGCGCATCAAGAAGAACAACACCCAGACCAGATTGGGCAGCCGCCAGCGCGAGCGTGCCACCGGTTGGACCAGCGCCGACAATAATCAGATCACTCGTACGAGCAGGGGAGAGACCAGACTCCATAATGTGGACTTATGGGTAAGGTGCCGAAACGTCCAGCGCGGCATTGCGGCGCGGGCATTTTCGCCTGTAGCGGGAAATGCAGCATTCGATGAAATTTTCCGCAGATTCTTCGCAATCTTTGTTCCCCGTTAAGGCTGTTGAGGAAGAGTAGGGGCATAGCTTTTTTCTGTTGTGGAGTTTGCCCATGGCGCGAGCGCGTACCTTGAATGATGTGCCTATGACCGATGAACAGATCCGTTCTGTGAGCGATCCGGTCTGGCGTATGCTGACAGGGGCGTTCTCATTCGCGCTGGGTGTTTTTGTTTGTGGCAGCGTGGGATCCTATGTTCCTGCTGACCCAAGCTGGAATGCGGCCACATCTGTTGATCCTCAGAACTTGTTCGGGGCTGCGGGGGCAGTCTTCGCCGATCTGGCGCGCCAGTCCTTTGGCTGGTCTGCCTGGACCGCAGGCCTTGCCGCGATGATCGGCGGTGCCATGCGGACGGTGCTTATCGGTCAACCGAAACTCTATCGCTGGTGCCTTGGCGTCCTGTTCGTTCCCCTTTCGGCCGCGTGCTTTGCGGCATGGCCCGTTCCGGCATCGTGGCCCTTGAGTGCCGGGCTCGGCGGCGTGGTCGGCGACGGCTTGCTGTGGTTAGCTGTCTTTCCGTTCCGTGCGCTGATGTTGCCCGTACCGGATATTCTTGCGGGTCTTGTTCTTGGTGCCGCTGCGCTCTGGTGTGCGAGCACTGCCATGGGCTTTGGACGCCGGGATGCCGAGCTTCTGCAGCTCGCCGCGAGTGTGCAAAGCCGAAAGGCCGCCTCTGGTGCGCGCGCCGTCAACGATTTCTTTGGCCGCATACTGGCGCGGACCCGTCGCGTGGAGCGGAGCATTGTTGTCAATCAGGATCGTGATGACGATGCGCTCGAATATATTCCGCAATCAAACAAAGCAGAGCCTGCTAGCGAGACTGCGCCGGTCTATCGCGACTTGCCAGAAGAGAGCGTGCCCGCGCCATCCCAACCCGCGCAGAACCCGATTCGTCGCCTGATGCCAAATCCGCCGAAGACACGGATCCACAAGGGTGGTCGCCGGTCCAACGAACAATTGCCGCCGATCGACCTTCTTCAGGTGCCGCCAGCGCGTTCGGGTGCGGTTGATGAGGACGCCCTATTATCGCAGGCCGCACGCCTGACAGAAGTGCTCCAGGAGTTTGGTGTCCGTGGTCGGATCATTGAGGTTCGTCCGGGCCCTGTCGTCACACTGTTTGAACTGGAACCCGCTGCTGGCGTGAAATCGGCTCGTGTCATCGCCCTGGCGGATGACATCGCCCGGTCCATGAGCGCGACATCTGCTCGTGTGGCTGTGGTGCCTGGAAAGAATGCGATCGGTATCGAACTGCCGAATGAAGAGCGGGAGACGGTGTATCTGCGGACGCTACTGGGTGCCGATCCGTACCGGAAATCCAAGGCGAAGCTTCCAATGGCTCTCGGTGAGGACATCGGCGGGGCCCCTACGGTGGTCGAACTCGCGAAGATGCCTCACTTGCTGATCGCGGGTACGACTGGCTCCGGTAAGTCGGTTGGTGTCAACGCGATGATCCTGTCGCTGATGTACAAGCTGACGCCGGAACAGTGCCGTTTCATCATGATCGACCCGAAGATGCTTGAACTGTCGATCTACGAAGGCATTCCGCACCTGCTGGCACCGGTTGTGACCGATCCCAAGAAAGCTGTGAATGCGCTTAAGTGGACCGTGCGGGAAATGGAAAGCCGTTATGAGCTGATGTCCAAGGCGAATGTGCGGAACCTTGCTGGCTTCAATACCAAGGCCAAAGAGTACCGCGACCGCGGCGAAGCGCTGACCCGACGCGTTCAGACGGGATACGATGATGACGGTCAGCCGATCCATGAGACTGAGATCCTGCCGACGGAGTCGATCCCGAATATCGTGGTCGTGATCGACGAGATGGCGGACCTGATGATGGTTGCCGGCAAAGAGATCGAAGGCTGCATCCAGCGTCTGGCGCAAATGGCGAGGGCGGCTGGTATCCACCTTATTACGGCCACCCAGCGGCCGTCGGTCGACGTGATCACGGGTACGATCAAGGCGAACTTCCCGACGCGGATTTCCTACATGGTGACGACGAAAATCGACTCCCGCACTATTCTCGGTGAGCAGGGTGCCGAGCAGCTCCTTGGTATGGGGGACCTCCTTTACCAGGCTCCGGGCGGAAAAACGAAGCGTCTGCACGGACCGTTTGTGTCTGACGAGGAAGTCGAAGCAGTTGTAGCCTGGTGTAAGGATCAGGGCGAGCCGAACTACCAGGCTGATATTCTGGATGACCCGGATGATGGCGACACGAGCGCTGTGATGGATGCCATGCTCGGGACCTCCACGGACAGCGCTGAAGATGATCTCTATGCGCAGGCTCTGGCGATTGTCCTAAAAGACAAGCGGGCATCGACGTCATATCTCCAGCGCCGCCTGAAGATCGGATACAACCGGGCAGCGACCTTGATTGAACGACTGGAGGATGAGGGCGTTATCAGTGGCCCCAACCATGCCGGGAAGCGTGAGATTCTTGCGCGGCCTGATCCGAGTCCCGAATAGAATTTCGCTCTTCACTCGACCCTACAAGAAATGCCGCGACATGTGTCGCGGCATTTGGCGTTTTGTGCTGAGGCTTTTTTACTACGAACCAGATGGCGCAGCGGCTTCAAGGATGACTGCATCAATGACGTGAATGACGCCGTTTGATGCTGCCACATCAGCGGCCACAACGGTCGAGCCGTTGACTGTGACGCCGTCTGTTCCATCGATGGCGAGCGCGCCATTAAGGGAGTCGACAGTTACAGTCTGTCCGGCCAGCTGATCTGACGTAACCGCGGCCCCTGCGATCACGTGCAGCTTCAGGATGCCTGCAAGCTGTTCTTTGTTTTCTGGAAGAAGAAGGGTCTCTACGGTTCCTTCAGGCAGCGCTGCGAAGGCGTCATCTGTTGGCGCAAATACGGTAAGCGGTCCTTCACCTGTGAGGGCCTCAACCAGGCCCGCAGCTTCGGCAGCGGCAAGCAAGGTGCCGAACGAACCGGCTTCAGCAGCTGTTTCGACGATGTTCAGTGAGACTTCGTGGTGCTCGACCAGCTGCGCCGTCTCGTACTCAGCCGTGCTCTTGTTGCATTCGGCGAGTGCGGGACTGGCGAGAAGACATACGCCAGCGAGTAGGGAGGGAACTCGAATCATGGGGGAAAACTCCTGTTAAACATGATGTGGCCTGACCGGCTCACGAGCATTGAGCTATGATTCCCCTCGCAAAAGTCGCGCTGCCTAACAGAAAGTTAATGTGTTGTTTTGTTTGATTTTTGCCCTAAGATGCGTGAATGTCAGGCAACGAAAAGCGGCGCAAAAGTCTCAATTAGGCCCTGTTTTCGCGGGCACCCGATGGTTACATAGAAACTGAAGTTTGCCGGGAGTCCCTGCCATGTTCTTTTCCCTGCCCGCAGTGGGCGCGATCCTGTCGCTGATATCTTTTCCGACGGCTCTGCAAACCGGAACGGCTCTGGATGAGCAGCGTGCAGAAGTCATTCAGGAAGACCCTCGAGCTGAGGCGTCACCTGTAATCGAAGGCGCCAATGATAGCTCAAGTGAGATCGCCGTGCCGGTGGGCGAGCTTGATGCGGTCATCATCGAAGATATCGAGGCTGTCGGCGCTCCCGTCGAACAGTCAGTTGATGTGTTGCCGGAACCGGAGCCACAGATCGAAGCTGCCGTTGAGGATGTAGCGCCAAGCCCGATGTTCGTGACCGGTGATGCCCAGGTCAGCCTTCTGTCTGACATCTCTGACGCCCTTTCCGGCGTCGAAACCGCTCAAGGCAAATTCGTACAAATCGCTCCTGACGGATTTGAATCCACGGGTGATTTTTATCTCCGGCGTCCGGGGCGCGTTCGTTTTGAATATGATGCGCCTGTGCCGCTCCTGATTGTAGCGGATGGGGCCACTGTTGCCGTTGAAGACAAGGATCTTGAGACGCAGGATCGCGTTCCCTTGAGGTCTACTCCGCTTGGGCTGTTGCTCGATGATGACCTTGATTTCGAAAGTGATGCAGACATTTTGTCGGTTCGGCATGCCAATGGGTATGTGGCGGTGGCATTGCGCGACAAGTCAGGCGAAACCGATGGCACTTTGGAAATCGTGCTGACAGATGGAGCCTATGACCTTGTGGCCTGGACGACCACGGATGCCGCTGGAGGCCTGACGGCGGTGCAATTGAACGATGTTGAAACCGGTATTCGCATCAGTCCTCGCCTGTTTCGGATTGAAGAAATCGATGAAGATCAAGGCAGAGACTAGGGTGCGTCCTTCGTACACACCGGACTAACATTGATGTGAATTGAAATTGCCCGGCAGGGCTCCCATCTCTGCTTCATAAAGCGCTGGCAGCCATCCTTCCCCTCCCCATGTGGTTGTCAGTGCCGGGATCGAAAAGTCCCTTTTCGATTCCCTGACGCCCCACGCGTCTCGCGCGCCCGAACTAATCCCTCCCTCCCTCCCCCTCCCAGTTCGGGCGCGTTGACGCTTTGGTCTTGCTGCTCCACAAGACGGCGATGCCTGATCTCAAAATTGTAAGCTGGAATATCAATTCGGTGCGGTTGCGCGCGCCCAATGTCGCTGCTTTTGTAGATGCTGAGCGCCCGGATGTGGTCTGCTTGCAGGAAACCAAGTGTCTAGATGCCGAGTTTCCGGCGAAGGCTTTCGAGCAAATGGGGCTTCCTCACCTGGCCCTGCGCGGGCAGGGCGGGGGACATCATGGGGTTGCAATAGCTTCGCGCTATCCGATCGATACTATCGAGCCACCGAAGCTTTGCCGCGAAGATCATGCGCGGGTGGTTGCAGCACGGATCAATGGGATTGAGGTTCACAATATCTATCTGCCAGCTGGCGGGGATGTGCCGGATCCCGAAACGAACGAGAAATTCGATCACAAGCTTGATTTTCTGGGCAAGCTCGGTCGCCAGTACAAAAAGCTTGGGAAAGATGGCCAGGCGCGGGTCCTGGTGGGGGATCTCAATGTGGCTCCCCATGAACAGGATGTCTGGTCACACAAACAGCTTCTGAAGATTGTCTCGCATACCCCTGTCGAGACCGACGCACTTGAAAAAGCGCGCAAGGCTGGAGGGTTTGCAGATATTGCCCGGCTGAAGCATGACGACGAACAGAAGCTCTATACGTGGTGGAGCTATCGAGCGAAGGACTGGGCGGCGAGCAATCGCGGGCGTCGGCTGGATCATATCTGGTCGAATGAGCAGGCGCTGCCGCTCACGGATGTCAATTCCTATCGTATTCACCTCGCGTGGCGCGGCGGGCACAAACCGTCAGACCACGCACCTATCAGCGTGTCGGTGAGAGCAAAATGACGGATGTAGCTTCTTTTACG
>JBCCIW010000060.1:0-14034 GCA_039028055.1 Pseudomonadota bacterium | reverse complement strand
AGCAGCAGACGCCGGGGTGGAAATTTTGTGCTATGACTGCCAAATCAGTCTGGAAGAGATTTGCGTTCGCCGCCGTATCCCCTGGCGGCGATAATTCTATGGAGCAAAGACATGGATCAGTCCGTGACCGATGTTGACCTTATCCTTGCAAGAAAGCCGGGAGACATCAGGATTCACGATGAAGCCGGTTTCGAGGGCATGCGGAAGGCTGGTCGCCTAGTCGCCGAATGCCTCGATATGCTCGTCCCTGAAGTTGAGCCCGGCGTCACAACTGCCTATCTGGATGATCTGATCATTCAATTCATCATGGACAATAACGCTCTACCCGCAACGCTCGGTTATCGCGGCTACCGTTACGCATCTTGCATCTCTCTCAATCATGTCATTTGCCACGGCATGCCGAGTGATAAAGTTCTGAAAGACGGGGATATTCTGAACATAGACGTCACACTTATCCTTGACGGTTGGCATGGGGATCATTCGCGCATGTACGCAGCCGGAACGCCAAGACGGAAGGCCGAACGCCTCATGGACGTGACATACGATGCCATGATGGCTGGCATTGAAGCGGTAAAGCCCGGCGCACGGCTCGGCGATATTGGCGGCGCGATCAGCGCTATTGCCCGAAAAAATCGCCTTTCCGTTGTCGAGGACTTTTGTGGCCATGGCCTCGGTCAATTATTTCACGATGAACCGAATGTTGTACATTCAGCAGCGGCCGGATCGGGCCCTGAACTCAAACCCGGCATGTTCTTCACGATCGAACCAATGCTAAATATCGGCCGAAAAAACGCAGCGATCCTGTCTGACGGCTGGACTGCCGTAACGAGAGATCGCCAGCTATCAGCGCAATTCGAGCACTCTGTCGGGGTTACGGAGGGCGGTGTCGAGATCTTCACGAAATCGCCTGCCGGATTTGACATGCCATATAAGGCTCAAAGCGACTGATTGCCACCCTTCCAAACGCCTTCTATCTCTGTTGAAGACAGAGAGCATTGATGGCCGATTCTTCATCTCCCTCGAAGGATGACAACCCGAAGCCGCACTGGCTCGGCCATCGCGAACGCCTGCGCCATAAGCTTCTGACACGGGGAGCCGATGCACTCGAAGATTACGAACTGCTGGAAACCCTGCTTTTCGCGTTTTTGCCACGACGAGATGTAAAACCCGTCGCCAAAGCACTTCTCTCACGTTTCGGATCATTGTCGGCAATTCTAGCGGCGGATCCGGCCGACATCCGAAAGATAGATGGGATGGGCGAAAGCGCATCGGCCTACATCAGAGCGACCGCTGAACTACATCTGCGCGCAGCGAGGGAAGAGATCAGTGGCCGACCTGTCATTTCTTCCTGGACCGCGCTCCTCGCTTATGTGCGCAGCGCTCTGCAGCACGAATCACGGGAGCAGTTTCGCGTCCTGTTTCTGGACCGGAAGAACCAGCTTATAGCCGATGAAGTTATGAGCTACGGCACGGTAGACCAGGCAGCCGTTTACCCACGCGAAATCGCTCGCCGCGCTCTGGAACTTGCCGCCTCGTCGCTGATTCTCGTTCACAATCATCCGTCAGGCGATACAACGCCATCGCGCGCTGACATCTCGATCACCCGGGAAATCATTGACGCGCTGACCCCTTTTGAGATTACGATACATGATCATCTGATTGTGGGCACAGGCGGCGTTACCAGTTTCAAGTCAGCGGGACTTATTTAGAGATCCTCGCACGGACCATTGCAGATAGCGCTTGCGCTGCTCGCAATCGTCCTTACCGTGGACGAACGATAAGGTGCCGCCAGATGCACCGGGCTAAAGGGAGTAGATGTATATGGCGGATGCGTCAGTCGCAGACACCGCTCATCGCACAGACGGGCACCTCACCGGATATGGCAGTAAGAACTACAGGACCTACGTCCTGCTGCTGCTGATGGTGGTTTACACGCTGAATTTTATCGACCGCACCCTGATTGCGGTCGTCGCCCAACCGATTATCGAGAGCTTCCAACTGACGGACTTTCAGTGGGGCCTGCTCTACGGCCCACCATTCGCACTGTTCTATGCGGCCATGGGGTTGCCGATTGCCATGTGGGCAGATCGCTCCAATCGAGTGAAGATCATTACGGCATGCATCATCCTATGGTCCATCATGACAGCGCTTTGCGGTTTTGCAGCCGGTTTTCTAACCTTGCTATTCTTCAGAATTGGCGTTGCCGTCGGCGAGGCCGGATGCACCCCTCCGGCGAACTCACTCATCGGTGACTATTACAAGCCAGTCAGCCGATCAGTTGCCCTTGGTATCTACTCCATGGGGGTCACGGTTGGCAGCGTGCTAGCGAACCTCTTCGGGGGCCCGATCGCCCAGATGAAAGGGGAAACATTCGGCAACTGGATACAGTCCGTTGGCCTTGGATGGATGTTTGGAGGACTCGACTGGGCAAATGTTGAAGGCTGGCGGATCGCGTTCGTCGTGGTCGGACTACCTGGTGTCCTTATCGCCTTACTGGTTCTTCAGACTATCAAGGAACCGCCACGGGGATATTCAGACCCGCCTGGCACAACGAAGGATCAGGCGACATTCACGGAAGGCTTCGCGGAAGTGATCGAGAAGCCGAGCTTCTGGTGGATGGCTATGGCGGCATCACTCGTAGCTTTCGTTGGATATGGATTGGTGAGCCTACAGGCACCTTTTCTGCAGCGAGTACATGGAATCGGTGTGCGTGACGCAGCCATAAATTATGGCGCACCTCTCTCAGCCCTTGCAGCAGCTGGTACATTCCTTGGCGGATGGCTGACTGAGCGCTTTACGAAGAGATCAATCAGGGCGATTGCACTCGTCCCGGCAGTTGGACTTCTAATAGCCGTTCCAGCTTATGTCGGTGCCTTCTTCACAGCAGACCTCGGCACAGTATTCATCCTATGGTCAATAGCAGCTGTGGCGCACTACGCGTATCTTGGCGCTCAATACAACATTGCCTCTGGCGTTGTGACCAGTCGCTCCCGCGCAACCGCAGTCGCAATTCTACTTATACTTGTCTCTATTATCGGAAACGGCGTCGGGCCAATATTTGTCGGCTTCTTCTCGGACTTCTTCGCCAATGGCGCGCTCGCTACCCTAGACCCATCCGGAGTACTGGACATAGCGACATGCAAAACGGCGTCAGACCTTGATGCGGCCCAGCTGGCACTTTGCGCAGAAGGGCAAAACATTGGATTGCCGAAAGCAATGGCACTGACCGCCTGCTGGTTCCTCGTCGCCGCTTTCTGTTTCTACATGTCATCGAGAACATTGAAGCGCGACTTCATAGCAGAGGTCGCCTGAAATGACCGAAGTGACTGCGACGGAAAATGCCTCTACCAACGAAGGCTATGGTTCGCGGGGTTATCGATCCTACGTCCTCTTTGCACTGATCGTTGTCTACACTTTCAATTTTATTGACCGCACACTGATTGGTGTTCTGGGCGAACCGATCCGGGAAACCTTCGGCCTGTCGGACACGGCCATCGGGCTGTTATCGGGTCTCGCCTTCGCCGTCCTCTACACCCTCCTCGGCATTCCTTTCGCGATGCTCGCAGAGCGTCGCAGCCGCACCTGGATCATTACGCTGGCCATGGCCGCCTGGTCAGCCATGACGGCGTTTTGCGGGCTAGCTCAAAACACCTTTCAATTCGCCCTCGCCCGGATCGGCGTCGGTATCGGAGAGGCTGGCTGCTCACCGCCGTCTCACTCCTTGATCTCTGACTACTTCCCGCCCGAAAAACGCACCGGTGCCCTTGCCATCTTCGCCCTCGGCATTCCACTCGGCTCCATGTTGGCGGCACTCGGTGGAGCTTGGATTGCGAGCCAGGACGGCCTGAATTGGCGCGACGCGTTCATCTGGATGGGCCTGCCCGGCGTTCTGGGCGCGGTGCTATTCAAGTTGACGGTGAAAGAACCGCCGCGAGGTTACTCTGACCCCGGCGGAGCAGAGGCCGCGGCCGAACGGCGAATGCCCAGTCCCTTCGCAGTCTTTAGCATTCTGGGCAAGAACTCCACATTCTGGCACGTCTCCCTCGGCGGGGCGCTCGCCTCATTTGCGGGATACGGCATCGGCCAGTTCATTGCACCGTTCTGGATCCGCGCCCACGACATGACCCTTATGCAAGCCGCCCTGATCTATGGAGGCGTACTCGGTCTCGCTGCAGGCATAGGCACATTCGGCTCTGGCATCCTCGCTGACCGTCTCCGCGTACGCCATCCCAATGCGGACAGCTGGGTGCCGGCCCTCGGGCTAAGCTTAAGTGTTCCCCTCTACGTATTCGGCTACAACACGCTAAGCCTGTTCGGCTCGGGAACGGTGGCTATTGTCACAGGCATTGTAGCTCTCGCAATCGCAGCGGTGCTCCGTTACGCATATCTCGGCCCCATGTTCGCGGTCACCCAGAAGCTCGTCCAGCCGAGAATGCGCGCGACAGCAGCCGCCCTCATGCTTTTCGTTGTCAACCTTATCGGATATGGCGGCGGCCCGCCCGTGATCGGATGGATCTCCGACCAGGGCACAAAGTGGCAGCTGGAGCGCCTCGACAGCGCTGTTTCTCTGGCAGAGTGCGGAGCCCTGGAAGCCCAGCTCAAAGCCGCCCGTGACGAAGCTTCAGGTGCGATAACCGGCGACGCGCTTGAGACCGCGACAACCAATGTCGGGACCTACTGCGCCCCGGCCCGCAAAACGGGCGTTCGCTGGGGCGTCACCCTCGGCGCGCTGTTCTATCTATGGGCCGCCCTCCACTTTGTCCTGATGGGCCGAACCATGCGTAGAGACCTGTGGGTTCCCGAAAACGCGGCGACGGCCTGACACGCCGAATCGCATTAATATCTACCAAACATTTGCATGGAGGCAGCGATGGACACCCTTGATCTCGTTCGCGACTGGCACGAGCACTTTGACGTGCCGGTACAGAAAAAACCAACACTTCCGAATGAGCGCGTCGCCATGCGACTGGCGATCCTTGAAGAGGAAGTGCGTGAACTCCGCGAGGCCGTCGAAGCAAATGACATGACCGAAGTGCTTGATGCGCTGTCAGATATTCAATTCGTTCTGGACGGAACCTATCTCGAATTCGGCCTGCACGATGTAAAAAGCGATGCGTTCAAGGAAGTCTACAGGTCCAACATGTCGAAGCTGGGAGAAAACGGGCAGCCCGTTCTTCGCGAAGACGGGAAGGTTCTCAAAGGTCCGAACTTCACGCCGCCAGACCTCGCCCAGTTCGTCGAAGACTAAGCAGAATGGGCGAAACAGAAGACAGATGCGCCCGAGCGGCCTAAAGACTAAGTATGGCCGTTTACACTCAGGTTTCCGACGCCGCTCTCGCTAAATTCCTTAGCGATTACAATATCGGCGAGCCGCGCGCGCTTAAAGGCATCGCCGAGGGTGTCGAAAACTCGAACTTCTATCTTGAGACCACTGAGAACCGATACATCCTCACCCTGTTCGAGAAGCGCGTGAACCCTGATGACCTGCCCTGGTTCGTGTCACTGACAGAGCACTTATCAGACAAAGGTTTTCCGTGCGCAGCACCGATCTCAGCAAGCGACGGAAGAGCTCTTCGAGACCTGGAGGGACGCCCAGCCCTGATTGTGGAGTTCCTGACAGGAATTTCCCCTCGCCGCCCGAACATTCGCCAATGCAGGTCGTTCGGAGTCGCACTTGCCAAGATGCATAAGTCGTTGGAGGACTTCGCGGAAATTCGGGAGAATGATCTCGGACCCTCCGGTTGGCAAAGGCTGTGGACGCACAGGGCAGCAGACGCGAATGGGTTAGAGGACGGGCTCTCCACGCTCATCGAAGAGGATCTGCAAATCATCGAGGCGCTTTGGCCAAAGCGTGACTCGCTTCCCACCGGAGCGATCCACGCCGATCTCTTCCCTGACAATACATTCTTCATTGGAGACGAGTTTACGGGCGCATTCGACTTCTACTTCGCTTGCACGGACTTCCTGGCATACGACCTTGCTGTTTGCCTGAACGCGTGGGCTTTCGAAGAAGGGGCCGAGTACAATTTCTCCAAGGGAGCAGAATTGATTTCTGGCTACCAATCGATCCGCCCACTGACAGAAGCAGAACTGTCAACTTTACCCCTTCTGGCGCGCGGTGCAGCAATCAGATTCTTCCTGACACGACTTGTCGACTGGTACGACACACCGGCCGATGCCCTGGTAAAACCCCATAACCCCCTCGATTATGCCCAGCGCCTGCGGTTTCACCGAACCGCCAAGTCGTCTGGCGACTACGGGGCTTGACCCTTTAGAAGAACGTCGCCACGTCAGCGCTATGACAGATACAATCGAAATTTGGACGGACGGCGCTTGTTCGGGAAATCCGGGTCCTGGTGGTTGGGGCGCACTGCTCAAACATGGCGAGCGAGAGAAAGAGCTGTTCGATGGCGAAGCATCGACAACGAACAATCGGATGGAACTTACCGCAGCCATCGAGGCACTGAACGCCTTGAAGAAGCCATCAAAGGTCACGCTGCATACGGACTCGACCTACGTAAAAGACGGCCTCACCAAATGGATCCATGGCTGGAAAAAGAATGGCTGGAAAACGGCCTCTAAGAAACCAGTGAAAAACAAGGAGCTATGGCAAGCACTCGACGCAGCCTGTGAACGCCACGACATCACCTGGAAATGGGTGAAAGGCCACGCGGGCGATGAAGGAAACGAGCGCGCCGACGCCTTGGCACGGAAGGGCACCGAAAGCGTCAGATAGCCAAATATGTTCTAACGCTGAATTAGCGCGGCGAGACGCCAAGCGATTCCACTGTAGAGACCGTCAGATAGCCAACTGGCAAACCATTTGCCCGCTGATAAGCCTCCATGGCGGCAAGTGTTGCTGGGCCAAATGCACCATCAGCTGACACATTATAGCCGGCAGCGGTCAATGCGCGTTGCACCTCCACGATTTTTTCCCTTGAAGCATTTGTATCGCAAAGGACTTCCCGCCATTCGAGCCCGCCACCGCCAGTCACGACACGGCGTTCGACCGTCTTGAAACTGGCTGGAACAATGGTGATCTGCTCTGTCGCTGGAGCAACCAGAACACGCTTGGTGACCGTTGCAAATTCCGCAGGGACAATTTCCTCAACCACTTCAGCTGGCTTTATAACTATTTCCCGCGTCACCGTTTCCATGACTGCGGGAACTGTACGCATCTCCGTTCGTTCAGGTGATACAACACGCGTTCGGGTTACGGTGTCGTATTGCGCGGGGACTTCTACGCGGCAGAGCACTTCACCCGTGGCTTGTTCACTGTCGTCGGAAGCAGATGGTTCTCCGTCAACGGAGCTGCGCCCGTAGAGGCCCTCTCCTGACTCCCAAGTCGTATACGCAGCTCGGACTAGAACCTGTTCTTCATACGTCTCATAAGTCGCCGGTATGGTGACGACTTCAGATCGCTCGGGCTCGACGATGATCGTTTCTGTGATTGTTTCATAGACAGCTGGTATGGTTCGATATGCAACGGTTTCTTCTTTCACCAGAACTTCTTCGGTGATCGACTCGTACCGCGCGGGAACAACCGTAATCTCTTCGGACTCAGGCTGGTCGACCACCTGCTCTGTAATGATCTCGGTCGTCTCGGGAATCAGAACCCTTGCAAAACACTCCCCGGGAGCCGCACTCGGCGGATAATCAGCACCTTGCGCAAAAGCACCAAAGCCAAAGACAACACTTGCTGTCGACGCCAAAACCAACTTTCTCATCGTTTTCCCCTGTCCTTTCAGCAGACCTCGTCCCCTGCCCAATTCACATTGCGATAACCCATCCAACTACAAGGCGAGGTTACCCGGAGAAGTTACGCAAAGCCCCTTGCTTCTCCCAATATGAAAATAACGCAATATTTCAGAGCCCACCAGATTGGAAATGTGAATAAATTTCAAGCACATGCAGTTCCAGGGTGACCACAGCACTTTATTTTCTCGTAATCAGGTATCATGAAGCAGCAGAACAACGCTCTTGAGGGCAATTTGCCGCTAACTTACGGACATCTCAAATGATCGAACGCTACGCACGACCAGAAATGGTCGCCATTTGGACGCCGGAGTCCAAGTTTTCTATCTGGCTGGAAATTGAGACCCTGGCGGCAGAAGCGATGGAGAATCTCGGGCAGATCCCCGAGGGCGTGACCGCCGCCGTAAGGGAGCGAGGTGGTTTCGACGTTGCGCGAGTCGACGAGATCGAGCGAGAGGTAAAGCATGATGTCATCGCGTTTCTGACGAACGTTGCAGAACACGTCGGTGACGAAGCAAGATACCTTCACAAGGGACTGACATCGTCGGATGTCCTAGATACCTGCTTGGCCGTGCAGTTAACGCGCGCAACGGACCTTTTGCTCACGGGGATCGACCGCGTTTTGAGCGCGCTCAAAACCCGCGCGGAAGAGCATAAGCTGACCCCAACAATTGGCCGCAGCCATGGCATCCACGCAGAACCGGTAACATTCGGGCTAAAGCTGGCCGGATTTCACGCCGAGTTTCAGCGAGCGAAATCACGTCTCGTGGCCGCAAGGGAAGAAATCGCGACCTGCGCGCTTTCAGGGGCAGTAGGCACGTTCGCAAACATAGATCCTCGCATCGAAGCACACGTCGCCGATAAGCTAGGCCTTCAACAGGAACCGATTTCAACGCAAGTCATCCCGCGGGATCGCCACGCCATGTTCTTCGCAACACTGGGTGTGATTGCCTCATCGATAGAGCGTATCGCGACTGAAATCCGCCATCTACAGAGGACCGAAGTGCTCGAAGCCGAAGAATTTTTCTCGGCCGGGCAAAAGGGCTCATCTGCAATGCCCCATAAGCGCAATCCGGTATTGACGGAAAACCTGACGGGTCTTGCGCGGCTGGTTCGCTCTTCGGTTACCCCTGCCCTGGAAAATGTTGCGCTCTGGCACGAGCGGGATATCTCGCACTCCTCGGTGGAGCGCGGCATCGGACCTGACGCGACCATACATCTGGACTTCGCGCTTCATCGCCTCGCCGGGGTAATCGAGAATCTGGTTATTTATCCGGACCGAATGCAGGAGAATATGGATCGCCTCGGCGGTCTTCATAACTCCCAACGCGTTCTGCTGGCGCTAATCGAAAAGGAAGTCAGCCGGGAAGATGCTTACCGCCTCGTTCAGCGAAATGCGATGAGAACGTGGGCCGGCGAAGGCGCATTCCTCGATTTTCTCAAAGGCGACGAGGAGGTCAGCCAGCGACTAACAGACAAAGAACTGGAAGCGCTGTTTGACATGGATTACCACCTGAAACAGGTCGATACGATATATGCACGCGTGTTTGGCGAATGAGACGCGCCGTCGCCATTCTTATCGGCGTGCTTTTCGGTGGGTCGTCGGCACTCGCAGATCCCGTCGTGAAGGTGATCAACTTCACCGCTGACTGGTGTCCGAACTGCCAAATTCTGAACCCGGCGCTCTACAACGCACTAACGCAGTTTGAGGATGGCGAGGTTGAGCTGGTGAACCTTGACATGACCAATGCTGGTAGAAGAGCTAGCGAAAGCGAAGCTGCGCAAGCCTGGAGCGATGCGATGAACCTCGCTCATAGTCATCAGGCCTTCTATTTGTGGGACTGGTATGGCGGCGTTACCGGTATCGCTGCGATTATCTCAGCCGATAATGGCGAGCCCATAGCATGTGTGAATCGCACCTTCGATGAAGCAGCAATCGAAGGACGAATACGAGAAGCCATCATATTATCAGAGCGACGGACTCCGGGATCTCGTAAGCCCGACGGGCCGGAGTGCCCGCCACCGATGAGGCAACGTTAGCACAAAATCAGCTCTCCGGCGGCCCTTCGATTGGCACCAACTCATCGAGGATAAGTTCGTCGCTTTTCAAGTTGGAAATTCGCTGAAGCGCGGTCAGCATCCGACCTGTCGGTTCAATGCCTAATGCACGCGACCCCTCGGCTGCTTCTGCATATAAATTCTGTGCCCGATCCTTATCCCCAAGAGCTTCCGCGCAAGCCCCCAGATTGTGCAGGACAGCAGGCGCTGCCGGATATTGCGCAGCCAGATCAGTGAAGAGACTACATGCGGTCTGTGGATCATCATTGCGAATGGCAGTGACTGCAGCCTCGAAACGTGGGTCTGCACGCACCTCGAAATTCTGCGCCTCTGTCAGGATAGTGGCTCGGACGTTCTGATTGTAAGGCGCTAAATCTTGCCGAGCTTGCCAAAGGGTTTGGCGGAGCGCCGAAGCGGTGATCCGATCGATAATGTAATCGCTGCCAAGACTGTATCCGGGCACGCCGTAATCTTCATAAGCAAAGCGGTACTTGCCCCTGCCCGGATCATCGGGGCCACGCCGAATGCGATACTGAACATATCCAGTCTCGAAACACTCTTCTTCGCTATCAGAGCCGTAATAATCCGCTTGGTGAATAATCGTGCTATCAGCCTTGTCGATCAATCGCGGGCGAACGGAAACGTCAACAGAGTACCTCAGGCAGACATACTCTATGTCGACCCGTTTGACACACTTCTTCTCCCCGTCGACTTCTTCGCGCTTCACACATTGGGAATCCGTATAATAGCGTTCTGAGACGTACGGATAACCGACATCTAGAGTTCCGTCATAAACGCCCGTTACGTTGGATTGGCCGGCAAAAATACCGACCTGAAACCAAGGTGACCCATTAAACGCAGCTGACTGAAGCATGGCCTGGAACTCGCCCGTATACCAATCTCCCAATGGCCCTTGAAACTTGTCGACAGCAACCGACCGATACGTAGCCGCGTCTGGATTGCCTGGCGCGACTTCTGCTGTGTAATCAATTCCAGGTGTGACACAGGCCGCAAGGCATAGCGCGCCTGCGGCAGACATAAAGGTGATTTTCAGAGCTGCCATCAAACAGATCTCCGCATTACCAGAATTTTACTATCGCAGGGGCCGTTTGAACACGAAATGAATGCAGTGTTCCAGCTTCGGCAAGGCTCAGTCCAGCTCGGCACGCACCCGCAAACCCGTTATCTGGTTTCGATTTCTCCGAAGAATATCAAAACGGTATCCGTAAAACGAGAATCTCTGCCCGGGCTCGGGAATCGCCTGCGCTTCGCGAATAACAAGCCCCGCGACGGTGACAGCCTCTTCGTCTGGCAACGCCCAGCCGAGCGCCCGATTCAAGTCCCGTATCGTCACCCAGCCATCAACATTCGCGGATCCATCTGACTGGGGTCGCACGCCCTGAACAAATACATCGTGTTCGTCCCGAATGTCGCCGACGATCTCTTCGAGAATATCCTCAAGCGTAACCAGTCCTTGCAGAGCACCATACTCATCGACAACAAGCGCGAAGTGATTGCGCTTCGCCATAAAGGCATCAAGCTGATCGAGCAGCGGCGTTGTTTCCGGAACAAACCAGGGTTCGCGCAAGAGACTCTCAAGATCCAGAGTTTCGAGATCGCCCTTCAACGGGACTATTGATCGCAAGAGGTCTTTCGCGTGGAGGATACCGACGATCTCTTCGCGCTCGCCCCCCCGATAGAGAGGCAACCTTGTATGGACGCTTGAAAGAGCCTTTACGACAAGGTCTTCCACCGGCTGTTCAGCATCCAGCATATCGATACTTTTTCGGTGGATCATCACTTCGGACACCGCAAGATCCTTCAGATCCAAGGCACCAATCAACCGGTGTCGGTCCGCCTCGTCCACAGCCCCCTCAGAAGCGTGAAGTGAAATCGCGCCCCTGATCTCCTCATCTGCGGTCGGGCTAGCTGCACCTGTCCTCACGCCAATGATTTTCAACGTGGCAGTGACGATGGCCTGAATAACGGCGACAAACCAACTCAGGCCCGCAACCAGCCATCCGATTGGACGGGAGACCGACCTCGCCATGTCGTCCGGGCGTGTGATCGCATATGTCTTTGGAAGTACCTCGGCAAAGACCAGAACAAGAATTGTCATGACCCCCGTAGCTGCTGCAAGCGCAACCCCTCCAGGCCCGAAAATGCTTGTGAACAGGGCTGTAGCCAGAACGGAAGCCAGAATGTTCACGAGATTGTTGCCAAGGAGAATTGTGCCAATCAGGCTCTCAGGATCGGCTATTAGCCGATTGACGCGAGCCGCATTGACATCGCCGTCTTCCTCAAGCTTGTGCATGCGTGCACGGGACGCCGCCGTGAGCGCTGTTTCAGAGCCTGAAAAAAATCCAGAGAGTGCCAAAAGGAAGACTATGGCGATAGCGGTTCCAGCGATCATGCTGTTCTGGATTCCTCCTCAAGAAATGCTTCTACGTCTGCGAGATCAGCTTCAGGGTGTATAAAGGAGCGCCCAATGCCCCGCGCAAGGATCAGCGGCACTCGATTCCCACGAACCTTTTTGTCCTGCTTCATATGAGATACGAGCTCTGTCGCTCGATACGGGCCACCATCGAGTTCCTGAATTCGCGTGCGCAGGCCTGAAACACCAATGACAGTATTCGCCCTTTTGGCGTCATCATGAGACATTAGCCCCTGTCTTGCCGAGTATCTGAGCGCCAGGGCCATGCCAACACCAACAGCTTCTCCGTGCAACAACTCCGGCCCGTACCCATTCGCCGCTTCAAAGGCATGCCCAAACGTATGGCCAAGGTTCAGCAGTGCCCGAACTCCTCCTTCCCTCTCATCTTGCGCAACAATGCGCGCCTTCGCTTCACAGGAACGCGCCACTGCGTCAGCAATGGCATCTGCTTGCAGGGCCATGACTTGATCACCGGCTTGCTCGAGATGACTGAAGAAAGGCTCATCGTTGATCAGGCCGTACTTGACGATCTCAGCGTAGCCAGCTCGAACCTCGCGCTCCGGAAGCGTTCTTAAAATGTCTGTATCGGCAATAACGAGCTTTGGTTGGTAAAACGTGCCGACAAGGTTCTTGCCTTGTGCGGTATTGATAGCAGTCTTCCCACCGACCGAACTGTCGACCTGAGCCAGCAGGGTCGTCGGCACCTGGATGAGGGACATACCGCGCTTCATGACGGAAGCGACGAAACCTGTCAGGTCACCCACGACACCGCCACCGAATGCGATTAGGACATCGTCGCGACCTGCACCTACTTCCAGCAGCCAGTGCAGAATTCGCTCTAAGTTCGCGAATGACTTCGAGCTCTCGCCCGCCTTTATGGAAAAAACCTTCGCATCCAGACCAACACGTTGAAGACTGGCTTCCAATTGCTCAAGATGAAGACCAGCTACAATCTCGTCAGTCACGACGAAAACACGCGACCGGTTCATGAATGGCGATATCAGTTTTCCAGCTTCGGCGAGTTGGCCAGCACCTATTTCGATGTCGTAACTGCGGGCTCCTAGATCGACCCGCACGCGCCTTCGTGCATCTGCCTGCGTCATGCTGGCTGCCACCCTTTCAGAGCAACCAGAATGCGGTCAACCGTTTTAGAATGCGGCCCGTCATCACTCTCAACCACGAGATCAGCCTCTGAGTAGATTGGCGTCCGCTCTTCCAGCAACTCAGCGAGCTTTCGGCGCGGATTTGGCATTCGTAGAAGTGGTCGGTGCGTCCGCCTGGAAACTCTTTCCCACAGGGTTTCGAGATCTGCATTTAGCCAGACTGTTATCGCTTTCTCCCTCAGCAATGTTCTTGTCTCTGCATCCAAATACGCTCCACCGCCAGTTGCCAATATATGTGGCTTCCCCTGCAACAGTCTGGCCAATACGCGCTTTTCGCCACGCCGAAACTCAGCCTCACCGTGAAGTGCGAAAATGTCGGAGATAGACAATCCGGCTGCTTTTTCTATTTCATTGTCACTATCACAAAAATCACGGCCCATAGCGTCAGCCAGTCGACGCCCAACGGTCGATTTACCAGCGCCCATAAGGCCTACGAGAGCGATTGTCCGGTTGTGATAAGGCGCGTCTTTCGAGCTCGATGCATCGCTTAATTCTGTATCTGCGGCCATTGATCCTTGAGGCTCCTAGATCTCATTTCTATACGTGCTTTGGATGGGCTGCAATGTCGTGCACGCTGACAGGAGACATTAGTATGCGAAAATGGTTGATAATTATCGCTGGTCT
>JBCCIW010000059.1:0-14481 GCA_039028055.1 Pseudomonadota bacterium | reverse complement strand
TTACCTGTTGGGGGTCTTTTTTTCTTTGGCCTCTCTGCAGCCGACTTCTTTGGTTTGATGAGAGGAGATAGTAGCCACCGTAATTGCCATCAGTCACACGAGCATGCAGATCCATAAAGCCCCGGAGTAATGATGAGCCCTGATGCGTCAATTGTTCGTCCAGCTGATTTATCCTGCAGGTTCCCAATCGAGACGACCTCATAGCCTTTGATTCCGAAATCGCCTCGTGTCGCTCTGACCCGTTGTCAACTGATGTATTTGTTTTATGTGTGGTCGAAGCGTTCCTCTAAGCGACTCTATCTTCGACGCCATTCGTTCTATGTTTTTGAACATCCGAGTTTTGTCCAATATTAACCGCGGCGTAGAAGGATTTTTCCAAACTCATTTTTCTATGCGGCCTGTTATCTATCGCGAACCTTGATTGTGGATCTCTCGTCTGGCTCGTGCGTACTGAGCGCCTGGACTGTTTGCGTTGCGATCTCCAATTCTTCATTGGTCGGTATCACCAGTAATGCGGCCGCGCTTGAATCCGCTGAAATGTCTCTGACCCCTGACGGGCCTGCGCCTCTGCCCTCGTTGAGGTTCTCGTCTATCGAAATGCCCAGCCCGCTAAGCCTGGCTGCCACGCGCGCTCTAACCGTTTCCGAGTTCTCCCCAATACCGGCCGTGAAGGCGATGGCGTCAATGCCGCCAAGAGTGGCAACGTAGGCACCGACCGTGCTTTGAATTCGGTGAACATAAACATCCATTGCAAGCTCGGCCCGTTCATCGCCCGCTGCTACACGCTTTTCGACGGCCCGCATATCTCTATCTCCGCATAGTCCGGCCATGCCGCTCTCGCGATTGAGCGCCGTCTCAACCTCTTCGACTGACATACCCGCCACCCGACTTAAGTGGCCGAAAATGGCCGGGTCAACGTCACCGCTTCGCGTGCCCATCACAAGACCCGGTAAAGGCGTTAGCCCCATAGACGTGTCGACGCTTTTCCCCCCTGCGACAGCGCAGGCGCTGGCTCCATTGCCAAGGTGCAAAACAACAATCCGAGCACTGTCAGGCTGAATGCCGCGTTCTTTTTCCAGCCATTTTGCGCACTTTCGGCTTACAAATGCGTGGGACGTGCCATGAAAGCCGTAACGCCTGACGGAGTAATCGCGCTCCCAGGTTTCAGGCACGGCGTAGGTTCGGTGCGCTCTCGGAATTGTCGCGTGGAAGGCTGTATCGAAAACAGCGACTTGCGGAAGGCCTGGAAAGCTGCGGCCGGCAGCTCTGATGCCGTCATTGTTCGCAGGGTTATGCAGCGGCGCGAGCACTGACAGGCGGTCAATCGTTTCGATCACCTCATCTGTGATGAGTGTTGGCTCGGAGTATTCAGCGCCGCCATGGACAACGCGGTGACCAATTGCCGTGAGCTTGCTGCCTGATTTTGCAAGGTGGGCCTGTACCTGATTTGCCACCTGCGCAAGAGCGGCCGTGTGGTCCGGGATTTCCGTTCCGATACGCTCGATAAGGCGTTTCATTTCGGGGGTGCTGATCGCGCCGGATTCGATAGCGTCAGGATCAATCAGCTGGAACTTCACTGAAGAGGACCCGCAATTCACGACTAGAACTGTCATGGCGTTATCTTATTCCGTCTTAGCCCTATTACTTCGAAGGGCTCCCGCCTGAACAGCGGTTACGGCGATCGTCATGATGATGTCATCTACCGTCGAGCCACGAGAGAGATCGTTGACCGGCTTGTTCAGGCCCTGGAGCACGGGACCGACTGCGACGGCCCCGGAGCTGCGCTGAACAGCCTTGTAGGTGTTATTTCCTGTGTTGAGATCTGGGAAGATAAGGACACTAGCATGCCCGGCAACCGTGGAATTTGGCATCTTTGTTTTCGCCACCGAGGGTACAACGGCGGCATCGTATTGCAGTGGCCCTTCGATCGGCAGATCCGGGCGGCGCTCCTTCGCACGCGTGGTCGCCGCGCGAACCTTCTCTACGTCAGCGCCCGTGCCGGAGGAGCCGGTTGAGTAGGACAACATCGCCACGCGGGGTTCAACGCCGAACATTTGGGCGCTTCCGGCCGAAGAAATTGCGATGTCCGCGAGCTGTTCTACCGTCGGATCGGGAATGACGGCGCAGTCGCCGTAAACCAGTGCGCGATCCGGCAACAGCATGAAGAAAACGCTGGAGACGATATTTGTGCCGGGGGCTGTTTTTATGACTTCGAATGACGGGCGGATCGTGTGGGCCGTCGTGTGGATCGAGCCGGAGACCATTCCGTCGGCAAGGCCCAGATGCACCATCATCGTTCCGAAATAAGAAACGTCGGCGACTATGTCCCATGCCTGATCGAACGTGACCTGCTTATGGGCGCGTGCGTCGGCATAGCTTTCGGCGAGGCGTTTGCGGAGGGGATCACTTACGGGATCAAGAATTTTAGCGCCGCCAATGTTGGCACCGCAATTTTGTGCGATTTTCGTGACCTTGTCGGGATCGCCAAGCAGGGTGATCGACGCAAGTCCCCTGCTAATGATGCGCTCAGCGGCATGGAGTATTCTGGGCTCTATCCCCTCTGGCAAAACGATATGTTGCCCAGCGGCTTCTGCTCGCTCGAACACATCGTGAGAGAACATGAGCGGGGTGACTGCCGTGGTTGGCGTTGTTGCAATTCGGGCAATGAGATCGGCCGCCGGAAACCATTTGCAGGTGTGGTCGAGGGCAGCGTCTATTTTGCGAGAGGAATCCGGCTGCATACGGCTGGAAAGCGATGCGATTGTCGTTGCCAGTTCGATCGTTTGCATATTGCTGGCGAGGACCGGGATCTCACCTGCGATGTCGTTCAGCAGGAGGGTTGTTACTGGATCCGGAGTAAATCCGCCACTTAACACAACACCGTTTGGCGTTGGAAAACCAGACGCCTTCGCTGCCGCGAGCATGGCAATGATCATTTCAATTCGGTCGCCCGCCAAAATCACTAGGGCGTCATTCTTAAGGTGCTGAAGCGCATTCGGTAGCCTCATCGCCGCGACGATGGGATGAACGGCGACCTGGCACATATTGTCTGCGTTTCCAGAGACGAGTTTTGCATCAATAGCGCTCGAAATATCGTTGAGAGTTGGCGCGGACAAAAATGGCAGTTCGGGTACGGCGGACACAGGAATGCTGAGCGATAGATCGGCAACGACCTTGTTCAACTGGCTTTCAACGTCGTTTGCTTCTTCTGGCGGGACCCGGTTGGCGATTACGCTGATTATCGGGAGTTTAGCTTCGACCAAGTGTTCAAGGGCGTGTTCTGCCGCGGAGCCTATATCTTCGGAGCTGCGGGCACCGCGATTTCCCCGACCGGATATGACTGTTACCACTGGCGTAGCAAGGTCCTTCGCAATCGCTATATTATGGTCGAGCTCGGTGTTCGCGCCGACGTCGGTGTAGTCGCTGCCGATGACAAGGATGCCATCGCATTTGACATTGAGATCACGGAAGCGCTCGAGAATTTTCTGCCGTGCGGCATCTGTATCTTCGTGGCGGTCTGAATACGTGACACCGAAACAATCTGCTGGATCAGGTCGCTGGGCCTCAGGCAGGCGGGAAAGAAGAAGATCGATCAGATAGTCATCAGACCCGTCGAAGGTAACAGGGCGGAAAATCGCGGGCCGAGCTACCTTCTTTGCCAGGTTCTCGAACAGGGCGAGGGCGAGGGCAGTTTTGCCACTTTCTGCTTCGGTGCTCAGTAGATATAGGGCTGACGACATTGCGCTTATTCCCATCCCGTTAAATATCAATCAATCATCCTGCTATGTCTATCTGGATCCCAGATGAAAATCACGTGCTTGTTGGTGTGTCCTGATGAGGGCTGAGAGCTCCAGCGCCACCTCCGTGAAACTCTCGACGTAATGGACGACCAAGGGTTATCGACGATCAAAACTCAGCTTTGAAAAACCGGCTGGTTACATTTCCGGGAACACCGCTAATAAGAGCATAGCTTCCGATACTTTTACCGCTTGACGCAGGTTAGACAGTTTTATGAACCTTATTCTCTCAGTAGCAATAGTGGTCTCGCTATCAACGAGCCTTCTACTGATCATTCGCTTCGGTAAAAAGCGACTAACAGGAACTGATCCCATGCCGCTCATGGCTTTCCTGGCAATCCTCTTCACATCGGGACTTGATGTCGGATTGATCATGTTTCCACTGACAGAGTTTCCCGTCTACCAGGCGGACGACGTTTACGGATTTACAAATGCCTTGGCGGTGGAATTCGGGTTCTGGGGCTTTTTGGTCTGGGCGTTCTACTTTCTCACTACGTTCTACTTTTGCGTTGTTGAGCCCAAGACTCAGATCTTTGAGATCAGATGGGTAAAGTTTATCAATAGTGCGGTGATAATCGCGACCTGCGCTTTTACAGGTTTTTTGTTTCTCAGCTACTTACCAGACTATATTGTCGGGATTAGCGATCCCGCCCGCTACTTGTTAGTGGCAGTTGTGGTTTTCCTGGCGGTCCTTTCGAGCACTGATATCCGGTATGTGAAATGGCTGGGTATAAGCTCAAGCGTTTTGTTTTTCTGTCTAATTGCTCTGTTGTGGCTTAGTAGTGGTGCTGGTGTTCTTGGCTGGATCGCCAGTCTGTCACAGATCGGTGGTTACTTCGCCAATCTCCCAAGATTTATGCACCCAATGAGCGATTATCACGCCTTTTATCTTTTCTGGTGGTTTGCTTGGAGCATAATGATTGGACAGTTTGTGGCTCGATTTGTGAATGGGCTGCGCGCTTATCAATTGCTCACGGTTCTTCTGGTGATTCCATCAATACTCATCGCTCTCTGGTTTTCAGTTTTGTACATCTATCATTCGAGGGTGATCATGCTTTCTGATGAGCTGCAATTTTGCATGGTTGTGGTGGGCATAATATTTGTGATGAATTCGCTTGATTCGCTTACGCGGCTGTACTCTGAAAACCTCGGCTTGACCGTGCGACGCCTTGGCGGCGCTGGATACGTTGGATTGCACTGGGCTTTGCTGTTTGGCTTGGTTCTTCTCTATCAGTTTACACCTTTGAAAATTGAGTGGATCGGCCTTGTGGTAATTGGCCTCTACTGCGCGGTTTATGTACTAACCTTTATCAGACGCGATGTGCTGATTCAGCAGACGGAATGACGGACAGAAAACTATGGAAAAGGTATTCGACTACATAATCGTGGGAGCCGGATCGGCGGGCTGCGTTCTAGCCAATCGGTTATCTGCAGACGGACGCCGTTCGGTCCTTTTGCTCGAAGCTGGTGGTAGTGATCGGAATATTCTTATAGAGATGCCGACTGCCTTATCATATCCCATGGCCTCGGAAACTTATAATTGGGGATATAAGTCTGATCCTGAGCCGCATGTAGACCATCGACAAATCACTTGCCCAAGAGGGAAGGGGCTAGGTGGCACTTCGTCAATAAACGGCATGGTTTATGTTCGTGGCCATGCCTGCGATTTCGAAGAGTGGGAAGCCCTTGGCGCTGAGGGTTGGGGGTATGCTGATTGCCTGCCTTATTTCAAGCGCGCCGAGTCTTGGCAAGGCGGTGGAAACGAGTATCGAGGTAGTAACGGCCCGCTTGGGGTATCCGGCGGTAACAACATGGCTGCCAATCCACTCTACCAAGCCTTTATTAATGCGGGAGTAGAGGCTGGGTATCCATATACCGAAGACTATAATGGGTATCGCGGTGAAGGGTTTGGTCAGATGCATATGACCGTTGCGGGTGGTGTGCGTTCGTCTACCGCGCGCGCCTATTTGCGACCAGTTCTAAAACGCAAGAACCTTATCGTGACAAAGCACGTATTGGTTGATCGGCTGGTCCTGGACGGTAAGCGAGTTGTCGGTGTGAAGGCGGAAATAAAAGGCAAGAAGGTAGAGTTTAAGGCGGGGAAGGAAGTCATTCTATCCGCTGGCTCAATTGCATCTCCCATGATTTTGCAAAGGTCCGGTATTGGACCGCAACCTCTACTGTCTGAGCTCGGGATTGAACCGCGGCATGTTCTGTCCGGTGTAGGACACAATCTGCAGGATCATCTGGAAGTCTATTTTCAGTTTCACTGCCAACAGCCTGTTAGTCTAAATAGTAAGCTCGACATATTTAGCAAGTTCATGATTGGTGCACGCTGGTTCTTTTTCAAATCGGGACTCGGAGCGACGAACCACTTTGAGTCATGCGCCTTTATTCGATCTGAAGCGGGGCGTAAATCACCCGATATCCAATATCATTTCTTGCCGGCCGCGATCCGATATGACGGCACGCCATCCATCCAGGGACATGGCTTTCAGGTGCATGTTGGACCAAACAAACCTAAAAGCCGTGGCCGAATCGAAATCACATCGGTCGACCCAAGTGCTCACCCAAGTATTCTTTTCAACTATTTGCAGCATCAAGACGACATAGCGGCGTGGCGACGCTGCATCCGTTTAACCCGCGAGATAATTTCTCAGCCTGCAATGGACACCTATAGGGGCGACGAGTTGCAACCCGGTAAAAGTGTTTCTTCAGACGAGGAGATTGATAATTGGGTTCGTCAGAATGTCGAAAGTGCTTACCACCCGTGCGGAACAGCCAGGATGGGTTCACCAAAGGATTCAGGTGCCGTGGTTAACTCGAAGTGCGAAGTCATTGGGCTTGAAGGGCTAAGGGTCGTTGACGCATCGGTGTTTCCAAGCGTGCCTTATGGAAACATCAACGCGCCCACTATCATGGTCGCTGAAAAGGCGGCAGACTTTATTCTCGGGAAAGAGCCATTAGCACCTATTCAAGCGCCTGTTTGGATCGATGAAAACTGGCAAACTCAACAAAGACTCAAGCAGGCACAATTCGCTAAGCCGTGAATCATTTTAATTAGCCGATCAGCGGACGCATAAATTCAAGTGCAACTGTCATGGCTCTATTTTGAAAGTTCCTTACGGAGGTTGATAGTCGTTTCTGGCGGGTAATCGAGGACATCATAAGAGATGCAAACGTTTGCGGGCTGTCTGCTGCATTTGGAAGTGCGCAATCTTGGTTCATTTCATATCTACGGGTATTTCCAAGCTACAACGTAGTCATTATCGATAATGAATAGACTGGAATTTTGAATTCACGGACTTTATTAGCGCTGGCAGGTTGGACAGTGGTAGAGCGTGCGCCCGCTGAGTGTTGATTTTATAATTTCGTCCTTGCAGCGCGGGCACACCTGTTTGCCGAAAATATTTGTTCGCTCTTTCACCTTTCGGCCAGCCTTCGGAATATCACCATTCGTAATTATCGAGTTGGTTTCGACTCCCAGCTTGAGGAGCGCGCGCATTTCATCCCAAAGACCGCGCAGCTCTTTCTCACTGAGGTCGATGCCTCGCGCCATCGGGTTTAGTTTACGCAGCCAGAGAATTTCCGCGCGATATATATTTCCGATACCTGAAATTACTTTTTGGTTCATCAATAGCCGCGCAATCGGTGCCCGACTTTTCAGTATTGATGCTATCGCTCGATCAGGGTTCGGGTTTCTCGCAAGCAGGTCTGGCCCATAGCGCATGCGAAATGCTTCCATTTCAGAACTTGGCATGAGTTCGCAGGTGTTCGGGCCGATGATATCAACTGAGTTATGTTCACTTGCGAGTCTTAAACGGGTTACGTCTTTTGGTGGGGCTGCGGGCTGAGGTTGCGTGACGAAATAGCCGCCAAGGCCCAGATGTACGTGAAGTGTTTTTCCATTGTCGAAATGGTATAAGAGGTGCTTGCCCACCGCTTCCGTGCCGTCGCAACTCGATCCATGGAGTATCGCCGCTCCTTCTGCAAATCGACCCTGTGGCGAGGTTGCAGATACTATTTTCCCACCAATTAACTTGGCATGGTCTCGCGCTGCACGATGAATGGTGTGCCCCTCGGGCATGAAGGCTCCTTATATTTGCAAAATGAAAATTCGACGTTCGAATGAGTTGGCTCGACCCTGAATTATTATAGAGCTCGTGAATGTCGACCCCATGCCCATGAAAACCAACACTGCACCAAAAGCATTCCTGTAAACAGCATCCGACGGATTGTTGAGGTAGAGGAGCTTTTCGCTAAGGTTGACGACTCAATCAATTTTTTGTTCAGCCGCATTTCAACTCCGCTATATCTTCAATTCTATCAACATCTTGAGCCCATTCCGCGCCAAGATCGACGATGCACGTTTTCGCTAGCGATTGAAAAATGTGTCGTGCCCCCTTGTCCGATGTCAGATCCATCAGTTTCGGAAATAAACTTCTGGAGAAGATAGCGGGCGGACATACAAAATCATCAACCCTGGTTATGACGGCTTCGATATCAGGTGTCATGGCTCGGCGCATATCCAAAAGATGGCTTTTTGGAATGTTTGGCATATCAGCCAAGAGTATGATCGCTGCTTCGGCGTCAGGGTTGGCATCTATTTCTTTGACGGCGGCCGCAATGGAGCGTCCTAAGCCTAACTCGGGCTGATAGTTGTTTACAGTACTCCACCCGAGATTGGAGAGAATTCGTCTTCGTTCGTGATCTGAAGAGCCTACCACTCCAAGCCGCATCGCGACCTTCTCGTCAGACAGTATGGTTGCTGAATGTTCAATCAAAGGCTTTCCATTAATCTCAGCAAGTAATTTATCGCCGTCCTCGAACCTCGTAGATAGCCCGGCTGCAAGAAGGGCCAGCCCTGTCTTATTGAATTGCGGGAGCTTTGAGATTTCGTATGCCTCGACGATCTCTGCTAGCGTCGAAACTGCTAACATTGATGCCTCTCGCAAGGAAGGTATCAAACCAACTGGTCCGCGAATTCGTTCAATTTCATCTGTGTTTGCACCAGCGTCTCTGAGCGCCTTCCGGCGTTTTTGTTGAGCGAGTTGGCTTCCTACCGCTCCAATGTAAAATGCCGGCCCGTTGAGCGCCTGTTGAAGCAGTGGAACCTCCCATTCTAGGTCATGGAACATCAGGATAAAGGCTGTCCAGGGATCATCTTGCCGTTCTGGTAATGAAGATGGTGTGCTGAGGTAAAGCCAGCTAGCGTTTGATTGGCTGTCTTCCAGTGGAGCTGGATCCGATCCAGGGATGGCGAGTTCTGTGGGAAACCCAACTGCCTTACAAAACCGCCAAAGCGCCAATGCATCTGCGCCTCGCCCTGCAATACGAACACGAAGTTTGGGAAAATACGTGTGCTCGGTGCAAACACTATCTGCCTTGAGCTCCAGCGTTGAAGGCTTACGGGCGGTGAGTTCATCAAGGCATCGTTTAATCGCAAATTGATCTGCCTGCGGAAAAATGGCGATCTCTATTGCTCCCCCGCAAGGCAAGGGTAAGTCTTTAAACGGAGAGCCCTTCCCATAACGCAAGGACAATGCATTGCCAGAGCATATAGCTCCAACAGCATGCAGGGTAACATCTTCATCGATGCAGCCCCCAGACACATAGCCAGCGCGTTTTCCGTCATGTGATATGGCCATCATGGCCCCGGGTGCGCGCACTGAACCGCCTTCGGTTGATGTAACGACTGCCAATGCCGTGTCACCGGTCTGACGCCACTCTAACCACTGGCAGAGCACGTCCTCGGGATGTTCGAAGAGTGGCTTTGGGATCATAATGGCATGTTACTCGCTCAACTTGTGTCAATCTAGGTGAGTCGAGGCCCGCACGCTCGCTCGATTAAATCGGCTTACTTCTTCTCCTTAACGGCGTAACTGCTAAACAGGTACGGCGGGTTGGCCGGAGACATCCCTAAGGACTAAGCTCGTTTCGAGATTTGCGACTTGTTCGATACGCGCAAGCCGATGGTGGATTCGCTCATAATCATCTGCATCCGCGGCGAGCAGATATATAAGGTAGTCTGTAGGTCCCGTCATTAGTCGACATGAAACGACCTCTGGTATCTGAAGCACCTTTTTCTCAAATGCCTTCATGTCGTGATCGCTTTGGCCCTTCAATCTAACGCCGACATAGAATGCAAGTTCGTAGCCCATGGACTTAGGACGTAGAGTGGCTTGGTACCCGCTGATTACGTTCCTGTCCTCGAGGTTTTTTATGCGCCTGTGGCATGCCGATTTTGACAGGCCAATGCTATCTGCGATGTCACTGATTGACTTGCTGCAATCTAGCTGAAGCTCTCGCAACAATTTTCGGTCCAATTCATCCATGTTGGGAAAATATCCTAATTAAATTCCAATGAATGAGTATTTGACCGAATTAACCTCCTCATCAAGGGATAATTGAGACGTAATTGCTCAGGTATTGGTCTAGTATGACTACGCTGATGGAGGTTATGCATGCGTATTGGAGTTCCAAAGGAAATCAAAAATCACGAATATCGTGTAGGTCTGACACCAGAAAGCGTTAGTGAATGTGTCGCCCATGGACATGAGGTGTTCATTCAGACTGGAGCGGGCGATGGGATTGCAGCAGATGATGATACCTATCGCACGAACGGCGCGCAGATCTGCTCAACGGCAGAAGAAATTTTTAAAATCTCCGAGTTGATCGTTAAAGTGAAAGAACCTCAGGCGGCCGAGCGGGCGCTGCTCCGTGATCACCACATACTTTTTACTTACTTACACCTCGCTCCCGATCCCGAACAAACGGCTGATCTCCTGGCTTCGGGGGCGACTTGTATCGCCTATGAGACAGTGACGTCACCCTCCGGAGCTCTGCCTTTGTTGAAACCGATGAGTCAGGTTGCTGGTCGGTTGGCAATCCAGGCTGGTGCATCTGCGCTCGAGAATCCTAAAGGTGGCCGAGGCGTCCTGCTCGGGGGCGTGCCTGGGGTGCGGCCCGCAAAAGTAGTTGTCATTGGAGGCGGTGTCGTTGGCTACAATGCTGCTCAGATGGCCGTTGGCATGCATTCCAATGTTACCGTCCTTGATCGGAATCCAGATGTGTTGGAACGCCTTTCGGATCATTTTGAGTCCAGTGCGAACGTCATTTTCTCGACAAAAGCCGATCTGGCCAGAGAAATTGCCAACGCCGACCTTGTTATTGGTGCGGTCCTTCTGCCTGGAGCAAAGGCACCTAATCTGGTTACCCGAGACATGTTGGGCACAATGAAGTCCGGTTCTGTGATCGTCGATGTGGCTATTGATCAGGGCGGTTGTGTTGAAACGGCAAAGCCAACGACACATGAAGATCCGACCTATTTAGTGGAAGATGTTGTGCATTATTGTGTGGCCAATATGCCGGGCGCTGTTGCCGGCACTTCTGCTTATGCCCTCAACAATGTGACATTGAACCATGTACTTCGTATCGCGGATTTAGGTTGGCGTGATGCGCTGAAGTCTGATCCTCATCTCGCCCAGGGCCTTAACATTTTTGGTGGGCAACTCACGAACGAAGCCGTTGCGGAGAGCTTGAACAGGCCATGTACGCTCCCCAGCGAAGTGCTCGCAATGTAGCTATAGCTGCTGGAACGGGCGCGAAGCTTTAATTGGCTCGTTAGCATGTCAACAACAGGGAGGGGTTATGGCTCCGCGAGTAGGACTCGAACCTACGACCGATCGGTTAACAGCCGATTGCTCTACCAACTGAGCTATCGCGGATCACCTCAATGAAGGACGGGTACATAGCAGGACGATCTACCGTGTCAAACACAGACCTGCCTAGACAACAAAAAAATGGCGGGAGCAAGCTCCCGCCGAGGCGTTGGGTGATGGTGGGTGTCTCCAAGAGAAGACATTAACTAATTTCGTGGGAATTGGTTAACAGCCCGTAAAGATGCGCCGTTAATTTGAAGATTTCTCGGAACCAGTTTCTGGAGGCGCTGCCCGGAATCGAACCGGGGTACACGGATTTGCAATCCGCTGCGTCACCACTCCGCCACAGCGCCTCACAGGACTAGGGCGCATAGCAGGTGCGACCTTAGCATGCAAATGCGGAATAGGCTTCGTTGTTTGAGACCTGTTACGGTCAGCCGTTCTGGTGCCCGCGATGCCTCTTCGGAGCAGTGTAATTCACTTGGCATCCGAGAAGTTTTTTGTCGCGAAGCATTTCCGTCGTAGCTGTTAGCGCTAGCTCTGCCTTCGCAACATGTATAAGTGAACGCTGTTCACTTAACCGATCGACGCTTATAAAGGCAAACAAACAAGCACTGGTAGAGGAAGGTTGGCTATGCGCGTTAAATTACTCTTGGCAGCGGGAATTTTATTAAGTGCGCTGCAGCAAAGTGCTGCTGAAACACTTCAGGACGCTTTGACAGCCGCGGAGGCAACCAATCCGCAGCTTGACGTGCAGCGAAAGCAGTTGGAGATTTCGGAGGAGCAGTTAACTTCGGCCAAAGGAGCGAGATTGCCAACTGTGGAGTTTACCGGGTCTTACGGACCAGAGACTGTTCAGACAAACCGCGCCATTGTGCTCGATCAAGGGGGACGGCAAATTGCAACTACTCAGCTTCAGGCGGTTCAGCCGCTTTACGCTGGCGGGCGAATAAATGCAGGCATTCGAGAAGCTCGCGCCGGTATTGGTTCGAGCAACGCACAGCTAGATGTGACCACTCAAAATACGCTGCTGGATACAATAACGGTTTACATGGATGTGCTTCGCGACCGAGAGGCCGTCAAGATACAAGAGAGCAGTGTGAACTTGTTGTCCGAACAGTTTCAGGCGGCGCAGGATCGATTTGACGTTGGTGAAATTACAAGAACCGATGTTGCCCTCGCTGAAGCTAGGTTGCAGGGCGCTCGAGCAGATCTTTCATTCGCCGAGGCCCAGTCGGTTGCTAGTGAAGCGACGTATCGGATTATTGTTGGGTCAGAGCCTGACGATCTGCAGCCACCTCCTCCGATAGCCCAATTACCGCAGAGCTTTGAGGAAGCTCTTGAGACTGCGCTCGATCAGAGTCCTGATATTTTAGCAGCGGAATTCAGTGAGCGGGCAGCTGAGCAACGTATAACTACTGCTCGCAGTCGTTTACGTCCTGAGCTTAACCTCGTTGCCACCGCCGCTTTTAGAGGCACGCTGAATCAGCCAGATGCGCCAAACTTCTTCGGCGGCGACCCTAATGAGCTTATTTCTACACCTGACTTTTTAGACAGAAACGTCTCGGCCTTCGCTCAAGCGCGCATACCGCTTTATCAAGGTGGCGTTGCGCGCAGCCAGGTTCGTTCTGCCAAACTGGAAAAAGCGCAGGCTGAGCTTAATGTTGAAAATCAGCGCCGACAGACGATCGCTCAGGTTTCGCAGTTCTGGTATGCTTATCAAGCAGCGGTAGTTGGGATTCAGGCATCTGAACGGCAAATTCAGGCGGCGGAAATTGCCTTCGAGGGAGGGCAGGAGGAGTTGGCCGTTGGTGTGCGTACGACGCTGGATGTGCTCGATCAGGAACAAGATCTTCTGGAGGCACGCTTGTCGCTTGTTCAAGCGGAGCGGGATGCTTATGTGGCCGCGCATCAATTGCTGAGAGCAATGGGCACTCTTACCTCGGAGCGCGTGTACGTTAATCAGCCAGGTGATGTTAACTGACCTGTCAGCTTTGTAACAACGTGTTAACCCTCTCCGCCTAATTCTGTTAACTATAAGATTCGCTGAACTCAGAAGGTGCGATATGGGCGATCCAGCAGCTAAAGAACCAACAATGGAAGAAATCCTGGCTTCCATTCGCCGGATTATTTCCGAAGATGGTGGGCCGGTCAGTGGAGCTACCGATAATTTCGACGACGCTGCTGATTATCTCGAAGCAGCTGAACCAAGTTCGGCTGAGGACGCAAGTTCGGCTGAGGACGCAAGTACGGCCGAAACAGACTTGGAGCATCTGCTCAGCGTGGAGGAACTCCTTGGCGAAGATCTGGATATTGAAGACGTTGATGTCGAGCCATCTGCTGTAGAATCAGTAACAAGCGAGGTTAATGCAGCTGAAGAGGGTCTTCCCGAAGATGTATTCGACTTGGACGATCCCATCCCTGCTGAAGAGACGTATTCCTCACCTAAGGCCAAACCCGAAATGGAGACAAATGTGTCACAGCCACAACCAGTTCCCGCGGCTCCGGCGCCGGAAATTTCTGCTGCAAACGCGATAGAGAGCCTGGTTCGGAGTATGATCGAGCCGATGATAAACGAATGGCTGGAAACAAATCTTGAAGGCGTCGTGAACGCCAAAGTTGATGCTGAGTTGCAGCGTGTCGCAACGCGTGTGCGTAGGGCGCTTGTCGACGAATGAGCAGATTGGTCTGCTGACCTCGCCATTCAGAAAAATATCGTTATATCAGATGCGCGCTCGCTAGGGCGCGCTTCTTTTATTGAGTGAGACATGCTGGACCAGTTTTTCAACGCTGCCGAGACCGAAGAAAGAATTTACAAACGCTGGGAACGGGCTGGCTGCTTCAAGCCCTCGATGGATACGAGCGCCGAGGCCTATGCTATCGTGATCCCGCCGCCGAATGTGACGGGTGTCCTGCATATGGGGCATGCGCTGAATAATACGCTGCAGGATATCCTGATCCGGTTTGCGAGGATGCAGGGCAAGAATGTGCTCTGGCAGGCGGGGACAGATCATGCGGGAATC
>JBCCIW010000058.1:0-14542 GCA_039028055.1 Pseudomonadota bacterium | reverse complement strand
CCCAGGCCGAGAATGGCTTTGAGATCGATCGACAGGGTTAGTAGGATCAAGCTGGCGGGTAGAAAATAGTCGCGCGCCACAGGCCAAAGGTTTGATGTGTCCGAAGAAGCTGAGTGGATCAGGCCAAAGGTCGCCATCAGTGATGGGATCAGGTAGCACATTAGAATTGTCGGGAAGATCGTATAGAATTTGTCCCAAATACCGCCGCGGCTCTTGGTATAGAACACAACGCCCAATACGATTGATAACAGACCCAGGACGACCGCATCGTTGGTTACCAATGGCATATGCCAACCCTCCCTTGAATGGCCCTCTTTGACTCTAGGGTGTTTGCTCGCCAACCGTAAATAGCGACCATCAGCAGTGTCGGTGGTTGGATGGATCTACAGGACGCCTCACCCTACGTGCACATTGACACTGTAGGATCCGCAGTTTCCAATAAAAACCAATAGAAAAATCTGGGAGGCAGATGCCGTTATGAAGTCGCCGATTTGCGAAATGCTAGATATCGAATTTCCATTGCTGGCGTTCAGTCACTGCCGCGATGTGGTTGTTGCCGTTTCGAAGGCGGGCGGTATGGGCGTCTTCGGTGCCGTCAACCTGCCTCCTGATCGATTGAAAGAGGAGCTGGACTGGATTTCCGATCATATCGACGGAAAGCCCTTCGGCGTCGATCTAATCGTTCCTAATAAATACGAAGGCAAAGGAAAGGCCTTTGATTCCGGCAAGCTGATGAAGTCCGTTCCGGACGAACACAAGACATTTACGTCAAAGGTCATGGCGGAGCACGGCATTGATCCCGTTGACCTTGAAAAAGATCGGATGAAATCGGCCACATTCGCGAAGAATCTGCGCGATGAGGGAGCGTCGTCATCGATGGATGTGGCGTTCCAGTATCCAATCAAGCTGATCGTGAATGCGCTCGGCGTACCGCCGCAATCAATGCTCGACATGGCGAAACAGCACGGTGTTGCGACGGGTGCGCTGGTTGGTGCCAAGGAACACGCCGTTGCCCAGGTCAGTGCTGGCGTGGATATGTTGATTGTGGCTGGAGGAGAAGCGGGCGGACACTGCGGTGACGTATCAACAATGGTGCTCGTGCCGGAAGTGTATGGTGCCGTGCGCGATATGGGGGCGACGACGCCGATTCTCGCGGCCGGCGGCATCACTACAGGGGCTCAGATGGCCGCCTCGATGTCTATGGGTGCGGATGGTGCCTGGTGTGGGTCAGTCTGGTTGACCACTGCCGAGGCTGAGACCAATCCCATCGTCAAAGAAAAAATGCTGGCAGCGTCTTCGCGGGACACAATTCGATCGAGGTCGCGTACCGGGAAACACTCTCGCCAATTACGATCGCCGTGGACCGATGCATGGGAGGGCGAGGATGCTCCGACGCCGCTCCCAATGCCGCTCCAATCCCTCGTTTCCGAACCTGCGCTGCGCCATATCGACAAGCTGAGCCAGGGTGGCCATGAGGGCGCAAAAGAGCTTGCGACCTACTGGGTTGGCCAGGGCGTGGGTCTGATGAATCAATCCATGTCAGCTGGACAAGTCGTTCAAGAGTTCAAAGAGGACTACCTGCGCGCCTGCGAGCGTCTGGCCTCCACTGTGGACGCGTAGTCCCTTACCAGCGAAAAGAAGATATAAATGCCACAGATTTCAGCCAACGGAATAAGTTTCGAGTATGATGAGGCGGGACCCGCCGATGGGGAACCTGTTGTTCTGATTATGGGCTTTGGGGCTCAGATGACGTTCTGGCCGGATGCCTTCCGGGATGGGCTCGCAGCCGCTGGGTATCGCGTTCTCCGTTTCGATAATCGTGACATCGGTCTCTCTCATCAATTCGACGAGAAGGGCGTTCCCGATATCGCAGCGGTGATGCAAAAGGCCCTTGCTTGGGAAAGTGCAGCCGATCTTGTTCCTTACACGCTTGATGACATGGCCGCAGACAGCGCTGCTCTGATCGAAGCGTTTGGAGCTAAGCCTGCCCATATTGTCGGTGCCTCCATGGGGGGGATGATCTCTCAATTGCTGGCGATCAACTATCCGGGTCACGTTCGCAGCCTTACCGCGATGATGACGACGTCGGCTGATCCATCACTTCCGCCAGCGAAACCGGAAGCGATGGCCGCCCTTACAGCTCAGCCGGCAAGCCCGGCGCGGGAGGACGTGGTCAAAGTGGGAACCCAAACTCGAATTACGATTGGGTCTCACGCTGATGTTCGTGATCATGAGGATGATATTCGCGCAAAGGTGGGTGAGGGTTTTGATCGGGCTTACAGACCTTTTGGTGTCATGCGGCAATATGGAGCCATTCTAGCTCAGACTCCCTGGTATGAGCGCCTGGCTGATGTCGCGATACCAACTCATGTCGTTCACGGTGTTGAAGATCCCCTTCTGCCAATCACCTCCGGACGCGATGTGGCATCCCGTGTCCCCGGAGCTGAGATAACAGAGGTCGAAAAGTGGGGGCACGATTTTCCCAAGTCCCTGACACCCGAACTTGTCAAAATTGTCAGCGGTTTCATCGCGCGAGTTTAGTCCATTTCTACTGATCCTTTTAAATTTCCCGCTAAACGTGTATCTCTTTGCCTTGGTTGGGCGGCCGCTCGTAGCATGTTTCCGATTGGTACCCCATTCACCTTTCGGTTCGTATTACTGATAGGGTATGTAGCAAGTTTGGTGAGAGAAAATCCTATGATTCGGTTTGTGACTTGCGAATATCACGGGCCAGGCAGAACATATGAGAACTGACTAGAAGAACTGTTTTTATTCAATAAAATCAGAAAATTGGGACAAATTAAAGTGCTTTCCGAGCGTCATGGAGCCCTTGTATGTCGTTCTCGAAGAAGATATGGCAGCGATAGCGATGAGATTCTTCAAAGTCTCTGGCTGGTGGAGATAACGTATCCGTACGACCTCAGAAATTGCACCTTTTGCGCGATAATTTAAAAACTCTAGCGGTTAACTCCAAAGTAATAAATCTACTTTAAGTAGATAATCACTGGGCAATAAGAGGCTGACAGTGCAATGCACGAACGAGTTGAGGATCTGCTTTCACCTTAAGCAGGTAACGAAACTCAAACTACCAACCATCTCACTTCGGACAGTCTGGACCAAAGTCATGCTTCACTCGGCCCACTGGGCTGTCTGATCCGGGCGAGCACGTTTTATCCGCCCCTCTGAAAACGTGCTCGCCCAATTTTTTAAGAGCTCAGGAACTAATCTTCAAACAGAATGTCCGGTGCTGGTTTCAGCACCAATCTATCCAACTCGTTCAAGACACGTTGGGAAAGTGCCTGAAAGGCGGCTGAAGCACTTCCAGCCGTCAGTGCTGCAGGTATGCCGTTATCCCCACCTTCGCGGATATCCATCAAAATAGGCAGCTCCGCCAGTAGTGGCAGGCCGAATTGGGTGGCCATGGCGCTACCCCCGCCTTCACCGAACAAGGCATGCCGGTTTCCTGCAGGGTCTTCAAACCAGCTCATGGTTTCGACAATTCCGACGATTGGAACCGCGGTCTTGGTAAACATGGCGATTCCACGCCTCACATCGGCGAGGGCGATGTTTTGAGGCGTTGTGACGATGATGGCACCATCCAGTGGGATGCGTTGAGCAAGAGTTAGGGCCGCGTCGCCAGTGCCGGGAGGCGTATCGATGATCAACAGATCAAGCGGTTCGTTTTCTGTTCCCCAGGCTGCGTCGTTCAACATCTGCCGGATCGCAGACATGACCATTGGGCCTCGCCAGATCATGGGGGCGTCGACTTCCGTGAGATATCCGATCGACAGCGATTTGAGGCCGTGGGCGGTGATGGGCTCCAGTCTTCCATCCGGGAGCGATTGCGGATCTCCGTCTTCCACCCCCAGCATTGTCGGAATCGACGGCCCATAAATATCAGCGTCCAACAGCCCTACGGAGTATCCCATCTGGCTTAGGGCTGTGGCCATGTTCACGGAGACTGTTGATTTGCCGACGCCGCCTTTCGCACTCGCCACAGCAATAATGCGTTTCACGAAGGGTATGGGGTCCAGTTTCAGGGGCGCTTTCGGCTGTCCGTCCTGAATGGCTTTCTCTGATAAACGCGCACCACGTCTGATGCGTTTGGTTCCGGGAGCCGGAGCTTGCTCTTCATCCTGATTGTCCGCTGTTGGGCGCTCCGCTGTCATTACGGCTTTCGCATCGGTTATACCATCAACGGAAAGAGCCGCTTCGATCGCCAACTTCCTGCGCCTTTCCGACGCAGGCAGATTATCGGGATCCGCCCTGAGAATCAGCAATGCTTCGCCATTCTCGCCTATCTGTAAGCTCTCGAGCCAGTTTTGATCCCCCAAAGCCGCCGTCATTGCGGCCTTCAAAGCAGTGAATTGGGCGTCTTTTGACTGAAACATACCGCCGCCTCCTTGAAGCGTAGGGGGTGACATGCACATATCCCCACGATCAGATAGATTTCAATGTATTGCATAAGGAGGGGTCCTCCCCATGCCTTGGAAGGACAACAATGATCCCAGCTCCGGCTCGTCCAAAATGACTGGCGGTGGCCCTTGGGGCAACAAAGGCGGGTCAAACGGTAATGGCGGCTCGCCATGGAATCGCCCCGGCGGAGGCGGTGGCGGATCTGGTGGTGATTCCAATCGCCCCGATCTGGAAGAACAAATGCGCCGCATGCAGGAACGCTTTCGTGGGCGCCGGGGCGGACGCGGGAACCGCGGCGGCGGTTCCGGCGGCGGTATGGGGCGCGGTGGCTTCCTCGTTCTAGGTGCGGTGGCTCTATTTGCCTGGCTGGCGAGTGGTGTCGTGATTGTTGATGCCGGGCAACAAGCTTCCATTTTCCGCTTCGGTAAATGGACCACCAATTTTGGATCAGGGCTTCATTTCCATCTTCCGTCTCCGATCGAGACGCACGAGATTGTACCCGTAGAGGAACGTCAGGAACTATCCATTGGGCAAACGACGGATGAAAGCCTCATGCTCACAGCCGATGAGAACATCGTCGACATCCAGTTCTCGGTGTTCTGGAAAGTGAAGACGGACGCGCCTCAGGACTTCATCCTGAACGTGAAAGACCCTCAGGGTGCTGTGCGTCAGGTCAGCGAAAGCGTGATGCGCGAAGTGGTTGGTAAGAGCAATCTGGAGAGCATCATCACCAACGATCGTGCAGCGGTGCAGCTGGAAGTGCAGACGCAGGGCCAGGGACTTCTCGATGAGTACCGTGCTGGTATCGAAATTCTTGACGTTCAGATTCGGAAAGCGGACCCGCCGGGGCAGGTCATCGCAGCCTTTAATGATGTGAACGTCGCTGAGCAGGATGCGGAGACTCGCATCAACGAAGCGCGCCGGGAAGCCAACCGCGTTGTTCCAGAAGCACGAGGTACAGCTGAACGTTTGCTGCGTGAGGCCGAAGGTTATCGCGATCAGGTGATAGCTGACGCCAACGGTGAAGCTGAACGCTTCAATCTGATTTATGAGGAGTATCGACAAGCGCCGCGCGTGACGCGTGAGCGAATGTTCCTGGAGACACTTGAAGGCGTCGTCGGTCAGTCCGAGGTGATTATTCTCGACAGTGAGTCAGGTGCAGTTCCGTACCTGCCGCTCGACAGGGCGCGGCCAGGGCAGGGAGGATAGAGCTATGCGATTTTTTGGATGGACTCTAATTGCCATAATCGTCATCGGCGGCGTGATCGCGACCAATGCATTTTATATCGTGCGGCAGGATCAGCAGGCGCTGGTATTGCGCTTCGGTAATCCCGTTGCCGTTCGCAACTCACCTGGTACCGATGAAGCGGGCCTTTATCCCAAAGTGCCGTTTGCCGAGCAGGCTGTCGTCATGGACCGCAAAAATCTCGGTCTCGGTGTTCAGAACCTGCAGGTTCTAGCGTCTGACCAACGTCGCTTGACAGTGGACGCATTCGTCAGATGGCGGATCAGCAATCCGCTGAAATTCTATCAGCGTCTTCGGACCGAGAATGCCGCCAGCGCGCAGATCAATCGCGTTACGGAATCTGCCATTCGTGAGGCACTTGGTACGGTGCCGGTTCCCGAGATTGTTTCAGGCCAACGGGCCGCTCTGATGAACCGTATTCGCCAGACAGTGAACACCGACCTCGCCGAGGATGGCATTGATATCATCGATGTTCGTATCCTTCAGGCTGATCTTCCAGATGAGGTTGCGGCCGGTGTCTATGACCGTATGAGCACGGCTCGCCGCCAGGAGGCGGAAGGCATTCGTGCGTCCGGTGAGGAGCGAGCTCGGCAGATTCGCGCTGAAGCGGCACGTGATGCACTGGTCATCGAAGCGCAGGCGCGCGAGCAGGCTGAGATCATCCGAGGTCAAGGTGATGCGCGGCGGAATGAAATTTATGCCTCGGCGTACAACCGCGATGCAGACTTCTTCCGCTTCTATCGCGCCCTGATTGCCTGTGAGTCCGCGGTTACGGAAGGCACGCGTATTATCGTGTCCCCTGAGGATCTGAATATTTGTCGCGTGTTTGAGGATCAGGCCGGCGCACGGTGACGCTTTCCTGGATCGAGTTACTGCTCTTTGGCATCGGCGTTTGGATGCTGATGGACGGTCTGGTATTCGGACTGCTCCCTGATTTCATGCGCCGCATGTCCGAGTTCCTGTCCAATGTTGACGATAGTGAGATCACTCGTGCCGGCATCCTGACAGCATCGGCTGGTGCCGCAATTGTGTTCATGACACTGCGGTTCTGATCGCGCCATCTTGTTGCCGTCTGTTGGATGCACGACTAGTTTCCTAGTGGTGTTCGTGCTGCGCATTCAGGAGACAATACGGATGAAGAAACTCGTTCTCGCTTTTGGTCTGGCTGTCTGGTCGGTGTCAGGCGCTGTGGCACAGACCGACCTAGATCTATCTGAGGGGCCGGTCGAAAATGCGCAACAGGCCCCGGAGAGCTTTTCCAGATTGGCGCGACGGCTAATGCCCGCAGTGGTCAATATCTCGACGAGTCAAACAGTTGCGACGGGACTTCCCAATTTTGGTGAGGGCAATCCACTTGAACGCTTCAACCCGTTCTTCAATCGCGATGATGATGGCTTTCGCCGGGAGGGATCCCTTGGGTCTGGATTTGTCATTTCGGACGATGGCCTGATCGTCACGAACAATCACGTCATCGAATCCGCAGACGAGATCGAGGTTGTATTCTCCGACGGGCGAAGCTTGTCAGCAGCGCTGATCGGCCGCGACTCCGACACTGACCTCGCCGTTCTCAAGGTGGAAAGCGATGAGCCATTGCCGTTCGTCAGGTTCGCTGACAGCGATAGCGCTGAAGTGGGCGACTGGGTCATGGCGATCGGTAATCCGTTTGGTTTTGGTGGATCGGTGTCCGCGGGTATCATTTCCGCCCTGGAGCGGGATATTCGCTCCGGGCGTTATGACAATTTCATACAGACTGATGCTGCCATCAATCGCGGGAATTCCGGCGGACCGTTGTTTACGCTGGGCGGTGAAGTCGTTGGCGTGAATACCGCGATCATTTCCCCAACCGGTGGGTCTGTGGGTATCGGTTTTTCGATCCCGGCCAATCTTGCGCAGCAGGTGACGGATCAGATCATTGCCTTTGGTGCGCCACGCAGGGGGTGGCTGGGCGTCAATGTCCAGCCCGTTTCTGATGATCTTGCCCGCTCATATGGGCTCGATGACACAACAGGTGTCATCGTCACCAATATCTCCGAGGATGGCCCGGCGCTCGCAGCCGGTCTCGAAGTCGGTGACTTGATTACGTCATTCGATGGCCGAGAGATTGAGAGCGTTCGTGGATTGACCCGGATCGTGGCGGATACAGAGATTGGCAAGACGGTCGACGTGGCGCTTATCAGGGACGGCCGTTCGCGCACGGTTGAGGCCACTTTGGGAGAGCTGGAGCGCCCGGAAGACGAAGAAGAGCGAGTCGAGATACCTGATGGCGGTCTCGCGAACAATTCCGTTGGTTTGCAAACGGGGTCCATCGATGATGACGCAAGGCGCAACTACGGCATTACAAGCGATGTGGAGGGTGCGCTTGTCCTGTCGGTATCCCCACGCGGTCCGTCATTCGGGAAGCTTCAAAGAGGCGATGTCATCATTGAGGCGGCCTTCGAGACGATTACCGGTCCTGTCGAGTTTCGCGATGCCGTAAACAAGGCCGAGCAGACTCCGGGAACACCATTATTGCTGCATATCAAGCGGCAGGGCCGAGACCAGTTTTACTCTGTTCAACTCGACGTCACAGGGTGACGAACTCGTCTTCAGAGTAGCCTTGGTAAAAGAGAGCAGTGGTGAGATCCGTATGATTGATTGCGGCGTCTGACGCCGTCGCGACAACGGGTTTGGCCCTATAGGCGATACCCAGCCCCGCTGCATTGATCATCGCCAGATCATTGGCACCATCGCCCATGGCCAGAGCGTCTGACGGTGACAGTCCCAGTTTGGCGGCAGTGGATTCAAGCGTTGCCAGCTTTGCCTCTCGACCAAGTATCGGCATTCCTACTTTGCCGGTGAGGTTGTACCCATCATTCAGCAGCGTATTGGCATGATGCTCATGGAAGCCCGTCGCTGCCGCGACACGTTCGGTAAATGCCGTAAAGCCGCCTGATACGAGGAGGCAACGCGCGCCACTCGCTTGCATGGTCGCAACCAAAGTCCTGGCTCCGGCGGAAAGACTAATGCGGTCTTTGTAGCAGTCATCAATTGCTTTGACAGACAGCCCTTCAAGCATGGAAACGCGCTCCTCAAGGGCGTCTTCAAAGTCAAGTTCTCCCGCCATGGCGCGTTCGGTTATTGCGGATATCTGTTCCTTGAGCCCTGCAAAGTCTGCGAGTTCGTCGAGGCATTCCTGTTCAATGATGGTGGAATCCATATCGCAAACGAGAAGCTTCTTGCGGCGATTATGGGCCGGCAAAATCGCAATATCGGCGTTTGACTCGGCTAACTTGCTTTTGAGCGTATTGAATTCCCCATTTGAGTGGCTTTTGATTTGGGCTTCAGCTGCTCTTCCTCCGAGCCTGGTGACTGCGCTTGCAAGCTCGATTTCGGCAGCATCCAATGCTTGCTCGAGTATTTTTTCGGGCGCATCTGGTTCATTTGCTGCTACCAATACGGCGACATAGTCCACGTGGGGCAACTCCTTGCACGGATGGCCATTTCCAGAAGGGGTTTTCTTCCGCTTCGCGAGTGTTTACCCCTGAAACTATGCAACCGGCAATCCTCATTCACGGCCCCACTGCCAGTGGGAAATCAGCGCTTGCGGCAGCTGTTGCGAAGAACATTGGCGGCGAAGTCGTCAATGCAGACTCCATGCAGGTCTATAAAGATCTGACAATACTTACCGCGCGCCCAAGCGAGGACGACATGGGCGGCGTTCCGCATCATTTGTTCGGCCATGTGGACGCGGCAACGCGTTACTCTACGGGCAAATGGCTCGATGACGTCAGCACAATCATGCGGGACATCGAGCACCGGGGGAAGGTTCCCGTTCTCGTAGGCGGGACCGGGCTCTATTTTCTGGCGCTCACGGCGGGTTTGTCAGAGATACCTCCGGTGCCTGAAGATATTCGCGCTGATGTTCGTGCAATTGCAGCGGAGGAGGGCGGTGCCGGGCTCAAGGCACGATTGAACGAAGTCGATCCTGAAAGTGCCCAGCGCCTTGCCGAGGGCGATCGCCAGCGTTTGTCTCGCGCCTATGAGGTTTGGCTGGCAACCGGCAAACCATTCTCTGCTTTTACCGGAAACCGGAAACCGCCTCTCTTGTCGGACGGAGAATGGCTCGGCGTCGCGCTCACCCCTCCGAGATCCGTGCTCTACGGACGGATTGAAGCGCGTTTCGACGCGATGATGACGAATGGGGCCATGGATGAAGCCAAAGCGCTGGTCGAGCGTCAGATCGACCCCGAACTCCCCGTTATGAAAGCTCACGGGATGCCTTGGCTGGCAAGCTATATTCGCGGCGATATCAGCAGTGAATTTGCCATTCAGAATGCAAAGCGGGACACAAGGCGCTATGCCAAACGGCAATTCACCTGGATTGGCCGACAATTCCCGTTCTGGCCGAGGATCCCCTCCATTGATGCTCAAACGCGAGAAAAGGTGATTTTTGCCCTTTATGGGGACATTGACGGGGCTTGAAGGGCAGGTTATGCCTTTTACCAGACAGGGAGGAAACGCTTATGCGCTTGCGCAAAGTGGTACTTATTAGGACGCATCTGCACGCTGAATAAGAACAGCGGCAGGTGCGTATTATTTTTGGGCTCTTAACCGAGCCCTTTTTTTTGTCGTGTATGAACGTAAACAGGATCGAGAAACAGGAACCAGTCCCGATGTCCAAACCGATGATGGCCAAAGACGCAAAACCCGCCGAGAGCAGAACTCTGTCCGGTGCGGAAATCGTGATCGAGGCCCTGCGCGAACAGGGCGTTGAGGTGATGTTCGGCTATCCGGGCGGTGCCGTTCTGCCGATCTATGATGCGCTCCATGAGGACACTGGCCCCGGCGCAATTCGCCACGTGCTGGTGCGCCATGAGCAGGGTGCGGGGCACGCTGCCGAGGGGTACGCTCGCTCTACAGGAGCAGTCGGCGTTGCGCTTGTCACGTCCGGTCCCGGCGCGACCAATATGGTGACACCCATTACCGATGCGATGATGGATTCCATCCCCATGGTTGTGATCACGGGGCAGGTGCCGAGCCACCTCATCGGCACCGACGCGTTTCAGGAGTGCGATACCGTCGGCATCACCCGGTGCTGCGCCAAATACAATTACCTCGTGCTCGACGTCGAAGAGCTCGCTGAAACCATTCATGAAGCATTCCATGTTGCGCGCTCGGGCCGTCCTGGCCCCGTCGTGATCGATATCCCAAAGGACATCCAGTTTGCCCTCGGCACCTATCGCAGCAAGGATTGCGTCGATATCCCGACCTACAAGCCTGTGACGACGCCAAAGAGCGAGGCGATCCGCAAGGCTGTCCAGCTCATGAAAAAAGCCGAACGTCCGATCTTTTATACCGGTGGCGGCGTCATAAACTCAGGACCTGAGGCCAGCCGGCTTCTCCGTGAATTGCAGAAAGAAACCGGCTTTCCCGTTACATCCACCCTTATGGGCCTTGGCGCATTCCCGGCTTCCCACAAGGACTGGCTCGGCATGCTCGGCATGCATGGCAGCTTCGAAGCGAACAACGCAATGCACGATTGCGATCTCATGATCTGCGTCGGCGCGCGGTTTGATGACCGCGTTACAGGCCGCATCGATGCGTTCTCCCCCGGCTCAAAGAAAATCCACATCGACATTGACGCGTCTTCCATCAACAAGACCGTCCGCGTCGACCTGCCCATTATCGCCGATTGTGGCGAGGCGCTCGACGCTCTCCTCGTCGAGTGGCGCGCATCGAATGCCGCTGCACCATCACTCGCTTCCTGGTACGACGAAATTGACATGTGGCGACAGCGCGACTGCTTTGCCTATGCGGGCTCGGATACAGAGATTAAACCCCAGTATGCGATCGAGCGGCTCCACGCGCTCACGAAGGATCGCGACACCTACATCACCACCGAAGTCGGCCAACACCAGATGTGGGCCGCCCAGTTCTACCATTTCGAGGAGCCAAACCGCTGGATGACGTCCGGCGGGCTCGGCACTATGGGTTACGGCCTGCCGTCCGCTGTCGGCGTTCAGGCGGCCCATCCGGAAAGCCTCGTCATCGATATTGCGGGCGAGGCCTCGGTCCAGATGGTGATGCAGGAAATGTCCACCGCCGTTCAGCACAAGCTTCCGATCAAGATCTTCATCCTCAACAATGAGTGGATGGGCATGGTCCGCCAGTGGCAACAGCTCCTTCATGGTGAGCGCTATTCCCACTCTTACTCCGATGCGCTGCCGGACTTTGTGAAGCTCGCCGAAGCCTATGGCGGTCATGGAATCATCTGCGATAATCCGGCTGATCTCGACGCGAAGATCCAGGAAATGATCGATTATGATGGCCCGGTCATCTTCGATTGCCGCGTCACCAAGGCCGAGAATTGCCTGCCCATGATTCCATCAGGCGCTGCCCATAATGAGATGATCCTTGCCGACATCACGGGCGATGAAATTGACGAGGAAGGCCGTAAGCTTGTGTGATCGACCATCCCGGTCCATCAAAACGCGAACACAGTTCAAGAGATAAGATATGAGCGCCGACGACCTTCCCGAAGACGACCAGACAACGGGCCCAGCCTCTGCCTATGACATGACCCGGGAGGAAGAGGCCGAGGAACGCCGCACCCTCGCCATCATGGTAGATAATGAACCGGGCGTGCTTGCCCGCGTTGTCGGCCTGTTTTCAGCCCGCGGCTACAACATCGAAAGCCTCACCGTGGCCGAGGTTGACGAGACCCGCCATCGCTCCCGCATTACGGTCGTCACCTCCGGTACGCCGCACACCCTCGAACAGATCGAGGCTCAGCTTCTCCGTTTGGTACCCGTCGGCCGGGTCACCGACATCACCAAGTCAAAGCGCGGCGTCGAGCGAGAGCTTGCGCTCTTCAAGGTGGCGGGCGAGGGCGACAAGCGCGTTGAAGCGCTTCGCATTGCCGAGATCTTCCGCGCCCGCGTCATCGACACCACCAATCAGAGCTTCATCTTCGAGCTGACCGGCGCGTCGGAAAAACTCGACCAGTTCCGCGAACTCATGCGCCCCCTTGGCCTCGTCGAGCTCTCCCGCACGGGTGTGCTGAGCATCAAGCGTGGAGCCGAGAAGGGCTAACGCCATCAAAGTTTCAAAAGATTTCGAACACCCAGGAGTAACCCCTAGACATGAAAATATACTACGAACAGGATGCCGATCTCGCCCACATCAAGGCGAAGAAGGTCGCGGTCATCGGTTATGGCTCGCAAGGCCACGCTCACATTCTGAATGCGCGCGATTCGGGCGTCGAGAATGTTGTCGTTGGCCTCCAGCCGAGTAGCAGCTCCCGCGCTAAGGCGGAAGCTGAGGGCCTCAAGGTGATGACGCCGACCGAGGCGACGCAATGGGCCGATGTCGTGATGATCCTCGTGCCGGACGAGCTCCAATCTGTTCTGTGGGCGAATGAAATCGAGCCCCATGTCCGCGACGGCCAGCACATCATGTTCGGCCACGGATTTAACATCCACTACAATCTTATCCGTCCGTCAGCGGCGGTTGATGTGTCTCTCTCCGCACCGAAAGGGCCGGGCCACACGCTCCGCGACCAGTACCAGCGCGGTTTCGGTCTACCGGGCCTCATCGCGATCCATCAGGATGCCACTGGCACCGCGAAAGACGTCGCGCTCTCCTATTCCAAGGCTATCGGTAATACGCGCGCGGGCGTCATCGAAACAAGCTTCAAGGAAGAGACCGAAACCGACCTCTTCGGCGAACAAGCTGTGCTCTGCGGCGGCATTGTCGAACTGATCAAGGCCGGATTTGAAACTCTCGTCGAGGCGGGCTACGCGCCGGAGATGGCTTACTTCGAATGCCTTCACGAGACGAAACTGATCGTCGATCTCATCTATGAGGGCGGCATCGCCAATATGAACTATTCCATCTCGAACACCGCCGAGTACGGAGAATATGTCTCCGGCCCTCGCGTGATCGATTCGAAGACAAAACGCGAGATGAAGAAGATCCTGACCGACATTCAGGACGGGACATTCGCCCGCAACTGGGTGCTGGAAAACCAGGCCGGCGCGCCGGGCTTTCACGCCAAACGTGCCCGCATGAATGATCACCTCATCGAAGAGGTCGGCGAACAGCTCCGCGGCATGATGCATTGGGCTCAGAATGATCGCCTCGTGGATAAGGCGCGAAATTGACGACCGGTCACGAAGTGATCATTTGATCCAGTGGATCAAATGAAGGGCGGCAATGCCCCGGCAGGGGCTGCCGCATGCTTCTATGCCGAAAAATCTATCCACCCCCTCTAACTCCCACCTTATACTCCGCCCCGTTTCCCTGCGCGGAAGCGGTGTCCGGACCGTCCGTAAGCTGCAGGGGAGCCGGATGACCTGAGGGTGATGGCGGGCAACGTTACGTCGGATCCCAAGATGGCGAGGTGCCAGAGTGCAACCGGTGAAGCCTGTCGAGCGCTAGGGATTCTGAGCGCTGGTGCGCTGAAAAGGTGCGGCAGGTGAGCGTGTCGGCTTGGGTCAGACGGTCCCTGTTAGTTTGCCAACCAGCCTCGTATAACATCCGGGACGGTGCGGAACAGGCACCTAATCAGCCTCTCCGAAAGGAAGGCAGTCATTCGGTGATCTCTTTCGCACCGTCCGAGCTTCCAAACCTCAGACTTAAAGGGTCGTGAGATTATTTCGCATACCTGAAGCTTCGTGAAACGTCCTTAATCGACGGCGTTCATATAGTTCGGCAGCCAGCCCTCATGGGCTTCGCGGAGGCGGGCGAGGGGCAGATTTACTATTACGGGTTTGTCTGTTTCCCAATGATCTATGACGATGTCTCCACCGAACTCCCAATTTGCATCTTTAATGGAACCAATTTCACCGTAACCGAGCCAAGACCCTGAGACTTCCCCGTTCTTAATGAGTTCATAGATTT
>JBCCIW010000057.1:0-14662 GCA_039028055.1 Pseudomonadota bacterium | reverse complement strand
GGATGCCATCTCTGCCGGTCTTGGAGCCGACATAGAAAATCGGGTTTCCGGGTGTGGCCCCGCGCGCATAGAAAATCTTGTCCTGATCAGCGAGGCCAACCGCCATGGCATTTACGAGGATGTTGCCATTGTAGCCCTTGTCAAATTGCGTTTCTCCTGCGACCGTCGGTACGCCAACACAGTTTCCGTAGCCGCCTATCCCCGCCACGACACCTGCGACGAGACTTCTGGTTTTCGGGTGATCGGGGTCGCCAAAGCGGAGCGCATTTACGAGGGCTATGGGCCTTGCGCCCATGGTGAAAACATCTCGCAAGATCCCACCCACGCCCGTTGCCGCACCTTGATAAGGTTCGATGTAGGAGGGGTGATTGTGGCTCTCCATCTTGAAGATGGCGGCCTGGCCATCGCCGATGTCGATGACGCCCGCATTCTCGCCGGGGCCTTGAATGACGTGCTCATTCTTGGTCGGGAATTTCGAGAGATGCCGCCGCGAAGATTTGTAGGAGCAGTGCTCGGACCACATCACGGAATAGATGCCAAGCTCCACTAGGTTAGGCTTCCGGTTCAGCCGGGTGATCAGCCTCTGCCACTCCTCGGCATTGATACCGTGATCGAGGGCATCAGCATCGGTCTGTTCGGCAAGCAGATGGGCGAGAATCGAAGCGGTATCAGTCATAGCAGCGCTTTAGCGCTGATGGGGGGAGAGCGCCAGATCGAAGTGTTCCTGGAGCGGCAGAATAGGAGACGTCCGAGGGGTCGGTTTGACAATCTGATCTTCTTATTTTATTCAACCATATAGTTGAATAAAGAGGCGCGGAGGTAAGGATGCTTTCCATAGACAAGACGCTCGGAGCGCTCGCCGACCCCACGCGGCGGGAAATCATCGCGCAGCTAAACGTCGGGGAACAGCGGGTGAGTGATATCGCCGAGCCCCACCAAATGTCGCTCAATGCCGTATCCAAGCATATCAAGGTACTTGAGGATGCAGGATTGCTGATCCGACGCCGGGAGGGCCGCACGCACTATCTCTCTTTTCGTCCTGATGGACTGGAGCCAGCAGCAGAATGGATTGAGCGGACGCGTGCCATGTGGGCGAGGCGTCTAGATGCATTGGAAGCCGCGCTCGTTGCCGATGAAAGTGAAAAATAAGGAAGGGAAAGAGATGACTGACAAGTGTGAGCGCCTAAATGAAAAGACAATCCGGATCGTTCGGCTATTCCCTGGACCGATTGAGAGGGTGTGGGGTTTTCTGACCGAGTCTGAAAAGCGCGCCCAATGGCTATGTGCCGGAGATTGGGACTTACGACCCGGCGGTGCGGCGCGCATGGCCTTCAAGAATTCAGATCTCTGCCATATCGATGACTTGCCGCCGGAGCGCTACGCCGATGATAGCGATGAGACCTCCTATGACAGTATGATAAGGGCCGTGGATGAGCCGCACCGGTTGGTTCTTCTCTGGGTGGAACATGATGGATCGCGTTCCGAGGTGACCTTTGAATTGGAGACTGTTGGCGACAAGGTGCGTTTAACGCTGACCCATACCGATATTGTCTCGGAAGATATACTGACCGGCGTTTCTTCCGGGTGGCACGCGCATCTGGATATCTGGCTTGCGGTCGCAGAAGGCCATGAGCCACCATCATTCTGGGGACATTTCAATCGGTTGGCAAAGGATGTCTACGCCCATCGGATCGAAGGGTAGGCATGACTCTCAACGAGACGTTTTGGAGGCGCTAATCTTGCCGAGATAGGTCCAGCGGCGGAGCAGAACTTCCATCGGGCCACGCTCGAAAACCGAGCGCCAGAGGCTGGTGAAAACTATGGAGAACATACCGGCACTGAGGCCAATTGCGATACAGGTCGCTGCGCCGAGCTGGCCGTAAAATCCAAGGCCGTAGCCGCAGAAAACAAGCGACAGGATGACGCTCTGCAGAAGATAAGCCGTGAGGGATGACGTTCCACCACGTGCTAGGAAGAGTTTGATCTGGCCGACTGGCCGCTCTGCCCATTTGGCGACAAGACCTAGATATCCCGCAGTAGAAAAAGGACTGAACAGCATCAGAAGAAACAGGCTGAACATCATGTTGGGATCCATCAAGCTATCTGCCCGCAACAGCAGATGTGCGCTCCACAGACTGCCGAGGAAACCGATTGGCAAGTATAGGTGCCTGCATCTGCGCCAAACGCGAGCGCTTGGTCGGGCTATCGTGTTCAGCTTTACTGATGCGAAGCCAAACAAGAAGAAGGATAGTGCGCCGATACCCTGCATCATATTGCCGTAGGTCAACATCTCGACCCACTCCGCAAAGCGCAATCTGGAGATATCCGTGAAGCTGCCTTGAAGATATGTGGAGATGGCGATTGCTGAGTCCTCGTTCATCTGCCGAATTTCTTCGGCCATGCCTTCTGGTTCCAGAGCGGCGCCAAGTGCAATCAAGCCGGCAAGGAGACCGACCACGAGAAGCTGCAAGAGGTAAAGCGAAATGGCGGCGCGTATAAGGAACGTTGTCGAAGCATTACGAAAGAAGAAAAGAACGGCTCCAAGGACCGCATAGATCGCGAGAATGTCGCCTGGAAAAAAGAAGGCTCCGTGCAGCGCGCCCAGTGCAAAGAGCCCGAGGAGGCGTCGCCAGTAAAGATGGGTGAATTTGGTGCCCCGGCGCTCGGCAGCTTCGATCTGATAGGCAAAGCCTACACCGAACATGAAGGAAAAAAGGGTGTAGGATTTCATCATAGCGATAGAAATCACGAGGAAATATGCGCTTAGGTCAGCAGAGGCTTCAAGCGCTTCGGTCGAATAGCCAGTCATGAACGGGTAGGCGAATGTACCTACATTGACGACTGCAATTCCGATCAGAGCGACGGCCCTTGCTAGATCTGGAAAGATGTGTCGGCCGGCAGCGCTGGATTGTTCGAGATAGGTCATGGATCGCAAGATAGTGTGATCGGTGTCGCGCTAGTCTGCAACAATTGCGTCGATCGCTTCGATATGCGCGCGCTTTTCGGACGGTGACAGAAAGCTTGCTTCGAAGCTGTTCTTGGCGAGCTGAATCAACTCTGCATTGGTAAGATCGAGGCCTGATGCAATCGCTTCGAAATTCTGATTCATGTAGCCGCCGAAGTAAGCTGGGTCGTCAGAGTTCACCGTAATGACAAGGCCCGCGTCGAGCATCGCTTTTACCGGGCTGTCCTCCATCCGATCCAGCACTTTGAGGGCGGTGTTCGATAGCGGACAGTTGGTGATAGGCGTCTGGCGGGATCTTAGCTCAGCCATTAGTCCGGCATCTTCAATTGCACGGTTACCATGGTCAAGGCGATCTATGCCGATGTCGAACAATGCCTGTCGAACATAATCCGGAGGACCTTCCTCGCCAGCATGCATGCAAAGCTTGAATCCCATCTCGTCGCATTGTTTGAAGAGGCGCGCAAATTTCGAAGGTGGATGACCAACCTCGGAGGAGTCTAACCCTACGCCGATGAAATGCTGATGCCAGGGTGCGCTATCCTGCAATAGTGCAAATCCGTCTTCTTCAGACAAATGCCGGAGGAAGCTCATAATGAGTTTCCAGCTAATACCAAAATCTGTTTCGCCATCCTTAAGTGCAGCAAGGACACCATCGGCGACTGTGCCGAAGGCAACTCCACGGCCTGTATGCGCCTGCGGGTCGAAGAACACCTCTACGTGGCGCACATTGTCGGCTTCTACCCGCTCCAGATAGGCGTAGGTCAGATCGTAGAAATCATCTTCGGTGCGAAGGACTTCCATTCCCTGATAGTAGAGATCTAGGAATTCCTGGAGGTTGTTGAAGTTGTAAGCTGCGCGAGCTTCTTCCAGCGTCGCCCAGGGTAATTTCACCTCGTTGCGCTCGGCAATGGCCATCATCAATTCAGGCTCGAAGGAGCCCTCAATGTGGAGATGAAGCTCTGCCTTCGGCAGGGAAGCGATGAGGTCGGATGTGTTCATATCTGCTTCAACCTAATCTCGCCCATTAGCGGGTCTTCTACAAAAAGCGGCTTCGAACTCTCGCCACGCCGCTCGATTACACCGTCATTTGTTAATGCGTGTATTCGAGAAATCAAAAAGTAATATTCAATGTTCTGGGCAGACAGCCCGCACTGCTGGATAAAGATGTCTGCGAATAATCTGCGGACATGCGCCCATTTATCCGACAATCTGGACACAATAAATTTGTCATAGTGATCAATAGGCGCGTTGATCATTTCGTCATTTTCAATAACACGCAGACACGCGTCTGGCGCTGAAAACGCCTCGACTCTTACATTGGTAGTCTCAATTAGCTCGAGAGATCGCGTCGCAACTGATTCCGCTGCTTCCCGGATCATTTGTAGAGTACACTCTCCAACGCTCAGTATTGGACTTCCAGCTCTTTGAATTTTACAGACGTCAATAAGCTCGACTTGGTCTTTGTTGAGAATTTGCTGGTGGCAAATAGCGAGATATGACAGATTCTCGGCGCTTCGTGAGCTTATCCAAATGGTAGATGGCCCTTGCCATTCGGAAAGTCTGTCCCAAAATGCCTGATCTTGTTGAATCCATTCTGCAGGGGTCGTACCCATGCTTAGGATCGTCAGCAACTCGGGTGTATTCTCCTTGAGCCAACGGTGCCGCTCCGCCGATTTCGGGAGCATTCCCAGTGGGCCAACCTGAGCGCAGCGAGGCGAGGGTGCGAGTACGTTATTTCTGGCACCACCTAATTTGGCAATGGCCTGTTTTACAACCCCTGCCGCGCTATCCGAAAAAACGACGTGTAGTCTCTCAGCCGACATGTCGTTGTTTAAGCCGCCGCCATCAAACTCTCAAATAGTTTCAGTCCATCGCCGCCGCCCTCATGACCGCCAATGGCTCGTTCCGGGTGGGGCATCATGCCGAGGACACGGCCATTCTCTGACAATATGCCGGCGATATCGCGGGCTGACCCATTTGGGTTACCGTCATAGCGGAAGGCAACACGACCTTCCGCCTCCAGCCTATCCAGCGTTTCAACGTCAGCGATGTAATTTCCGTCGTGGTGCGCGATAGGAACTGTGATTGTTCCATCAGGGGCATAAGCGCTCGTGAATGCCGTGTTGTTACTTTCGATCTTTAGAGATTGCGGTTTGCACACGAAGTCGAGCGATGCATTGCGCAGGAGCGCGCCGGGCAAGAGGCCGGTTTCGGTTAGTATCTGAAAGCCGTTGCAGACGCCCAGAATATAGCCCCCCCGTTCTGCGTGGTTCTTTAATTGCTCGATTACCTTCGAATTTGCCGCCATGGCACCGCATCGAAGATAGTCGCCATAAGAAAATCCGCCGGGAACCATGACGAGGTCGGTTTCTTCAGGGATTTCTCCATCCTTGTGCCAGACCATGACTGGCTCTGAACCGGTTGTCTGGCGAAGTGCCACCTGGGCATCGCGGTCGCAATTCGACCCGGGAAAAACGATAACCGCTGTTTTCATGGAACCTCGTTTAACAGCGAGTCGGCCAAAAGGGGAGTGCGGTTCCTTTAGACTTTCACAAATTGAGTCGGCGGCACGCCGTACCAGCTCTTGAATGCGCGCGTGAAAGCGCTGTGTTCACTGTAGCCAAGCAAAAGCGCGAGATCTGCGACAGATCGCTTTCCTTCGCTGAGGTAAAGGTCGCAAACATCTTTACGTGCTTTTTCAAGTACTATCCTGAATGTCGTGTTTTCTTCGTTCAACCTGCGCCTTAGCGTTCGCTCGGTTGTACCGAGTGTTTCTGCGACGCGAATAATGGTTGGCGTCCCATCTCTCAAGATAGACTGAATGCAGACAAAGGTCTGCGCTGCCGTTGTCTGTGGTTTGTCTAGCGCTTCCAGCGTTCTATCCAGCCGGGCTGCGAGGATTTTTACGAGTTCCGGATTTGCTTGAGGTAGCGGCTTTCTGAATAGCTCCGTTGGCGCAATAAGAAAATTCTGCTCAGCCTCGAAAGTCAGCTTGTAGGGAAATGCTTGCTCATAGACCGACATATCGTCCGGACGGCGGTGACACATATGCATCTCTTCAATCTGGAGATCGGGATCCCAGGTTACCCAGCGGCCGAAGAACGCGTATCCTGACAGCGTGCCTTCAGTGATAGGTCTCTGATACTCGGCGTCATCGTCATGAAGGGGGGTCCAGATGAGTTTGGAGTACCTTGTCCCCATCTCCAGATGGCCAGTTGCTATTTGCTGAGTCAGGCGTTGGTACTTTCGGTTAAACTCGATCATCTCCGCGAGATTGTCGCAAGACAGGAGTGCGTAACCGATGTCCATTAGTGTTGATGGGCGAATGTTTTGACCGAAATGGATACCCATACCGGTAATTCCCGTTTGTCGTTCGGCTTCAAACAGGCAATCAATAATGACGCTGTTTGGAAACCTGGCGGTTGGGTTGTCCAAGACTTGCGGTGCACCAGCGATCAGATTGTTCAGGGCCTCGGCGGGACATCCACGTGCGATGCAAGCCGTATAGGCACTCTTCAGATACGCTGAGGAAACAGTGGGTTCTGCGTCAATGTCCTTTAGACCGCTATTGTCTACCATATCGAGTAGATGCTCCCCATTTCGCCTGCCTTTTGACTGCAAGTCGATAGGAGATTTATCAAAAGCTGTGGCCGTATTTGTCAAGCTTGCAACTGTCACGACTGCTGCGAATTCATTGTTATTATTTTTCAGCTCAGCTGTTATTTGGTATAAATTTCGTCCAGCATACTCCCTTCAGAGGCGAGTTATATGGTTGTGTTGCATAACCTTTAATACTCAAAGCCCACCGACGGCAGACTGGAATATACAAATTCTTTGTCCTTTATTGTCATGTTTAGTGACCGACGAGGTCAAGACGATCTGTCCGATTTGGGTGCATACACTAAATTCTGAATATGGGTGGGGCATGCGGATGGCCTACACTATTTAGGGGACACACCAGTTGCCTCGGCTTTGTTACTGATGAAGCCGAGGCGTTTTTTTGTTCAGCTGTATGCCGGATTGTCGCCACGATCTTTAGCCAATAAACTGAACTCCCAAGCTGATGGGATTTCCTGAATGTGTGCGTCAGATTCAGGCTACGAAGTGTTTAAAGGGTTGCGTAAATCGTTAATATGAAAGATAGCGCCACTAAACTGATACAGGAAAAGACCGATGAAAACTGTTACCAAGCTTATTGCCGTCGCTGGCGTCATCACCGTCTTTGCTGCTTGCAACACCGTCCAAGGTATTGGTGAAGATATCACTGCTGCGAGCAAAGGCGTAGAGGATGAAATAACGCGCGATCGTGACGAGTAACCTCGCCAAGGAGAAATCAACCCATGAAGAAAACTGTTTTTGCCCTCGCAACCGTGGCTACAGTTGCTGCGCTTTCAGCCTGCAACACGTTTTATGGTATAGGCGAAGATATCGAAGCTGCCGGCAAAGGCCTTCAGTCCGGATCTGAGGCCGTGGAAGATGAACTGACTGGCGGTTAACTGTAACCGAAATACGCCAACCGAGATAAACTCCGCAGTCAGACGATTGCGGAGTTTTTCCATCGATTGGATCGTAGCTTACGAAAACTCTATGCGGTAAGATTCAATAACGGTATTGGCGAGCAGCTTCTCGCACATTTCAGTTACTCGCACTTCAGCTGCTTCGGACGAAAGAGCATCATCGAGGTCGAGCTCAATTACTTTTCCAATGCTTGCGCCTTGCACCTCGCTGTAACCCATCCGGCCTAAAGCATCAGCCACCGCTTTGCCTTGCGGGTCGAGCACACCTTGTTTTAGTCCGACGTGAACGGTGGCTTTCATTTGGCAGCTCCCTTGAGATCTACAATCTCCGCACTGTCTCCAGAATCACGTATGATTCCCAGGCGGCGAGCAACTTCAGCATAGGCTTCTGTGACGCCACCCAAATCCCTTCTAAACCGATCTTTGTCCAGCTTTTCGTTGCTTTCAAGATCCCAAAGCCGGCAACTGTCTGGGCTTATCTCATCTGCGAGAATGGTCCGAACCATATCGTCTTCAAAGTGACGCCCAAACTCCAGTTTGAAGTCGACAAGGCGAATTCCGACACCTGCGAACAGGCCACTCATGAAGTCATTCGTGCGCAATGCGAGTGCAATCATGTCGTCTATCTCAGGGGGGGACGCCCATCCAAATGCTGAAATATGTTCTTCCGAAACCAGCGGGTCACCAAGATCGTCGTCCTTGTAACAAAACTCTACGAGTGCTCGCGGCAGTCGCTCCCCTTCCTGAAGTCCAAGGCGTTTTGCCAGTGTTCCGGCTGCTACATTCCTGACAATTACTTCAAGGGGAATGATCTCCACCTTCTTGATAAGCTGTTCGCGCATGTTCAATCGTTTGATGAAGTGGTTTGGGATGCCGATTGTCGACAGCCTTGTCATCATGAATTCTGAAATGCGATTGTTGAGAACCCCTTTGCCATCCAGAATGGCGCGCTTTTCAGCGTTGAATGCTGTTGCATCATCCTTGAAGTACTGAACAAGTGTTCCGGGTTCGGGGCCCTCGTAAAGGATTTTGGCTTTGCCCTCATAGATCATTCGACGGCGGGACATCACATTTACTCCGGTTGAGGATTGCGGGCCGAAATCAGATTTAGCCTCGGAAGAACGCCGGACCGTACAGCGCACTTTTCATGGCTACAAATGATGAATCCAGTGATTCTAGACATTCCTGCGTATTGATTCCGCATATCTATGATGACTATATCCGCATCAATTCGGGAGCAGGAGCCAATACATGTCCCAATTCGATGATCGCAAGCGTGCAGAAGAAGCCAAATTCGCGATGGATGAAGCGCTGCAATTCAAGGTCATGGCTCGCAGGAACAAGTTGCTGGGTGCCTGGGCAGCTGATCTTCTCGGTATGACAGATGACGAGGCTGAGGCTTACGCCAAATCAGTGGTCATGGCCGACTTGGAGGAACCAGGTGACGAAGATGTTTTTCGCAAAGTACGAAAAGACTTTGACGATCGCGGTGTCGATCGCTCAGACGCGCGTATTCGGGAACATATGGCCGAGCTGATTCCGATTGCTCAGGAGCAAATTCGGAGCGAAGCTGAGTAGTTAAAAGCAATTGATCCACTTGGATTGATCAATAGCTCAGTTCAGCTAGTTCCTCGCCTGTCGGGAATGATGGCTGTGCTCCATGTCGGGTCGCAGTTAGAGCTCCTGCCGCACACGAGAATTGCAGCGCTGCAGTCTCGCTCATACCCCGGCAAAGCGCTATCACAAGTGCGGCACAAAATGTGTCACCTGCGCCGGTGGTATCCGCAACCGTAATCGTCGGCGGTTTGGCGCTGGCCACTTTCTCTCCGTTTTTGAAGATTGCTGCGCCATCGGCTCCATAGGTAATCGCGACGATTCCGTCGCAAAGATTGAGTTGGTCGCCATAGAATTCCGCTTCTCCCTCGTTCACGATGATGAGGTCTGATTCGCGGATCAAATCGTCTGGTACTGGCAGAGCGGGTGCGAGATTAACCGCAAATAGTCCTTTTGATTGCTCAGCAGCGTGTTGAATTGTTGGTATAGGAACTTCAAGCACAGAGAGTGTGGCTTCGCTGGTGATCAGAGGGACATCTGCCGGTGCCAGTTGGCTATTGGCGCCTGGCGCGACGATGATCTGATTTTCTCCATCTGCAGAAACGGCGATTAAGGCGACGCCCGTCGGGTGGGTGTTCAACCGCTTGCAATCTTCGATGTTTACGCCTTCAAGCGTCAGAAGGGACAACGCGGCATCTGCATTAGAGTCATCGCCCGTTCGTCCAATAAGCCGAACGTTAGCGCCTAATCGCTTGGCTGCGAGCGCCTGATTGGCACCTTTGCCGCCGGGATACTCCGCATAAAACGCGTCGGTTACCGTTTGTCCTGGTGCGGGTAAAACCGCGCCCTTCGCCACAAGATCCAGGTTTATTGATCCGATAACCGTAAGGGAGACTTGACCAGTCATAGTCGGCTAAACCTCTCATTGAGCAGCGAGTACACCGCTGCATCATCGGTGCTCGTTATCCAATTGATTTTGCCATTCGGATCATCGGTAATCAGCGTTTTGCCGAGCGTCTCACCGAAACTTGTATCAACGTTCACCGATACTTGCTTGCCGCTAAACGCCGACGGGAATAGCAAATACGCAATTGTCGATGGGTCATGCAGTGGTCCGTCATCTGTGTTTTTTTGTCTCTTTTCAAAATTATTTGTGGCTTGAAGAAGATTGGCAATATGCTCCGTATTCTGCAGGCCTAGGTCTCTAATGGCTCTTATACGTTCGTCAGTTGTTCGGAGTTTATGGGTAACATCGAGACTTAGGACCGTAATTGTCACGCCGCTGTTAAAAACGATCTCGGCGGCATGAGGATCTGCGTAAATATTAAACTCCGCATGCGGCGTAATATTTCCGCCTTCGCTATCTGCGCCCCCCATCAACACCACTTCATCGATCAGTTCTAGAATGTCAGGGGCTTGGCGGATCGCCAGTGCTACATTTGTCATTGGCCCCGTAATCACCAGTGTGATGCCGGTATCCCGCGCGCGCAGTGTTTCAATCAGGAAACTCACTGCGTGCTGATCCTGCATAGGCGTTTGCGGCTCAAAGTCTCTTATGCCTTCAAGGCCGTCTTTGCCGTGGAAATCCTCTGCGGACACCGTGTCTCGCCAGTAAGCCAGAGGGCTTCCTGCAAACACCGGGACATCCTGCCTACCGGCAAGGTCGCAGATCTTTCGGGCATTTCGTACGGTTAGCCTCAGTGGAACATTCCCAGAAACAGTCGTAACTGCTTCGACGTTCAGATCATCCGGCGAAGAGAATGCGAGGAATAGTGCAACCGCGTCATCCACGCCGGGGTCGCAATCAATAATGATATCTCTGCGCTTCATGCGTTATCTGAAACGGATTCCTGGAGTGACTGCAAGGACTTACCAGAGCTTTCAAGCGGCAATTTCAATGTCCAAAGAAAGCCGTCCGGGCGATCATCGGGGTAATCATCCAATCCGATTTTCATCGATTCATGACCATCGCGCGGGAGATCAGTATACGTTCGGAACAATCGGTCCCATACGGAAAGACAAAAGCCATAATTGGTGTCGTGTTCGTCACGGTGAACCGAGTGATGTACGCGGTGCATGTCAGGCGTCACGATTGCGAGGCGCAAAGTCCTATCGAGCCATTGGGGTAACTGTACGTTTGCGTGGTTAAACATGGCTGATGCATTGAGAAGAATCTCAAACAGAATAACGGCCCAGATCGCTGGGCCAAGTGCCACAACAATACCGGTCTTATAGGCCATCGACAAAGCGATTTCGAACGGGTGAAATCGAAGTGCCGTGGTGACATCGATGTCCCTGTCTGCGTGATGCACTCGATGCATGCGCCAAAAGAAAGGGACTTTGTGCGAGATGACATGCTGCAACCAGATCGCTCCATCCAGAAGCACTATTGCAAGGATGATCTCCAGTGCGGTTGGAAGATCAATGAGATTGAAGAGCCCCCAACCATTCGTTGTTGCAATAGCCGCCATGCCGACGGCGACCAATGGCACCGCGAAACTACCTATTAGTCTCGCCAGCAGAGTCGATGCGCCGAGAATACCGAGATTTGTTATCCAGCGGCGAGATTTAGAGCCATTCAGGGCGCGTCGTGGCTCGACGAGTTCCAGCGTTGCCATTAGCAAAAAAATAAGCGCAAAACTTCCGAACCGCATCAAGGGTTCAAGTTGATCAAGATTTCCACTCATCTGAGCTAATTTAGCATTTTCAGCTGATTTGGGAAATGCGACCAAATTAAGCGGGGAAGGTTATCGACCAGAGGATTGCAACGCCGATACCGATCGTGAATCCAACTGCTCTGATGCCCCATTTTCGCATATTGGGAATACATGCAGGGCTCGCGCCAACTGTTCAGGTTCATCTTACTTAACAGCGAGAGGGTGGGCGGTTTCAAGCAGTTCAGCGAGCTCTTCCGTGAGCACATGGGTGTAGATCTGTGTGGTGGATATATCGGCATGGCCCAGCAGTGTCTGAACGCTTCTGAGGTCTGCGCCACCCTGAAGCAGATGAGTCGCATAAGCATGGCGCAGGGCATGAGGGTGTACGCGAGACGGGTCTAGACCTGCCTTGATGGCTAGATCATTGAGCATCTGACCGAGGCGCCTTCGGGTCAGGTGACCGTCCTTCCCTCGAGATGGAAAGACGTAGGGTTCTGCGCGCTCAAGCGCAGATCTGGATTTCGGAAGCGTCGATGCTCTCACTTCCAGCCAGTTCGCCAGTGCTGTCATAGCTGGGGCTCCGAGTGGACAAAGTCGCTCCTTCCCGCCTTTACCTCTGACGATAATATCCCCTGTTAGCCACCTGCTACCCTTGCGGCGGGGCAGCTCTCCGAGCTTGAGAGATACCAGTTCGGAGACGCGTAACCCCGCACCATATAAGCACTCGATCAAACAGATCAGCCGACAATCATCACCGCAGGCATCGATCAGTCTGGCCATATCGTTCCTTGTCAGAACATCCGGGACTGACCGTTGTGCTGAAGGCCCGTCGAGTTGAGACGTCGGATTATCTTTGCGGTCTCCTTCCTCGAAAAGAAAACGAAAGAAGTGCTTTAGTGCGGATAGTCTGCGTGCCGCCGTGGCTGGTGCCAGTCCTCGCTTCGCGAGGTCCTGCATCAAGCTTGAAAGCTCTGAGGCGTTCGCGCTCGACAGCTGTCCTCCCAAATATTCAGATGCATCCAGCAGGTCGCGAGCGTAGGCATCCAGTGTGTTCTGAGCAGCTCCCCGTTCTGCGGAGAGCATCTCCAGAAATGCCTCTATTCGGATACTGTCAGCCATTATGAAGCAGCCTATGCTGCCTGTCTTAACAAGAGGTGGCTATAACTCTCGCTTCCAGAATCCCGTGCTCTCAAGCGCCAGTTGTCTGGCTGCCTCCATAGCGCCAGATAGGCGAAGCGCTTCAATAATCTGTGCCATATCAGATGACCTGACATTAGCGGGATCACCAGCTGTGAGCTTGAGCGTCTGTAGGCTCAGTTCCGCTGCCGCCCCCTCGTTTCCCGCGGCTGTAATTGATCTGAGGAGCATAGGGAAAACCGGCTCGCCATCCTCTGATGGATCCGAGGTAAGGGCAGCGCGCGCTGTATCGCCTATTGGCAGTTCGAAAGCGGTTAACAGTACCAGCATTCTCCTCATTGCTTGGCGTTTGTCCGGTGTATCTGCAGTTTCTACGAGCCGCGTGCCGAACCTGTCATTGGGCGCGGGAGTTACGGAATTACTCGCAAGCAGAATGAGTCCCTTCGTCCAGGCAACATCAAAGGAAGGGTCAGCATCGTTCGCTGCCTCTGAATAGGTCTCAATCCAGTCTGAGGCTGCTGTCAGATCTCCGGCAGCAATTGCAGCCCTCGAAAAAGCAAGGCCGTAGCGAAGTGTTGTCTCGTTCTTTGGAAGTGCTGTGATGTCATCGCTAAGAAGCCTGCTGACTGCATGGTACCGTGCAACGTTTCCTTGTGCCGTGTTTAGAGCAGCGTTGAGTGTTCGTGCGCGTGTATCGATGGTTTCTTCTCCCATCCAGTTCGCGCCGATTGCTATTTCGAGCGGAGTTCGAGGGGTGAAGCCTTCTTCAGCCAGCAAGGCCTCGTAAGCTGCCCGGTGTTCGACTGAGTCGATCATTCCCATCTCTGCAGACATACCCGCCGCCTGGACGCGAACAGTTGGCTCCAGATCATCGCTCAATGCTACAGCTGAAGCCAGATCGGCCCGTGAACTCGCGATGGCATCGGATGGTACTGGCAATCCCGCTTTTTTCGACAGCGCAAGCGATATTCCAGAATCGTAGCGCGCCGTTGGGGTCTCTGGCGCTAGTCCGAGCCCGGCGAACACAGCTTCATAGAACCACGGATCATCCACGCCCTCGGAAATAGCAAGCTCAAGTGCGAGCTCTGCGCCGGGGGCATTATCGTTCAATACAAAACATGTTGCGCGCAACTTTGCCCAAAAAGCACCTTCGCGTGCCTGACTATCACTTGCTGCACAGGCACTGTCCTGATTTCCGAGGCCAACAAGTAGGTCTGTCGCCAGTTCTTGGGGGTTTTCGCCGTTAATCGTTCCGGTCAATAAAGGCAACAGTGTTGCGGCGGCATCGGCTTCACCGAGTTCGAGCAGTATCCTTACTCGTTCCGCTATCAGGTCTGAAGACATCTCGCCGGTTGGTTGATCGCCTGCTGAAAAAACCATCTGGCGCAGGAGCAGATGTTCGCCCGGTGTCAGATTTTTCGTTCGCGTTCGACGCATAAGTGCAACCAGCGTACCCGGCGATGTCGCGGTCCAGAGCGTTGGGGGAAGCCGTTCTGCATCTTCGCTCAGGAAATCAACCGCCCATGGGCTGACGTCATCCAATCCACTCGCTTGGACCTGTGCGCTGGCTGACCCGCCCAGGCATAGGGCGATCACGAAGACTGCGAGCTTAGTTATCGAAAACATTGCTGATTTCCTGACGAATCTCTCCAGGCGGTGGTCGTCCCTCGGTCGCCTTACTTGATAACCACAGACCAATTCCTAGCAAAATCAGCACCAGACCAGCGATAATTATCAACCATTTTCGCATACTAATGTCTCCTGTCAGCGTGCACGACATTGCAGCCCATCCAAAGCACGTATAGAAATGAGATCTAGGAGCCTCAAGGATC
>JBCCIW010000056.1:0-14727 GCA_039028055.1 Pseudomonadota bacterium | reverse complement strand
TCACGTCAGGATCCTCTTCTTTTTGCAAGGCGCTTTTCCTTCGCGTTTCAGGCCGCTAGGGTCGCACCAGTCAAGAGAACACAATGCATAGAGGACCTGATCCATGAAAGCCATCCTTTCGAAATCGCCAGGCGGCCCTGATACACTCGTTTTGGAGGATGTTCCTTCGCCAGAGGTCGGTCCGGGGCAGGTTCTGATTTCTGTTAAAGCCTGCGGCGTCAATTATCCGGACGTTCTGATCATTCAGGACATGTACCAGTTCAAGCCGCCCCGGCCGTTCTCTCCGGGCGGCGAGGTTGCTGGCGTGGTGAAGGAGGTCGGTGATGGCGTCTCCCACGTTAAACCCGGCGACCGTGTTCTGGCGTCAACCGGGCATGGCGGCATGGCAGAAGAAGTGGTTGCCGCTGGTCACGGCGTGATGCCGATCCCGGATTCCATGCCTTTTGAGGAAGCGTCGGCATTCATTCTCACCTATGGAACGTCCTATTACGCGCTGAAGGACAGGGCGGATCCGAAGCCAGGTGAAAAACTTCTAGTTCTGGGCGCTGCGGGAGGTGTCGGTCTTGCAGCTGTCGAGCTCGGCAAGGCGATGGGCCTCGAAGTGATTGCGGCCTGCTCAACGCAAGAGAAGGTAGATTTCTGCATATCCAAAGGCGCGGACAAAGGCATAGTCTACCCGAGTGGGGAACTCGATCGAGCAGCTCAAAAAGAGCTTTCCAACCAGATCAAGGAGGTGAGCGGCGGCGGCGTCGACATTATCTATGATGCCGTAGGCGGAAACTATGCCGAGCCATCCCTTCGCGCGATGAATTGGGAAGGACGGTTCCTCGTGATCGGTTTCCCTGCGGGCATTCCAAAACTGCCCCTCAATTTGACCCTGCTGAAGTCCTGCGATGTGCGCGGCGTTTTTTGGGGCGCATCGGTCGCGCGTGATCCGGAAGGCCATAAGCAGAACGTGCGGGAACTGTTCAAAATGTACGATGCCGGCAAGGTAAAACCGCATGTCTCATCGACATATCCATTAGCGGAGTCAGCAGACGCCATAACCGAACTCATGGAGCGTCGCGCAAAAGGGAAGGTTGTGGTGACTGTTTAAGTTTTTCTCAGAGGAACCGCGAAAAATGGCAGCTGAATATCCAACAGATCTGATACGGCATTCAGCGTTATCCGTTGTTCATTCTTAATCGGATTCGGTTGAAAGTTTCTCTGATAAAAAACTCTGCATATGCCGAATGCTACAGTTAGAAGCGCTGCCGCTATAGATAGCTGTTCATCAAGTATCTGTTCGAAAGCTTTTTTGGGGTCGTCCAGCTCGGAAGAATTGTAGGTTGCGTGGAGCAGCAGGTTCTCGGAGGTCATAAAGAATGTGTTGCCTTGTTCGACTGTCAGGTAGTCTAGGTGTCCCTCTTCTTTCAGAAAAGTAGGGATGCCTGCTCGCAGAAAATCGAGATCGTTATGGAACGCCACTTTGTTCCGCGTGGTTGTGACGGTGTTGGCTTTTTTGCCGAAAAAGCTGTGAATATAGCTCAGTTGCTCTTTTTGGCTTGCGTTGAAGCTATCTCTATAGGTTCGCATTAGCTTGCCGTGTAATTGGATAGCTTTGTATGCTTCAAAGCACTTTCCGGACAAAAGCCGGCACATAAAAGATGAAGCAGCAAAACCCGCGTCATCGACAACCTTATGCTCTGGATTCTTAGGTCGAGCGAACAACGAGTACTTTGTCAGAATATTGATCTCATTCGCTATCAAACCCGTTTGTAAATAGAATAGCAGCTCGTCTTCGGGCGCATTTCGTAAGTCAGCCGAAGGTAGCTCAACGACGAAGACATCCACATTCATTTTCTATAACTAGATAGATTCCGGAAGAACAAATTGCTCGCGAGGATAACTCGCGGGCTTCTCATTGAGTATTCTCAAACCTTAACCCCCGCCTTCTCTGCATCGGCCAGAAAAGCCGCAAGTCCCTTATCCGTAAGCGGATGATTTGCGAGGGATTTGATTACGCCTGGCGGAGCGGTCATAACGTCCGCTCCGACCAGGGCGGCATCTTTCACATGGTTCACCGTGCGGATGGATGCAGCCAGGATCTCGGTCTCGTAGCCATAATTATCATAGATCGTACGAATGTCCTCGATAAGTTCCATCCCGTCGATATTGATGTCGTCGAGTCGGCCAATGAAGGGGGATATGAAGGTTGCACCGGCTTTGGCTGCGAGAAGGGCCTGATTGGCGGAAAAGCACAGCGTCACATTGGTTTGGATATCTTCGGACCGCAATGTGCGGCAAGCTTTCAACCCCTCCAAAGTAAGCGGCAGTTTCACGCAGACATTCGAAGCAATCTTCGCGAGTGAGCGGCCTTGGCTGATCATGCCTTCAAAGTCCGTCGCGAGCACTTCAGCGCTGACGGGACCGTCCACGATTCCGCAAATCTCGGCGATCACATCTGCAAAGTCTCTGCCCGATTTCGCAACGAGTGACGGATTGGTGGTGACGCCATCGACGAGACCCGTCGAGTTGAGATCAGTGATCTCCTGCGTGTCGGCGGTATCGACAAAGAACTTCATTAGGCGCTCCTGCTCTTGGGACCGGGTGCTCGCGTATCAGGTTTCGGGCGGCGGTCAAAGCAACACCTAGCTGGAAGGCCGTCCAATCGAGGTATACTCGAAGCCTTTGGCCGCCATGTCCTCCGGTCGATAGATATTGCGAAGATCAACCACAGCGGTCCCGCGCATTCCAGACTTGATGCGCTCAAGATCGAGCGCGCGAAATTGATCCCACTCGGTAATGATCACCACGGCGTCGGCACCCTCAACGGCCTCATAGGCAGATCCCGCGAGGGCAAGGTCCGGCAATAGCTTCGCGGCTTCATCGCCCGCTTCCGGATCATAAGCGGTCAGCTCGGCACCTGCTTCTGTGAGCATTGGAACAATGTCCAGCGATGGAGCATCGCGCATATCGTCCGTATTCTGTTTGAAGGCGAGCCCTAGAAGCCCGATTTTCTTTCCCTTGGCGTCGCCCCCAAGAGCATCGATCACTTTACCCGCCATGGACCGCTTTCGATCAGCGTTTACCTTTACGACGGTGTCCACAATGCGCACCGGAGCCTTATAATCATTGGCCGTTTTTGTGAGTGCGAGTGTATCCTTTGGAAAGCAGGATCCGCCGTAGCCTGGCCCGGCATTCAGAAACTTCGACCCGATCCGATTGTCGAGGCCGATGCCGCGGGCGACTTCCTGAACGTTTGCCCCCACCTTCTCGCATAGATCGGCCATCTCGTTGATGAAGGTGATTTTCACCGCGAGAAAGGCGTTCCCGGCATACTTGATGAGCTCCGAGGTTCGCCGCGACGTAAAGAGGATTGGACTCTCCTTAAGGAAGAGGGGACGGTACACTTCGCGCATTACATCTCGCGCGCGCTCGTCCTCGGTGCCGACCACGATCCGATCAGGAATCTTGAAGTCTTTTATCGCCGCGCCTTCGCGAAGGAATTCAGGATTCGAAACCACTTCGAAGTCGCCATCCGGACGAGCCTTGCGGATGATGGCTTCAACTTCGTCGCCAGTTCCAACTGGCACAGTCGACTTTGTCACGACAACGGTGAAACCGTTCATGTGTTCTGCGATCTCTTCGGCCACGGCATAAACAAATTGCAGGTCGGCGTGGCCATCACCTCGGCGCGATGGCGTCCCGACGGCGATGAACACGGCATCAGCCTCAGCGATGGCGTTCTTGGATTCAGTCGTAAAGAACAGCCTCTCTTCGCGCACATTGGTTTCAACCAGGCGTTCCAGGCCGGGTTCGAAGATCGGAATCTCGCCCTTGTTCAAACGGTCGATCTTCGAGGTGTCCTTATCGACGCAAGTTACGGTGTGCCCGAAATCAGCGAAACACGCCCCGCTAACGAGGCCAACATAGCCTGTCCCTATCATCGTGATGCGCATTACATCTCTCCGCTAAACCCAGCCTTGGCGGCAGTTGCAGGAATCGCGCCGCTATTTCAAGGGAAAACGTTTCCCTCCTTTTAGGCCCATACCGTTGCGAATGAATTGGGCGACTTGGCAAGGCGTGATTTGTCGTGGAACAGACGTGGGGATAAGACACCCGCACCACGTGCAGCCGTGACACCATCGGCACAGTATTCGGAGATAAAAAAGATGCGAAAGATCCTGCAAGCTGGCATCATCCTTCTGGTTTCAGCGGCGTTGACCGCTTGCGCGAGCCAGCGCCGAACGGCCCCGTTCCTTGAAAATGCGTCTACGATTGAGCGTGATGCTAAAGCTGCTTTGACAACCCTCGTCGCGAGCAATGAAGCCGCTGCAGATCTGGCAGAAGAAGCAGTCGGAGTCCTTGTCTTTCCGAACATCGTGAAGGGCGGTTTCATCTTCGGTGGACAGGTAGGCGATGGAGCGCTGTTCGTTGGGGATGAAACCGAGGAGTACTACAACAGTTCAGCGGCGTCGTATGGATTGCAGGCCGGTGTCCAGCGATATGGATATGCTCTTTTCTTCACCAGCGAAGAAGCGCTGTCCTACCTCGATAATTCAGAGGGCTTCGAAATCGGCGTCGGTCCGAGTATTGTCATCGCCGACAAGGGCATTGGCCGAAATTTCACAAGCACTACCCTCCGCGCCGACATTTACGCCTTCGTCTTTGACCAGCAGGGCCTGATGGCCGGCGGCGGTATTCAGGGAACCAAGATTACGCCGATTGTAAGAGATTTGGGTGAAGAACAGCCGATCGGCGAAAGCGCCGATAATGGTTCCTAGATCTCCTGATTGTATTCCCCGACTTCCGGGTGCTTGCCGAGGCGCAGTTTCACCTCATCCCTGAACAGCGATCGCATATCGTCCTCTGACACCATGCTTTCGACGACCACAACAAGCTCTGGCTTGTTGGACGAAGCGCGGACGAGTACCCAAGAGCCATCCTCCAGCGTCACGCGGGCACCGTTCACGGTGTTCACATCGGTGACTTTGCGGCCGAGGATTTCGGTACTGTTCAGGCTCTCATATTCGGCGACCATGCGCTCGATGACCTCGTATTTGATCTCGTCATCGCAGTGGGGGGACATGGTGAGGGAGGTGTAGGCGACCCCGAGCTCACCCTTTAGGTCCGCCATCGTCTTGTCCGGGTTGCGATCGAGCATTTCGAGGATCGCCTTAGCCGCAATCAGCCCGTCATCATAACCGAGTCCGATAGGTTGACGGAAGAAGAAGTGCCCCGACTTTTCAAAGCCTGCCAAGGCACCAAGGTCCGTTGTGCGGCGTTTGATGTAGGAGTGGCCGGTTTTGTAATAATCCACCGCAGAACCGTTTTCCTTCAGCACAGGATCGGTCTTGTAGAGGCCTGTGGACTTCACATCGACGACAAATTTCGCGCCCGGATATTCTCGGGAAAGGTCGCGAGCCAGCATTAATCCAATCTTGTCGGCGAAGATTTCTTCACCCGTATTGTCGATGACGCCGCAGCGATCTCCATCACCGTCAAAACCGAGGGCGATGTCTGCGCCTTGCTCTTTCACGGCAGCGGCCATGGCGTGGAGCATTTCCGAGTCTTCCGGATTCGGATTGTATTTCGGGAACGTGTTGTCGAGATTGCAATCCATCTCGATCACGTCGACGCCCATCGCTTTCAGGGCCTTCGGCGCGAAGGCTCCGGCCGTGCCATTCCCACAGGCGGCTATCACCTTTAGCGGGCGTTTGATTGAGACGCCCTCAGAGACACTCGCAATATAATTCTCGCGGACGTCATCTACTCGGCGATGGGTTCCACCAGAGCGCGGTTCAAATGCACCTGAAAGAACAATCTCTTTCAGCCTGCCCATTTCGTCTGGGCCAAAGGTGAGCGGCTTGTCCGCACCCATCTTCACGCCGGTCCAGCCATTTTCATTGTGCGAGGCTGTCACCATAGCGCAGCAGGGGGCATCGAGCTCGAACTGGCTCCAATAGACCATCGGGGAGAGTGCAAGGCCGACATCCAGAACTTCACATCCACCCTGCACGAGTCCCAGGATCAGTGCGTTCTTGATTGGTTGGGAGATAGAGCGGAAGTCATGTCCAGTAACAACCTTGGGCTCAACGCCGAGCTCGTGAAACAGGGTCGCCATGCCGAGGCCGAGGGCCTGCACGCCGGTGAAGTTCAGCTCAGGTGCCTTTTCGTGGCCGATGCCATTAAACCACCAGCGAGCGTCATACTCCCTGAAGCCCGTGGGTTTCACCAGGGGAAGAATTTCAAAGTCGAGCGTGTTGGGTGCGATATCCGCAAGCGGTTTCGGCATCATGGCAGAAAGTGTCCCGTGATTTTCAAGCTTGTCCCTTAGACTGCAAGCTGTGGGCCGTAGCAAGCATCGTCTTCCGTCATTTAGTACCGGACCTCGAAAGAGCTGTGCAGGTATGCAGAAACGTAGAAATTAATGCGAGCGATGCGATAAGAAGAACCGGGCCATGGCATCGCCGATGATCCTGCTGTCGAGGGGGTCCTTGAAGCTGTGAAGCGCTCGCTCCACATGAGCTATACCGATCCTGCCGCGACGGGTCTCGTGCAGAGCCGATCCATATTCAGCTGAGAATTCCGGATGAGGTTGCAAGCTGGCCGCGGGCACCTCGTTGTAGGTCAGTCCGGCGAGCTCACAGAACTCAGAAGTAGCGATAACCGTCGTCTGAGGAGGCGCTTTCGTGACCTGGTCCTGATGGCTGGCCGCGAGGGAAAATGTGGAGGGGATATCACCCATCCACTCTGTCCGATTGATTGCGGTGTAGGTGTTCCGCCCAATGGCCCATCCCTTTTCTGATTTTTCGGCCTTGCCGCCCAGAGCCTGAGCCATCGCCTGGTGCCCAAAGCAAATGCCGAATTGCGGGACTCTTGCAGTGGCTGCGCGGCGGATGAATTCAAATAGCGGCTCCATCCACGGCTCGGTGTCGTAAACACCTGAAGCCGACCCAGTGATCAAAATGGCATTTAGGTTTTTGGGGTCTGGCAGTTCATCACCTATTGCCGGGGACGTCGTTTCGAAGGTTAGGTCGGAGCTCGCGGGCTGAAGCAGCCGTTTGAACATCTCTGGATAGCGAGGCCACGCCGCTTGCAACTCTGTTGGCGGCAAACCTGTTTCAATGATTGTTACTTGCATTGGATATTCGTCCGGATAGTGATGAGCCCCAGGGCTCTTTTTCTGAGTGACTTCCGCTACGGGGCGGTGGGTCGATCAGCTGCAGAGGGCATCGCTCGATCGGATATCCAGTTCTGAATGCGATCTTCCAGAAGGTTGAGGGGGAGAGCACCTTCACTCAACACAACGTCGTGGAAGTCGCGAATGTCGAATCGTTCACCGAGCTTGCTTTCGGCCTCATCTCGAAGTTCGCGGATAGTGATTTCGCCAATTTTGTAGCCAAGAGCCTGACCAGGCCATCCAATGTATCGCGTAACTTCCGTTTGGATGTTGAGTTCAGATAGCGCTGAATTCTCGCGGAAGCAGGCCTCTGCCTCTTCTCGGGACCATCCATACCAGTGCAGACCTGTATCGGCGACTAATCGGCAAGCCCTCCACATTTCGTATGATAGAGCTCCGAAGCGCTTGTAAGGCGTATCATAAAGCCCTGCTTCACCTGCCAGACGCTCGGCATACAGCCCCCAGCCTTCTCCGAACGCCGTGGCGTAGTAAGCCCGTCGGAATTCAGGAACGTTTTCCAGCTCCTGTGCCAGAGAGATTTGCAGATGATGGCCTGGAACAGCTTCGTGTGCCGTCAAAGCCGGAAGTTCATAAAGTGGTCGTTGATCGAGCCTATACGTATTCACGAGGTATGTGCCGGCACGACCGATCGCAGCGTCGCCGCCAACGTAGCGCCCGGTCGTATATCCAGGTGCGATATCGCCAGGAACTGGGGCAACGCCATACGTGAGCCGTGGTAGTTTTTTAAAGAATTGGGGAAGTGCGGCATCCAGCTGCTTTGACAGAACCGCAGCCTCAGCCAGCAAAGCCTGAGGGGAGTCAGCGTAAAATTGCGGATCGGTGCGAAGGAACTCCAGAAACTCAGTGAAGCTGCCTTCGAAATCGGTCTCGGCAATGGTTTCTTCCATTTGCTGGCGAATGCGCGCCACCTCGGATCGCCCAATTTCGTGCACCCTTTCGGGTGTTAAATCGGGTCTTGTTGTGTGCTGCCGGACAAGCGCCCTATATTGCTCGCGCCCGGTTGGCAGAGCGACAATTCCCGGCAAGACTCGCGTCACAGGCCGATACTCACGCTCCATGAAAGTAAGGAGTCGCTGATAAGCCGCAATTGCAATACCGGTAGCTGCGGCCGCCTCGGCACGGATTCGAATGGCATCTCCCGGGCCGATTGACTCCGGCAAATTCAGGAACGGCCGAAAGAGTACGCTGTCTTCAGTTCGATCGACGATCTGCTCGCGAACCTGCTGGATCATGGTTTCGGTCGGGTCTGTATGCGCCACGACACCCGTCGCAATACCTCGGCGCATATTAATGATATGCTGATCGAACCAGGCCGGAAGGGATTCCAGTCTTGCGATCAGATCCTCAGCGTCGTCGAGGGAACGTATCCTTGCCCGGCCGAGTACGAATACGGCTTCAGAGTAGAAACCAAAGTCGCCCGTGAAGGGTATGCGGTCCGGATCGAACGATTGCGTCGCCACTTCTGATGTCAAAAGGGATTCGAGGATGGCTGTATCAATGGTGTGCCGACTACCAAGTTCGGTAACGCGATAGAGAAGTGCCTGCGCCTGCGCGAGCCTTGCCGTGCGGGCTTCCGCGCTCATATTCGGCCAGCTGCGAGGCAGCCTGCCCTGCTGGCGTGCCGCCTCAGAGGGATCATAAGCCAGTCGAAAAGCCTCATAATCTTCGAGAATAGAGGTGACAGTCGCCCTATCATACAGGGTCTGGGATTCTGGCTGAGCGGGCGGTATGACCTGTGCCGCGACGAACTGGCCAGTTAATCCCATTGAAAATGCCGCTATGCTAGAAGCCAATATAAGCACTCGCAGGTTAGTAACGGGCATTCAAAACCTCCGGGGCCGTTGATTGACACTATGGCTGGTCGGGATAACTACGAGGCATAGTTGCTGAAAGGGTTCAAAGGCGCAACAGATGGCGACATCTAATAGTGTAGATACAAAGCCGCTCTCGCCGCATGTCCAGATCTGGAAGTGGCATTGGACCATGGCTGCATCGATTTGCCACCGAGTAAGCGGCTGCGCGCTTTATTTTGGCACCGTTTTGCTGGCCGCCTGGGTGATTTCGGCAGCGTCAGGTCCAGAGGCATATGCCGTCGTCGAGGGATTTTTGCTGTCCTGGTTCGGTCAATTCGCTTTGTTCGGGTTCACTGCTGCAATGGCCTATCACTTTGCCAACGGCATACGACATTTGATCTGGGACGGTCCAGGAATAGCGTTTGCCCCAAGAGCAGCAAGTATGGTCAGCATTCTGAATTTCGTTTTTGCAGTCTTCGTCACGCTTGCGATCTGGTTGTTCGCCTATCTGGGATGATGAAACAAAAATGAGCCAATCACTTCGCACTCCCACATCTGTCGTTCGCGGCCTTGGTGCCTCGAGAGAGGGCACCGATCACTACATTAAGCAGCGAGTTACGGCGATTGCCCTCATCATCCTGGTGCCGTGGTTCATCGGTTCCGCATTATTAGCGGCGAAGGGCGGCTTTGACGCCGTGTCGGCTTGGATGGCGCAACCTTTGAATGCCATTATTCTGGTTTTGGCCCTCGGCGCGGCATTTTATCATATGCGTCTAGGTATGCAGGTCGTGATTGAAGACTACATCGCTAGAGTGAGCACCAAGCAGGCTCTTTTGATTTTGAACACTTTTTTCGCATTTGGTGTTTTTGCAGCGACGGTATTGTCCGTTTTGAAAGTTTGGTTCGCAGCCGCTTAGGTCAGCGCGTAGTGATAGGTGAGAGATAGGCATGGGCGAATACAACTTCATCGACCACACTTATGATGTTGTCGTAGTCGGTGCCGGTGGATCTGGCCTCCGCGCAGCGTTGGGGGCGGCTCAGGCCGGTTTGCGGACGGCCTGTATCACCAAGGTTTTCCCAACGCGCTCTCACACGGTCGCTGCACAAGGTGGAATTGCTGCATCCCTTGGCAATATGGGGCCTGATGATTGGCGTTGGCATATGTATGACACCGTGAAGGGGTCAGACTGGCTCGGCGATCAGGACGCTATCGAGTATCTGGCCAGGGAGGCTCCTCAGGCTGTTTATGAACTTGAACACTGGGGCATGCCCTTCTCGCGCAACAAACAAGGCAAAATCTATCAGCGCCCGTTCGGCGGACACACCACTGAAATGGGTCAAGGGCCGCCCGTGCAACGCACATGCGCCGCCGCTGACCGGACTGGTCACGCTATGCTGCATACGCTTTACGGCCAATGCGTGAAGAATGAGACTGAGTTCTTCATCGAGTACTTTGCTCTAGATCTGATTATGGACGATGAGGGCGTCTGCCGCGGTGTGACAGCCTGGAAGCTAGACGATGGAACGCTCCACCGTTTCCGCGCTCAACGAACCATTCTGGCGACCGGCGGATACGGCCGTGCCTTCTTCTCCTGCACCTCGGCACACACGTGCACCGGAGACGGGAATGCTATGGTTCTGCGTGCAGGGCTTCCTCTGCAGGATATGGAGTTTATTCAGTTTCATCCCACGGGAATTTACGGCGCTGGCTGTCTGATCACTGAAGGTGCCCGTGGCGAGGGCGGGTATCTTACGAATTCGAACGGTGAGCGTTTCATGGAGCGCTATGCGCCGAGCGTAAAAGACCTTGCGCCGCGAGATATGGTCTCGCGGTCAATGACGATAGAAATCCGAGAAGGCCGCGGCGTTGGTGAGGAAGGGGATCATATTTTCCTTCACCTGGATCACCTGCCGCCGGAGACCCTTGCGGAACGACTTCCTGGTATTTCCGAGACGGCACGTGTGTTCTCCGGCGTAGATGTGACCAGTGAGCCGATTCCCGTGCTTCCGACGGTTCATTACAATATGGGTGGTATACCGACAAATTATCACGGCGAAGTGCTCACGAAGAAGGGCGACGACCCGGATAGTGTTGTGCCAGGTCTCATGGCGGTGGGCGAAGCCGCATGTGTGTCCGTACACGGCGCAAATCGTCTGGGCTCCAACTCGTTGATCGACCTTGTTGTTTTCGGCCGTGCGGCCGGGCTGCGTTGCGGTGCGACGCTCGATGCAGGTGCTTCGCAGCCGGAAGTGAGGGATGATCACACTGACAAGCATCTCTCGCGTTTGGACCGTATGCGGAACGCTGAGGGCGATCAGCCCGTCGCCAAGCTTCGTCTTGAAATGCAAAAGGCGATGCAGTCGAATTGCGCCGTTTTCCGGACAAGCGAAATCCTGCGGGAAGGCGTCGAAAAGATAGATGATGTGTTCCAGAAACTTCCAGGAATTGATGTCAAAGACCGCACAATGATCTGGAATACAGATCTTGTAGAAGCCCTTGAATTCGACAACCTGATCGTTCAGGCGTCTGTCACGGTCAGCTCGGCTGCTAATCGGCAGGAAAGCCGAGGTGCCCATGCTATGGAAGACGACCCGGACCGTGATGACGAGAACTGGATGAAGCACACCCTCGCCTGGGGCGATGAGGATGGGAGTGTGCGGATCGATTACCGCCCAGTGCACGATTACACTATGTCAAACGATATTGGCTATATTGAGCCAAAGGCTCGGGTTTACTAGGAATTTGTTCGCTCAGGTATGGTACAGCTAACTCTCCCCAAAGGATCCAAACCGAAGTCTGGTAAGGAATGGCCGAAACCAGACAACGCGGGAAATCTGCGCAAGTTTCGCATTTACAGGTTCGATCCAACGACGGGCGAGAATCCGAGCTGGGATACTTACTGGGTCGACCTGGACAAGTGCGGCCCGATGATTCTCGATGTTCTTATTCATATTAAGAACGATATTGATCCGACCTTGTCTTTCCGCCGATCGTGTCGCGAGGGTGTTTGCGGTTCGTGCGCCATGAACATTGGTGGGCAGAATACGATTGCCTGTACCAAGGGTTGGGATGAGTTCCGCGGGTCGAAGATTACAATCGCGCCGCTTCCACACCAGCCGGTGGTTCGGGACCTCGTCCCGGACCTTACAAATTTCTACGCCCAGCACGCATACGTTCAGCCCTTCCTGAAGACAGACACACCGTCACCGGAGAAGGAATGGAAGCAGTCTGAAGAAGACCGCGTGCACCTCGACGGCCTCTATGAGTGCATTTTGTGCGCATCGTGCTCAACCTCCTGCCCGTCTTACTGGTGGAATGGTGACAAGTATCTCGGGCCAGCAGCGTTGCTACAAGCTTACCGGTGGCTGATTGATAGCCGCGACGAGTCGACGGGTGAACGGTTGGACGACCTTGAAGATCCATTCAAGCTCTATCGCTGCCACACGATTATGAACTGCGCACAGGTTTGCCCAAAGGGCCTCAACCCGGCAAAGGCGATCGCCAACATCAAGCACATGATGGTGGAGCGGGTCACTTAAGGCCGTTAGAACCTGCTCTTTTTCATCGGCTAGTTGACCTTCGGGTGGCACGGAGGCCACAAGGTCGGGATGGCTTCCCAACCAGCAGCGCCGGGCATATCCGAAGTTAATGCTCCAGCGTCTCCGCGGAACATTGAAGGGGCTCTTTGGCTGATCGCGTCGGGCGTCGTGTTCACCATTTTTCTGACGCTTGCGAAATTTCTGTCGGCAAGTCAGGAGCCAGGCGTAATAGCCTTTTGGCGCGCTTTCGTGGGTTTCCTCGTAACGCTGCCCGTGATCTTCCGGCAGGGGCGCTCCGTTCTCGTTCTGCGCAGGCCGTGGCTGGTCATGGCGCGCAGCTTCTTCGGAACCGTTGCGTTCCTCTTCGGCATGATTGCGATTTCCGATGCCTACGCGCTGCCGCTATCGCAGTACAATGCGATATCTTTCGCCCGCTCTCTGTTTCTGACCGTTCTGGCGGCGCTTCTTTTGAGGGAGGCGGTCGGGGCCTGGCGCTGGGGCGCTGTTGCTGCTGGGTTTGTCGGGATTCTAATCATGGTGATGCCCGGACTTTTCCTGCCGGGCTATGAGGCCGAAGGTCTTGTTATCGATGGTGGGACAGCTTTCGCCCTTCTGAGTGCGCTCGGGTTTGCGCTCGCAATTATCCTGGTGAAAACGCTCACCGCAACACATAGCCCGATGACTCTTCTGATTTGGGGTAATCTTTTATCGACAGTGCTTTTGGCTCCATTTCTGTTTTTGCAATTTGCAACTCCGACGCTCACCGAGTGGGGCTTGCTGATCGCAATGGCCATTACAGGCGTTGCCGGTCAGTATTTCTACATTAACGCAATGGCTGTGGGTGACGCGTCGTTCCTTGCGCCGATTGATTATCTGCGCTTGCCCATGGCAGCTGCAGCGGATTGGATCGTTTTCAAGCTTCTTCCAAGTCTCAACGTCTGGATTGGCGCGGCGGTCATCGTTTCGGCAACGCTGGTAATCACCTTGCGCGAACGTGCAAAACGCGCCCAATCTGGCGGCGAGATAGACGAATAGGGAAAAATTAGCATGGCTGGAGAAACAGTCCTCGTCACAGGAGCGACGGGATTTATTGCGTCACATACTGTATTGGCGCTTCTGAAGAAGGGTTACAATGTTCGCGGGACAGCCCGCTCAGCTGCTAGTGGTGCGAAGCTGAACAGGACACTCAGCGAATTCGCTGGCGAGCCGGTCAACATTGAGATTTTTGAAGCCGACCTCGTGAAAGATGACGGTTGGGCTGAAGCCGTTGAAGGCTGTAAGTATGTCCAGCACATTGCCTCTCCCATTCCAAGTAATCTGCCCAAGGATGCAAATGAGCTGATCGTTCCAGCCCGCGACGGGGCACTTCGCGCGTTGAAAGCATCTAAAGCCGCAGGCGTGAAGCGCGTCGTGCTGACCTCCTCGGTTGCCGCGATCGCCTATGGTTGGGGTGATTCTCGCCCCGATCCGCTGACTGAAGAGCACTGGAGCAATCCCGATAATCATAAGGACAACACGGTCTATACACGCTCCAAGGTGATCGCTGAGAAAGCAGCGTGGGACTATGTGAAAGGAGAGGGTCAAGGTCTTGAACTCGCAACCATTAACCCGGTTGCTGTACTCGGCCCCGTCATGAGCGGAGACTTCTCAGCCTCCGTAGAGATCGTAACCCAGTTGATGGGCGGAAAGCTTCCGGCTGTCCCGAAAGTTGGCTTTCAGATTGTCGACGTGCGCGACGTGGCGGACCTGCATGTTCGTGCAATGGAGGTGCCCGAGGCAGCGGGGGAACGTTTCATCGCGGCGGACGAGTTTTACTGGTTTGATGAACTCGGCGCTGAATTGGCAGAAGCCTACCCGTCCTATGCAAGTAAAATTCCCAAGCGCAGACTCGCGAACGGGCTCGTACGGTTTGTGGCAACATTCAACCCGGTTTTGAAACAGATCCTTCCTGAGCTTGGAAAACGGAGAAATGCTTCAAACGAGAAAGCAAGACGTTTGCTGAACTGGACGCCTATCCCCGCATTCGAGGCTACAAAAGCCAGCGCTGACAGTCTGATCAAACATGGAGTAATCTAGAAGTCGTAGGCGATGCCTTTCCGCTCCCAGTCGCCGAAGCGTGTCGGTTCTTCTCCTCTGGGCCCGCCATCTTCAGGATCTTTGTCACTCGCCGGTTCAGCCTCGCGCGCTTTTCGCCGAGCCTCGGCCTCT
>JBCCIW010000055.1:0-14940 GCA_039028055.1 Pseudomonadota bacterium | reverse complement strand
GCGCACAGTAACTGGCCCAAATGATTGAGCCAACCAAGGCTACCGCAAGCTCTTGCCAAGCTTCCATCCAGAGAAGCACCGCGATTAGAATAGTCGAACCTACCCCAGTACATGAAAGCGGGAGCATGAGGGATTGCCCACTATCGGTGCTCTTTCTGTTCGCAAATAGATAGAACCAAAAACCACCTGTGCAGAAGAGAAGTAGTAAGGACGAAATAAGCACAATAGCATTGGAGACGCCGTTGATCGCCGCCATCAAACCCGATGCCGCTAAGAATATGACGGCGTCCTTACCAGGTGACTTTCGGCGGAACCGATTTGTATCGTTGATCATCTCTCTCTTTATCAGCGCGTCGGGGTTTTGTCTCCGCGTGACCAAAAGCGGTCATCAGGTCTTCGTAAGCAAGTCAACAACAAGCGCATCAGGAAGTTGCAGTTGTTTTGCCAATCGAAACCCGTGAGGGACAATCCAGAACTGGGCGTCGGGGTCATAGGCAGCGGACGGTCTTCCGAAATTGAACAGTGCTTTCGCGCAGGATTCCTCGAACGACCTTTGAACAAGCAAATCTGCTCGGCCACGTCGTTCAGCTTTCAAAGTCTTGGCGCGAATGGTATTAAAAATGTTTCTGCTACGTTCAGTGCCAAACTCTCGATCTTCAAGGCATGCTTTGAGTTCCACTAAACTCGATTTGTCGGGCACATGGTCCTCGAAGACTGAAATGAGTTCAAGCATTAAGGTTGAAGCGTGCATGAATTCATTCTACCGCAAATGCTAGCTACGTCACTTCGGAATTGTCGCCCCCTGACCAAAGGCAGTCGCAGGGTCCGCCTGAAACGTGTTTTCAATCTCCAGCCTCATCACTCCCCCTTGGCGCAGCCCGCCCAACCTCTATTGTCGCCGCTTCGACAAAGTGGTCTCTGTCGCCGACGGAGATTCGATTGATGTCAGATGACTTTCCCCTTGATCAGAGCGGCGCGCGCTATGACCAGTGGCTGGCCACTCAGCGAAAGGCGGGATTGCTTGAGAGGGAACATCTCCTGCCAGTGTTGCACGTGCCGGTTCCCAATCGGCCGCCTGCGCTCATGTGTTCGAGGATGGAGTTGGACGATGCAGACGGGGCAGAGCTGGAAAGGAAAGCGACGGCGCTGGAGCCGTGGGGTAGCTATGTTATTCAGCTCACGGATGGTTTCCAGACGGGATACCGGCCCTTGTTCGAGCGCATGGTGTATCGGTCACACCTGATCTGTAATGCCGTGAAGGAGCTGGCCGGTGCGTCTTTTGCCGAGACGACCTTGCTCGATATGGCCTGCAATCACGGTTACTTCGGTCTGCAGTGCGTGTTCGACGGCGCGAAGCAGGCCCACGGGGTAGACCTGCGTGAGGTGAACATTGCGAAAGCCGAGTTGCTGAAGGCGCATTTCGGGATCCAGAATGCCTCGTTTGCATGTGGCAATGCCTTCGATGTCAGTGGGCAGTTTGATGTCGTGCTGAATCTGGGGCTGCTGTATCATGTTACGGATCCATACGTGCTGATGGCGAAGACCTATGAGTGTTGCGATAAATTCGCCGTGGTGGACACGATCACGCATCTCGCGCCGGTGTCGGCCTTCATCCAACGGACCAATAAGGACGCTGCGCACCACGCCGAGGGGCGGTTTGCCGTCGAGTATCATCCGACCTATCGGGCGCTGATCGACCTCATGCACGCGGTCGGGTTCAGGGATCTTGTGGAGGTTCAACCTGTGGCAAGCGAGGGACGGGCGGAGCATCCGCTCTACGAAGCCTGCCATCGCCGCTGCATTGTCGGTTTTAAATAGAGGGAGTTTGCAGCGCTGCCAAAATCACGGATAAGTCCGCCTTCGACTTGAAATATTGAGACGCATTCTCATTTCTGGAGTGTTGCTATCTCAATACGCTTCGGAAGTGGAGCCCGTCTCATGCTCAGGAAAATCGCGAAATTCATATTCGATGGCCGTTTTGGCCGCGCATCGGTCGAGGCGGTCAACCGGCTCACGCCCCATATGATCCGCGTAACTCTCAAGAGCGATCTGGTGACGAACTTCTCGGAGAGCTGCCCGGGCGCGCATCTGAAACTCATTGTGCCTGCTGCCGATCAGTCTCCGTACGATTTCGCTGAATTCATAGACGCGGGCAACTTCAAGAAGGAAATGCGAACCTACACGATCCGCCATATCGCGCCTGACGCGGGCACTATTGATGTTGATATCGCGGTCCACGGTGATCTCGGGCGGGTAGGGCCTTGGGCGCAGCGCGCAGAGGTTGGCGACGAGATTGTGATTTCACGGTGCGGGTCACCCAAGTTGATCACGGCGGGGGTGAAGCGCATTATCGCTGCCGCCGACCTGACGGGGTTTCCAGCGCTTGCCGCCGGTCTGGAAACCCTGGTGCCAGGCGTGAAGGTCGAGGCGTTCGTTGAAATTCCGGGTAAGGACGATCAACAGCCTCTGAACGCTCCGGCCGGGGTCGATATCAACTGGATCATCAAAGCTGATCCCTATGCTCCGAGTACTGAACTCATCGACGTTATCAAAGCGGCACCTTCGCCAGATGGAGACACGAGCATATTCGTGGCCTGCGAGTTCTCTACGGTCGCCGAGCTACGCCGCTATTTCCGCCACGAGCTGAAGACCGAAAAGTCGATGCGCTACATCTCGTCCTACTGGAAGTCAGGCGCGACCGAAGAGGAGCACAAGATCGCGAAAGCTGCGGCGGCGTAGGAGAGGCGGCGACTTTCACGGGTTCCGCTGCGGGGCCAATCGCAAGCGGACAAATGGCAAAAATCTAACTTTGGAGTCCCTTAAGGCTCTTAAAATAAAGAGATAGCGGTGACCTTTTTGGGTCACTGCCCTGAATGCATGGCATGAATAGTGCTTTTTTACGTTAGCTTGTCCAATCAGTGCAAGTGCGTAGGGAGAACCGAGATGAACGAGTACATATTTCGCCTCTTCAATTACTGGAATGGCAGGTCGGATATTCTCGATGCTGTGATAGCTCTTTCCCACACAACGATAATGAAGTCCCTACCTTTCATGCTGGTCTTCTGGGGGCTCTGGTTCTGGCCGAAAACGTAAACTGAGCGAACTGAAGTTCGCAATGCACTAACCGCGACTCTTTTGTTGACGGTTCCAATTATCGGGATCACCCGAGCAATCGCCAACTATGCTCCCTATTCCCCGCGCCCGGCTCGTACACCCGGGTTCGAAATAAATCTCTATGATGGTCAGATTATCGGTGCCGGTGACGGCTTTAGCTCCATGCCGTCAGACCATGCTAGTCTTTTTATGGGTCTGGGCGTGGCGTTTTTCATGATACACCGGAATGCTGGCATCTTCCTAATTCTGTGGGCTATTTTTGTCTCGTCAATTCCGAGGATCATCCTAGGGTGGCATTGGCCGTACGATATTGCAATTGGCTGGATTTTAGGGGCGTCAATCGTATTGATCCTCCGACAACCTGCCATAAAGCTGATTGAGCGAACAGACATCGTACCGTATTTTGAGAGCAGAGAGGTAATTGGCTACCCGCTACTCTTTGCAGCAACATTTGAAGTTGCTCGGATGTTTACAGCAGTCAGAAATCTTCTCGGCGCAGTGCTGTAATAATTCCGGCAAATCGTAACATTCGCGCACGCCTGAACTCCGTTGGTTGAAATGTTACTATGTCTTGAGACCGTTCACTCACCCCAAGACGCACCCCGCAAAGCCCTCATTCTGTACGACGCGCATGCGCGCCTGTAGCGTCCCGGTGCGCTGGCGGACATATGGCCCGGGCGGATCAACACGCCATCTGTTCGGGCTTGGAAGAACGGCGGCGAGGAGGGCAGCTTCCCGCTCCGTGAGTTCGCTCGCCCGTTTGCCGAAGCGGTTCTGTGCGGCGGCTTCGGCCCCGAAGATCCCGTCGCCCCATTCGGCGATGTTGAGATAGGCTTCCATGACGCGGGGTTTGCCCCAGGCGAAGTCAATTAGGGTCGCGAACCAGGCCTCTGCGCCCTTGCGGACATAGCCGCCGCCATTCCAGAGAAAGATGTTCTTTGCGGTCTGCTGGGTGATGGTCGAGGCTCCGCGCGAGCTTTGGCCGCGGGCGCGTTCGTCAAGGGCCTTGTCGATGGCTTCGAGGTCGATGCCGTCATGCTGGCAGAAGCGGCTGTCTTCGGCAGCGATGACCGCTCGGACAAGGTGGGGCGAGATCTTGTGCAGGGGTTTCCAGTCACGGCTGACGGTCTCGCCCGCAATGTGGCGCTGAACCATCAGTACGCTGCCGACCGCCGGAACAAAGCGGAGGACCAGCGCGTAGGCATTGATGATTAGAAAGGCGATGAGAATCGCCCGGGATGCACGTCTAATCCAGAGCCCCATACTGCCACTCCTCGCGTACGGACGGGTCGGCCTCGCGGTCCATCCGGATGGCTTTTTCGGCCTCAAATCGGGAGGGATCAAGGCGGGCAAGGGCCCAAATCGCGGCACCGCGCACGAGGGGGCTGTCGTCTTCCTGCAGGGCGAGGACAGGATCGATCAGCTTGTCGTCGCCGGAATTGCCAGCAGCAATGAGGGCGTTGCGGACAAATCGGTCGCGCCCAATACGCTTGATCGGCGATCCGGAGTGGCGTTCACGGAAATTCGCGTCGTCAAGCTCCAGAAGCTCTGCGAGGGGCGGGGACTTCATGGCGTCTCGGGCGTGGAAGGCGGCTTCGCGGGCTTCGGTGGCGAACTTGTTCCACGGGCAGACCGAGAGGCAGTCATCGCAGCCATAGACGCGATTGCCCATGGGTTTTCGGAATTCGCGCGGGATCGGGCCTTTGTTCTCGATGGTGAGGTAGGAAATGCAGCGCCGGGCATCCAGCTTGAACGGTGCCGGAAAAGCCTTCGTCGGGCAGGCATCGAGGCAGGCGGTGCAGGAGCCGCAAGTGCCGGTTTTGACCGGGTCGGGTTTCAGGCGGGCGGCCGTGAGCATCACACCGAGAAAGAGCCAGGAGCCATGGTCGCGGGAGACGAGATTGGTGTGCTTGCCCTGCCAGCCCATGCCGGACTGTTCAGCCAGGGGCTTTTCCATCAGCGGGGCGGTGTCGACAAAGACTTTCACCTCTTCGCCGGTTTCCCGCGCGAATGCCCGGGCGAGTCGCTTCAGGCGCTTCTTAAGGACGACGTGGTAGTCCTTGCCCTGAGCATAGACGGAAATCCCAGCATTCGATTTTTCTTCGAAAACGGCCAGAGGGTCCGTATTCGGACCGTAATTGATGGCGACAACAACGGCGCTCCTGGCATCGGGCCACATGGCGCGAGGATGCTTGCGGCGTTCCAGCGTGTCTTCCATCCAGGCCATGTCGCCGTGGCGACCTTCAGTGATGTACTCCTCCAGACGCTCACCTGCATTCCAGCCATCCTCGACGCTGGTGATACGGCACGCATCGAAGCCGATCTCGCGAGCGAGGGTCTTTAGGTGCGCTTCGCGCGTCAGGGAGGGGAGAGCTTTCAACATTCCGAGCGCTATTTAGCTTGGATTGCGAAAAAAGTCGAAGGCAGAACGCTACTGGAAACAGTACTCCAGATCGGCATAGTGCTCAGCCGGTCGCGATCCGCCGATTTTTTCTTCGAGGAGGGGACGGAAAGACGGTCTAGACTTCATGCGACCGTACCAGTCTCGCAGGTCGGGTGCGAGATCCCATGGGATATCGCCGAAATAGTCGAAACAGGAAAGATGTGCAGCGATGGCGAGGTCAGCAACCGTCAGTACACGCCCAGCCATGAAGGGCCGGGTTTCCGCAAGATAGTTCAGGAAGGTCATCCTGCTTCGTAAGGCGTGTGCACCCATGCGCAGTGCCGAGGAGTCCGGCGTGTGCCCCGGCTGCAGGGCGATGGTGATTCGCTCGGCGAGAAGGTTGTCTATCGAAAGGCGAAATTCATCCTCGCACCAGCGCCAGATGCGTCGTGCTTCGGCGCGCATCTCTGCCATCCGGGGAAGCAGTGATGTACCTTCGCCGGATTCTTCCAGATATTCGCAAATGGCATGGGAGCCGACGGCAACATAGATGGCTTCATGGGCCCGATGAATAAGCGCGACGCCCGACGCACCCGGAGCGAGACGTTTCACTTCCTGATGTGACGTGCCGTCCGGAACTTCGATCATTTGAAAGGCAAGGGACTTCTCAGCGAGCGCCAACCGCGCAAGCCGAGCCTTGGGATCCATAGGTGTGTGGAACAACCGCCTCATAATGGCACAAGATATCCACAGGGAGTTTCCGAGAGGTGAATTCCTGCGAGGTTATATTGCTCGACGTGATAGTCTCGTATGTAACACGGTCGTTGTGGCCTTCTCAGTGGGCGTTCAGACGGCTAGACCGAAGCGGAAGACTGATTCCAGGAGTGCCCCATGGCCGCAATAAAAAACACATCAAAGCTGCTGGCGGGTGCCGCGGCTCTCGCGCTGATGGCTGGCTGCGGGACCGTCCGTGACTATTATGAAGCCGAACATGATGCGCCCCTGCCAGCGCGGGAGACGCCGGTCGAGGTCAAGCCGGATGTGATTGTCACCGATCAGGACCTTCTCGCAGCCGAGGAGGCCGGCATCCCTACAGGGCAGTTGCCGGAAGGGGTGACGCCAACAGCCTATGAAATTGATCTCAGGACAGATCCGTCCGAGGAACGCTTCTCGGGCACCGTGCGGATCACCGTGCAGCTCGATGAAGCCACCGATACGATCTACCTGCACTCGCTTGGCCCTGATGTGTCTTCGGCCATGGCCGTCTATCAGGGCGACATCGCTGTGTCCGCAGAGTTCGAGGGCGATCTTGCCGAGGGAGGCGTTTCGCGTCTGAATTTCGCCAGTGAGTTGCCCGCCGGTGAAGCCATGCTTCGGATCGAATACGACGCGCCCTATAATTTCGGGCTTGCTGGTCTGTACAAGGTCTTCGCCAATGGCGAGCCCTATCTTGCCTCGCAGATGGAAGCGATTGATGCACGTCGCATGGTGCCGAGCTTCGACGAACCGAGATTCAAGACGCCGTGGACGCTGACCGTAACGGCACCCGCGGGCAACAAGGTCATTACCAACGCGCCGGAAGTTGCAGCCGCCGAACTCGATGACGGCTGGGTGCGCCATGAGTTCGCGCCCACGCGGCCGATTCAGTCCTATTTGGTGGCGCTTGCGGTTGGGCCCTACGATGAACTGATCGCCGACTCTATCCCGGCAAACGAGATCCGGGACCGCGATGTTGCCTTCAGATCCTTTGCAGCGGCCGGGAAGGGCGATCAGCTGAGAGAAGCGACCGACACGACCTATGATCTCCTGCGCATCCAGGAAGAGTACTTCGATTATCCGTACCCGTACGCAAAGCTTGATCTGATCGCCGCGCCGGATTTCGCCTATGGTGCCATGGAGAACGCCGGAGCGATTATCTATCGGGAAGCCGCGCTTCTGATCAACGAGCGCACATCTCTTGCCCGCAAGCGCCGTATCTTCGTCATCCATGCCCACGAGCTGGCGCACCAGTGGTTCGGAAATCTCGTTACGCCGGTGTGGTGGGATGATATCTGGCTGAATGAGGCGTTCGCCACATGGATGGCCTACAAGACGATGCATGCCTATGACGCCGAAGGCGGCTTCGATCGACAACCAACGGTGCGCGGAATAGGAGCCATGGGCGCCGACAGCCTCGCCTCAGCACGACAGATCCGTAATCCGATCAATTCCAACGGCGATATCCTATCGGCGTTCGACGGCATAACTTACTCCAAGGGCGGCCACGTGCTGTCGATGTTCGAGAGCTATCTCGGGGAAGAGGCGTTCCGGGAGGGCATGCGCCTCCACATGCGCCGCTTCGAAGATGGTGTCGCCGACGTCAATGATTTCATGACGTCCCTCGCAGACGGATCTGGCAACCCGGGCGTTGTGCCGGCCTTCCGGTCTTTCATCTTTCAGCCCGGCATTCCGTATCTTGATGTGTCTGTCAGCTGTCCGATCGTTGGAAGTACTGCAACAGTGACGGTCACGCAGGAACGATATGCGCCGCTTGGCTCGGCGATCTCACCGGACGAGTCCTGGAGTGTGCCGTTCGCAATGACGGCGTCCGTCAATGGCGAAACGGTTCAGGTGTCCGAACTGCTTGAAGAGGCGAGCACTGATATCCGCCTGGAAGAAGGGTGCCCGGATTGGGTGATGCCGAATGCGGGGGGTAAGGGGTACTGGCGCTTTGGCACTGGCGGTGACAACTGGACCGCTTTGTCTGAGAGCTATGCGGACCTGTCTGCCGGGGAGCAGCTGATTTTCGGTGACAGCCTCGTGGCCGGGTTCCGCGCCGGCGACGTTTCTGCCGAGGCCATGCTGGCCGGTTTGCAAGCCACCACAACTGGATCGTGGGATGCGGCGAATGAGCCGATTGGAGATCTCGGGGGGCTGATCGGCATCCTGGACACCGACGGCAAAGCGGCCATGCGCACCTGGGTCGGGGAGACCTACTTCCCGCTTTACGAAAGCCTCACCGCTCGCGACGATCTGAGCGACGGCGAGACGCTTCTCCTCCAGCGTGTCTACGGCACGTTGATCGCCACGGCAGAGAATGCCGAGCTTCGCAGCGATTTGAACGAGCGCGCCCGCGCCTTTGTTGGCCTCAGCGGCGACGCGGATTCGAGTGCCCTCAGCCCCGCGGAGATCAATAACGGGATCGCCGTCGGTGTCGCTGAAGGCGGATCGGAGTTCTTCGACGCCGCGCTCGCCGTTGCCAAAGCCTCCGACAACCAGTTCGAACGCCGCGGCATCTACAACACGCTGGCGCGCAATGGCGGCGAGGACGACGTCATGGCCCTGCTCGACACGACGCTGGGCACTGAGTTCCAGGGCCAGGAAGCGCTGTTCATCTACTATGCCGCGATCGGCAGCGGCGACGCGGCCGTCAGCGACGCCGCCTGGGCGCGCTTCAAGACCAAATTCGATGACCTGATCGCGCGCATTCCCGAGGTTCGAAAGCCGCAAGTACCTAATATCACAGGCGTTTTCTGCACGACGGATGCGATCAATGCGGCCGAAGCCTTCTTTACCAGTAAAGCCGATCTGATCCCCGGCTATGAGCGACCCCTTGCCCAGGGCGTGGAGCGCGGCCGGCTATGCGCAGCGCTTAGAGAGGCCAAGGGAGAGGAACTGAAGGCGGCGCTGCTGGCGGACTAGCGCGGCAAGACAGCCAGCCTTGAGCGAGATCCATGCGCCGACAGCGTTCGGCGCGGGATCACCACAGGAGAGGAATAACGGCCTTCCGCCCCTTCGGATAATCCTCAAATTTTTCAAGGTACCAGCGATGGTGACTGGCACCGCGCGGGGCGAGGTTCGCGAACGTGAAAAAGGCAAAGGCCGCGCCCGCCCATGTGCAACCCGCCAGGGCAAAGCCGGCCCATTCGAGGATTTCGCCCAGATAGTTCGGGCTTGTCACGAGGCGGAAGCCGCCGCCCTGCGGGATCTTGTAGTCGGTCTCGCCAGGCTTGCGCAGGCGTCGCAAAATCGCATCTGAATCAAGGTTCAGCCACATGCCGAAGGCGAAGAGGGCGATGCCCACATAGAAATAGGGCTGGGACAGCCATTCATCGGTGAGGTGTGCGGCATGGCCCGCTGCCCATCCATTGATCGACCCGTTGAACAGATTGAAGAAGCAGGCCATCAGCACGGTCGCCACCGGCACATTCCGCGTCGACTTGATCCGCCATGGATAGATCAGAGCGCGGTAGACATAATGGCCGCAGAACATCGCCATCAGGGTGAGGCTCGCCGTCGTCTGCACTTCGCCGCCGCGCCAGAAAAAGGTGAGGAACATCACCGGCGAGACAAGCTCCATCACCATCCAGCCGAAGCGCTCATTCATCTGCGGGCCCCAGCCGTCGCGATTGTGCCGTCCATAGGGGGCCGTGATGAAAAACAGGGACAGAAAGATGAGCGCGCCAGCAATGACCAGCCCCAGGCAAACGCTCTCATAGAGCGGCAATCCGAACATCAAACACTCCTCTCCGGACACCAATGAACACACCAAGTTTTGGCGCGGTTGGTGTTTTGCGGGGATAGATGTGTCTGGTTTACGGGTTTCCGAGAAGTGTCAAGCAGCCGCACTGCGGTCTGACAGGGACTACTGCATCGTGATCGCCGTCTGGAAGGCTGGGCGCTCGGAAATCCGCTGCACATAGGCTTTGAGGTTGGCCATCTCGTCCGGCACGCAGCCGAGGCGGTTCGCCATGAAGGCCGCATGGCCGAGCATCAGGTCCGCCGCAGAGAAATCACCGATCAGATAGTCCTTCCCCGCAAGAGTGTCGTCCACGGGGGCGAGGGCTTTGGTGAGCAGGCGCTGGGCCTGACCGAGGGCAGCGGCGTCGCGCCGGTCCTCGGGCAGGAGGATCGTCTGCACGACAATCGTGTTGATCGGCGGCATCACCATGCCTTCGCAGTAGTGGAACCATTGGAGGTAGGCGGGGAACTCCGGCGCATCGACCGCCGGTTTAAGGCCGCCATCCCCCTCATTATTGGCGTGGCGCGCCAGCACATACTCGATGATCGCCCCGGACTCGTAAATCGTAACGTCGCCATCCTCCAGCACAGGGATGCGCCCGAGGGGATGGCGCGCGCGGTGTTCATCGGATTTCAGGGCGCTCGGGTGGAAGGCGAGGGTGTTAACCTCGTAGTCGAGGCCAAGCTCCTCCATCAGCCAGATGATACGGCCCGCCCGCGAATTCGGCGCAAAATGAACTGTCAGCATGGCGTCGGTCTCCCTCGTGTTTTGTCTTCGATGACACTAGCACGGACTGACGATAGGGCAGGTCAAGGCGGGGAGGGCTCGCCTTTTGGGTGATCAGCTTTTCGGATAGCCAGAACCGACTTTCAACTTGAGCGGGGAAGTTAACTTATGGTTAAGTGATGAGGTTGGGAGTTTGGGGGAAAACCATGCCAAATGTTTTCATAAGTTACGCGCACGAAGATTCTAAAAGAAAAGATCAAGTCAAAGAGCTGCTTTCAGAAAACGACATTGATGTTTGGGTCGATACTCAAGATCTGCAGCCCGGCGAATATCTCACAAATACGATTTTTGACGCGATCGAGTCTTCTAGGTGCCTATTGGTAATTTATACGGCCAACACCAAAAACGCTGACTGGGTTGATCGAGAAATCAATCACGCTGTTGAGCGCGGCATACCCATTGTTCTGATTTCATTTGGTCCAGTGGAATTTCCTGAAACTTCCTGGCTCGGAAACCAATGCCGTATTTCCGTGGGCTTAGTTTTCTTCCCGCACAAAAAGGAGGAGCTAGTCAGGGCCGTCAAAAAGGCAGTCAACAAAAAGCAGTCCCCAGTTATAACTATGCTGAACGTCAAAGGTGGTGTCGGTAAAACTATTCTCGCGGCAAACTTGTCTGGTGCAGTTCACGAATTCCAAAAAAAGTCCGTGCTTCTAATCGACTTCGATCCTCAACATAATCTCACACAACTTATACTGGATGAAAGCCGAATGGCTGCAGCTTTCAATAGCGGGCGCACGGTCATGAATATGTTTCGAGGATTTGGAGATACCCACGATAATCGAAATGCCCCGCCGGATGCTCGGCAGATTAGTATAGTTGCCGAGAATTGCGTGGTGCCGTTGAAAGAGATACCGCAACCTGATGGATTTCGTATCGACCTAGTTCCAGGCAGCTTCGAGATCATTACTTACTTTTTGCGAGGGCGAGCCGCTGACAACTCGAGCGACAGTCGTCTTATAGGGAACTTGAGACGGCTAATTGATCATTTTCGTAATATATATGATCTGATCGTTATCGATGTGAATCCCGGAGCCTCTATGATGACCGAGTTCGCTTTGATGAATTCAACTCACGTATTAGCTCCGGTGCGTCCAGACAGATTCGCCAAACACGGTCTAACCTTACTCGATTTACTCCTCGACCGTTTTGAGCTGGAGCCAGCCAAGTTAAAGCAACTTGCCATAATGAACGGCGTGAAGAGAGGCGAGGAAGACGAAGTCGAACGAGAACTTAGGGAGAAACAGGATTTTGATGCAAAGTGGCGCCGCAAGATCTTAGATTCCCGAATAGCTCATTCAAAGCGTTTGGTCGCTAGCCCGGCCCCACCCGCGGTAAGCGATCTAACAGCGAATCTTGCCTATCACGGCGGACTAGGTAGCAATGCAATTAGGACAGACTTAAGGGCCGCATCAGAAGAACTGGTGAGCGAGCTAGGAATGCAAAACTAAAATGATCTCACAGGAAAATGCGGAAGCGCTTCAGCGTCTCACCCGTGGCAGATACAAGCTATCCGAAGCGCAACTCATTTCTTTTGCTGGCGAATTGGGAACGGCAACAAGACAAGAAATTCTTGAAGCTGCGTTTCCTCCAAAACCAAAAAGGGCGAGAAAGCCTGCGCCTCCAAAACCTCAATGGTTGAAAGACATGCAAGCCGCGCAAAAACGGGTGTCTTGGAAGGCTGCTGATGCCCGTGATCGGCTATTGGAATTAGCTTCTAAGAGAGGTTTCGAGCTGTCCGGAAAAAAACCCGCAAGTTTTCCCAAAGCCGCGGAGGAGATTGCCGCAAAACTTGGGGGCGATCAAACAAGAGACATGTTTGTTGCGTGGATCGACGATTATACTGCGACCCATAAAATGGTCTGATCCCTAAAACCCGCCATTCTCCCGGATCCAGGCTTCTTCCTCGGCATTGCTCGTGCGGCCGAGGATTGTGTTTCGGTGGGGGAAGCGGCCGAACCGCTCGATCACCGCCTTATGTTTTTCGGCCCAGAGAAGGGCGTCCTCCATGTGGGCCCGGAAGGGCTCTCGGGCCGAGGCGGCCGCGCCGGTGAAGGCTTTGACGCAGAGCTCCTGATCGGCGAGGCGTTCGGAGTGTTCCAGCGGCAGATAGAAGAATTGCCGCTCCACTTCGGTCATCTCCATGTCGACGGCTAGGAGGATGCCGTGGGTGGCCAGGTCGAGGGCGACGGCGTCATTGGCAAAGGCGTCGGGCATGTCGCGGAAGATGTTCCGGCTGAACTGGTCAAGCCCGATGATCGCGGCGAGGCGGCCCTCGGGCGAGGCGACGGCCCACTCATATGCGAGGCCCGAGGCGAGGGCGGACAGGGTCGGCAGGAAGCGCTCGGCGATCAGGTGATCGGTCTCGAAGGACTTGGTGAACCAGAGCTTCCCCTTTGCCCCGGCAGCGTCGGGGTCGTTGGCCGCGGGCCCGATCCAGAAATCGAGCAGGGAGTGGGGCGTCTCGATAGCCATGACGAGGAGCGATTACTCTACTTGTGTTGCGTGTCCCGGATTTTACCCGGCAGGCCGGGTCGCGACTAACATATAGTTCACACTCGGGTCTTTCGAGAGGCCCCACGCATCTGTGAGCGGATTATATGCAACACCGAAAGCGGGCTCAGCCACCATGCCCGCTTCGCTGAGGGGCCCGGCGAGCTCTTCGGGCTTCAGGAACTTGTTCCACTCATGCGTGCCGCGCGGTAGCCAGCCGAGGACGTATTCCGCACCGACAATGGCAAGGGCGAAGGCTTTCGCCGTGCGGTTCAGCGTGGCGAGGATGATGATACCGCCGGGCGCGACGAGATTGGCGGAGGTTTTCAGGAAGTCGGCCGGATTGGCCACATGCTCCACCACTTCGAGGTTGAGCACGATGTCGAACGGCGGCTCGCCCGCTTCGAGCAGGCCTTCGACGGTGCCCGCGCGGTAATCGATGTCGAGGCCGGAGGTCGCTGCATGGGTGAGGGCGGTCTTGATGTTGGCCTCGGAAGCATCGATGCCGGTCACGGATGCGCCAAGACGGGCCATCGGCTCCGAGACGAGGCCGCCGCCGCAGCCAATATCCAGTAATCTCAATCCCGACAGGGGCTTACGCGCGGACCGGTCGAGGCCGAAATGCTGTTCGGCGCGGTCGCGAATGAAGCTGAGACGCGTCGGGTTGAATTTGTGCAGGGGGCGAAATTTGCCCTTCGGATCCCACCATTCGTCGGCGATGGCCGTGAATTTCGCGACTTCGTCTGCGTCAATACTGGGCCGAACCGGCTGTTTTGTATCGTTTTCGATGGTTTTCACCATGATGGACCTTGTCTCCATTTGCTTCGGGCGCTCGTGCCCCTTACAAAGCGGCAACTCATAGAACAAATGGGCAAGGAGACGCTGTTCGGCAATGGCGCGCACAGTATTGAAATTTGGCGGCACGTCCGTCGCGGACCTCGACCGCATCGCCCACGTGGCCGATGTGGTCGCGGCCCGTGCGAAATCGGGTGATGGGCTCGCTGTCATTGTCTCCGCCATGGCCGGGGAAACGAACAAGCTCGTCGACTATGCCCGCGGCGCGGCCGGTGGCGATCTTGCTGGCGGCGAATTCGACGATGAATACGACGTGGTGGTCGCGTCCGGGGAACAGGTCACCAGCGGTTTGCTGGCGCTCGCGTTGCGGCGACGGGGCCTGAAGGCGCGCAGCTGGCTCGGCTGGCAGCTTGCCATGCAGACCACCGATGCCCATGGCAGCGCGCGGATCGCCGGCTTCGAAGGCGCGCAATTGCCGGATTCTGTGGATGCGGGCGAAGTCGCCGTGATTGCCGGTTTCCAGGGCGTGACTCGAAACGGCCGCGTGGCAACGCTTGGCCGGGGCGGATCCGACACGAGCGCCGTAGCCGTGGCCGCAGCGCTAGGCGCGAAGTCCTGCGATATCTATACCGATGTCGATGGAGTCTACACGACCGATCCGAGGATTGTGTCGAAAGCCCAGCGCATCCCGAAAATTTCCTATGAAGAGATGCTGGAGATGGCGTCCCTCGGCGCGAAAGTGCTGCAGACCCGCTCCGTAGAATTAGCCATGAATCATGGTGTGCCGATCCGCGTTCTGTCGAGTTTCGACGAAGCGGTCGAAGGAGAACCGAACTCCGGCACGCTTGTATGCGATGAGGATGAAATCGTG
>JBCCIW010000054.1:0-15274 GCA_039028055.1 Pseudomonadota bacterium | reverse complement strand
TGCGCCAAATCCGAGGGCGCAGGCAATGTGGTGAGAGGAGCTGATCTGTCCGCTTTCAACGATGAGCGACACCTTAAGGCGAAGCCCTTCTTCGATGAGCCGCTGATTGATGGCCGAGACGATAATCGTCATCGGGATTGCGGCATGGCTGCTGCTGGCGTGGCGGTCCGTGATGATGGCTATGCCACCGGATTCTCGTGCGAAGTCGACGACACTATTGGCAATGGTGTCGATGCCCTCGACAAGCGCGGCTTCATTGGCTGCCGGATGACCGAAGACCGGCTGGTACAGCGCGTCGAAGGCGGCCCACGGCGCGTCTGACTGGCTCTTGATCTTCAGAATGTCCGCCATTCGGAGGATCGGCGAGTCGACCACGATCTGTTTTGACCCGGTCAGGCCCTCGTGGGGCTTCTCGCCGAGAGCGACGCGCAAGGTCATGCCGTCGGCTTCCCGAATGGAGTCGAGCGGCGGGTTGGTGACCTGCGCAAAGCGCTGGCTGAAATATTTAGCGACACCACCTTCATTGTCCGACAGGGCGTTGATGGCGTTGCCGTAGCCCATGGCCGAGACCTTCTCGCTACCGCTTGCGAGCATCGGGTCCATCAGGAACTTGAAGCTTTCCTGATTGTGATTGTAGGCAACATAGAGCGCCGGAATGCTTAGGTCGCCGTCATAATCCAGCGTATGTTCGAGGATGTCTTCGTCGCCGGCGTCGCCAAGGTCACTGATGTGGACGCGCGCCTTATCCAGCAGTGCCGGGTAATCCTTGCGCTTTGCCAGCATTTCAAGCGACTGAACGGTGTTGTAGGCGCGCTGTTTCTTATGGTCGTAGAACAGCATGCCACCGGACTCGATGCGGCCGCGGCGGAGGACGGTTTCTGGTGGAAAGGCGATTTGTCCGGCCTCGGACATCACGGCGAGATACTCCTCGGTTTCGACCGAGCGGAGCGGGCGCAGTCCGAGACGGTCGAGGCGTGCGCCAATGATGCGGCCATTGCCGAAGATCAGCGCGGCCGGGCCGTCATTCTTTTCTTCATAGAGGGAAAAGTACTCCAGCATGGCGCGTACGGCCGGGGAGAGGGTGTGATCGTTCTCCCAGGCTGGCGGCATCATGGAGACGACCGCGGTCACGAGATCAAGGTCGTCCTGATAGACGCGGGCGCTGAGGGTCTGGTCGAGGCGGCAGCTGTCGGACTGGCCCTTCGGGCGAATGATGGCGCTGTTCCGGGCGAGGGCTACGGCTGCTTCGGACAGGCGGTTTTTCTTGTCCGTGTTCAGCTCGCCATTGTGGGCCATCAGCCGGAAGGGCTGGGCCATTGATGGATGCGGGTCCGTATTGGTCGAGAACCGCGTGTGGAAATACACTGTGTGAATGGCATGGTCTGGGTCATTCAGATCTGCGAAGTAGGGGATGATCTCCCAGGAATTCAAACGGCCTTTCAGCACCTGCATCTGGGCAGAGAGTGACAGGGGATAAAGCCCTGTCATGTCGGGGTTTGGGTAGGCTTTCGCTTCGATGGCCAGAAGCAACTTGTAGATGGCTTTGTCGAACCGGCGACCGGCCTTGGGATTTTTTTCGTTCTCGAACACCCATTGCATAATCGGAAGCTGCAGTTTGACACCGCGCGGTTCGATTACCTTTGAGTTGACCGGGACTTCGCGGCGCAGAAGCACGCTCATTCCCGCCTTCCTGAAGCAGGACTCGATCAGTTCAATCGCTTCTGTCCGGCAGTCTTCGTCCTCGGGAAGGAAGAAATTACCGACGCCGAAGGCTTCGGGCTTGAGCGTACGTCCTGTGAGCTTCGAAAACAGAGCGACGGAGATATCGAAGGAGATGCCGGCTCCGTCGCCGACGCCCTCGGATGACATTCCGCCGCGATGGGGTACGGCGCAGAGTGCTTCGTGGGCTTTTCTCAGAACATCATGGGTCTGCACGCCATCTTTGCGCGTGAGGAATCCCACGCCACAGGAGCTGTGCTCCCGTTCCGGATCGTAAAGCAGATGTTCGTTCGAGCCTTCCAACTTCGCTCCGTTCTTCCCTGTTTCACCATGGATGTTTCGGATTATCCCTGGTGGCTGAGTGCCTATAGCTGACATAAGTGGCCAATGATGGCCCACCGCGGCGGCGAGCCGGTTTCCAACGCTTCCTTTGAAGCGATTGGTTCGGTCTCACCATTTTGGTGTGTGCGATACCCGTACGGGTGTGCACATTTTACTGTCGTCCGCATCACCGTATTTATGCGAAACGCGTTCAAATTCAAAGACTAATTCCGCCCACGAACGTCAACGCGACAACAGCTTTCTGTCAGCTGAAAGTATATATCATCGCAAAAGGGTTTAAGCGAGCTTTCCTGTCGCCTGATACGGGTAATCAGGCAATTTGCCGATGTTGGATAAGTGGGGGGACAGTTTTATCGAAAGCTGTGGATAGGTTGTCCGGTTTTTTGGGCCGAGTGTCCGGATCTTGTCCGATTTTGTGAGGTCGGATTCGAAAAATATCCCATATAATCAGTTGCTTGATCAAATTCTAACAGTCCGGTCACAAAGAGGTACGGCCCGTATTATCTTTGATTTGTCGCTGCAGAATGCCCCTAAAACAAGAACACCCGGCTAGAAAGCCGGGTGTTCTCATATGCTTATTGTGCAACGCGAAATCCGCAGGATTTATGCTGATTTCCGTCAGGAACAGCCGCTGGTGGACCCGCAGGTGACGCATTTCAGACATGTGCCGTTACGAACCATGGTGAAATTGCCGCATTCGCTGCAATTCTCCCCTTCATAGCCCTGTGCCCGGGCAATCGTGCGAAGTTCATCTTCTCGGGACTCCGGCGCAGGAGCTGATTCCGGTGCCGGTGCTTCCTGCGGTTGCATGTCTTCTACGGGAGCTAACTTTAGCGCGGCAGAACCGTTCATGGCCAATGAGGCCGATGTCCTCTGGTCTGAGGGTGCTGATGCCGGCAATCCTCCGGACGAGTTGGAACCGGAGCCGCCAACAACCTGCAGGTGCTGTGGGGTTTGCGACCTCACGAGCCCGGCAGAAACGGGCGACGGTGAGAATGGCTTCTCGGCATCTTCGCCTTCGCCCAGGGTCGTTGAGCCGGGTTCATTGCTTGGCTGCACGTGAGCTAGGTCGTTGCGACCAAGATAGGACACGGCCAGTTCCCGGAAGATGTAATCGAGAATGGATGTAGCATTCTTGATCGTCTCATTGCCTTGAACGAGGCCAGCTGGCTCAAACCGCGTGAAGGTGAAAGCGTCGACATATTCTTCCAGCGGCACGCCATATTGGAGGCCGAGGGAGATGCCGATGGCGAAGTTGTTCATCATCGCGCGGAAAGCAGCGCCTTCCTTATGCATATCGATGAAAATCTCGCCGAGGCGGCCGTCACCGTATTCGCCCGTGGTGAGATATACCTTGTGCCCACCGACGCGGGCTTTCTGGGTGTAGCCCTTGCGGCGATCGGGAAGCATTTCGCGGGAGCGAACTTCCTTTTCGATGATCCGCTCGACGATTTTCTCTGCCACGGCCTGGGCCTGAACGGCTTTCGGCGCAGCGATCAGCGTCTCCAATGCGTCCTCTGCCTCGTCCTCATCACTGTCGTTATCGGACAGGAGCTGGGCATTCAGCGGCTGCGACAGTTTTGAGCCGTCGCGGTAGAGCGCATTCGCCTTCAACGCCAGCTTCCATGAGAGCATATAAGCGTTTTTGCAATCTTCAACAGTCGCAGAGTTCGGCATGTTGATTGTCTTGGATATCGCGCCCGAAATGAAAGGCTGAGCCGCGGCCATCATGCGGATATGGCTTTCCGCTGAAAGAAAGCGTTTACCTTTCGTGCCGCAGGGATTGGCGCAGTCGAAGACGGGATAGTGCTCTTCCTTCAGGTGCGGGGCACCCTCCAGCGTCATTGTTCCGCAGGCATGCTCGTTTGCCATCTCGATTTCTTCCCGGGTGAAGCCGAGGGCAGGAAGCATCTCGAATGTTTGATCGTTCAGCTGCTCTTCGGTGAAGCCGAGTTCCTTGCAAATGTCGTCTCCAAGGGTCCAGCGATTGAAGGCGAACTTGATGTCGAAGGCGGAGGCGAGGCCAGCTTCGAGCTTTTCAATCGCTTCATCGGTGAAGCCTTTCGCCTGCAGCTTGGCGTGGTTGACGCCGGGGGCCTGGGCGAGGGAGCCGTGGCCGACGGCATAGGCTTCGATCTCACCAACGTCCGATGGGCGGTAGCCGAGATTTGCCAGGGCTTCCGGTACGGCGCGGTTGATGATCTTGAAGTAACCGCCGCCGGCGAGCTTCTTGAACTTCACGAGGGCGAAGTCTGGCTCGATGCCCGTGGTGTCACAGTCCATGACTAGGCCGATGGTGCCCGTTGGCGCGATCACCGTCGCTTGCGCATTCCTGTAACCGTGGGCTTCGCCAAGCTTAACGGCATTGTCCCAGGCTTTGGCAGCGTGGTCTACGAGGCGCTCGTCCGGGCAATTGGCCGCGTCGAGGGGCACGGGATTGACGCTCAGGGCGTCGTAGCCGGCGATGTTGCCATAGGCGGCGTTGCGGTGGTTGCGCATGACGCGGAGCATATTCTCTGCGTTCGCTTTGTAGCCCGGGAAGGGGCCAAGCTCGGAGGCCATTTCGGCGCTCGTCGCATAGGACACGCCGGTCATGATGGCGGTGAGGGCACCGCAAATGGCGCGGCCTTCATCGGAGTCGTAGGGAATGCCGGCGGTCATCAGAAGGCCGCCAATGTTCGCATAGCCGAGGCCGAGGGTGCGGTACTCATAGGAGAGTTTCGCGATCTGCTTCGACGGGAACTGCGCCATGGCAACGGAGATTTCGAGCACGATGGTCCAGAGGCGGACGGAGTGTTCATAGGCTTCGATGTCGACCTGGCCGTCCTCGCCCTTGTATTTGATGAGGTTCAGGGAGGCGAGGTTGCAGGCCGTGTCGTCGAGGAACATGTACTCCGAACACGGATTGGATGCGCGGATGCGGCCGGCGGACGGGCAGGTGTGCCAGTCATTCATGGTGGTGTTGAAGTGGAGACCCGGATCGGCAGAGGCCCAGGCAGCATGGCCGATCTTTTCCCAGAGGTCGCGGGAATCGACAGTCTTCATCGTCTCGCCGGTGGTGCGGGAGGTGAGGTTCCATGTGCCGCCAGTTTCGACCGAGCGGAGGAAGTCGTCGGTGATGGAGACCGAATTGTTGGAGTTCTGGCCCGCAACCGTGCTGTAGGCTTCGGAATCCCAGTCCGTGTCGTAGGTCGAGAACTCGATATTGGTGTAGCCCTGCTTCGCAAACTGGATGACGCGGAAGATGTAGTTTTCCGGCACGAGTTCCTTCTTGGCAGCGCGGACAGCTTTTTTCAGTGTGATGTTTGCTTTGGGATCGTAGCGGTCGTCGCCATCATCCTCAGCGTTGACGCAGGCGTCCATAATGGCAGCGAGGTGCTTCTTGACGATTTTGGAACCGGTGACGAGGGCGGCAACTTTCTGCTCCTCTTTCACCTTCCAGTCGATATACGTTTCGATATCGGGGTGGTCGACGTCGACAACGACCATCTTCGCTGCGCGGCGTGTCGTGCCGCCGGACTTGATGGCCCCCGCTGCCCGGTCGCCGATGCGGAGGAAGCTCATCAGGCCGGAAGATGTGCCGCCGCCGGAAAGCTTTTCGCCTTCGCCGCGGATGAAAGAGAAGTTCGAGCCCGTGCCTGAGCCATATTTAAAGAGGCGGGCTTCGCGGACCCAGAGATCCATGATGCCGCCTTCGTTCACAAGGTCATCATCAACACTCTGGATGAAGCAGGCGTGGGGCTGTGGGTGCTCGTAGGAAGATTTGGACTTGGTTAGCTTGCCGGTTTCCGGGTTCACATAGTAGTGGCCCTGGCCCGGCCCATCGATGCCGTAGGCCCAATGGAGGCCCGTATTGAACCATTGCGGTGAGTTCGGTGCGACGCGCTGGGTGGCCAGCATGAAAGCAAGCTCATCCCGGAAGGCGAGGGCGTCTTCTTCTGAGTTGAAGTATCCGCCCTTCCAGCCCCAATAGGTCCATGTTCCGGCGAGACGACTGAAAACCTGGCGCGAATCGCGCTCCGGGCCATAGCGCTCATCTTCCGGCAGCTCGGCGAGGGCCTTCTCGTCGGCGACCGACCGCCACAGCCATGAGGGTACTGAATTCTCTTCGACTTTTTTCAAGCGTGCAGGGACACCGGCCTTACGGAAATATTTCTGGGCGATGATGTCGCTCGCCACCTGACTCCAGTCGTCGGGCACCTGGATACCTTCAAGCTGGAACACAATGGATCCATCGGGATTTCGAATCTCACTCTTCGCCTCGCGAAAGCTGATGTCCGCATATGGTGACTGCCCCGCCGTCGTGAATTGCCGTTGAATCTGCATAGCAATGATGCTCCTTGAACCCTTGGTTTGGAATTTGGAAGTCTGGGCCCCTGCCAAACTTCCAATGTCTTTTTCTTTGCGCCGTTTGCGACGCTGCCTTGAGAATCACTCTCAGCGATTTGCCGCTTAAACGCAATATGTTGTGTCTATAAAAATTCGGATATCCACATTTAGTGTTCAAAGTGTTAATAACTTTGTGGCTCCGCCTGCTGTTTCACTTGGCTCCGGCGCGAGAAAATGTTGGAAAAGCAGCGGCTTATCGCTGCTTCGGACGATGGGATTGCCAGAGAGCGTAAACATCGATTTTTTGCTTAACCATAGTCGAGCGAACTGATCCTCAGGTACAACCCATTGAGCGCTACCTTGCTGTTTGAGCTTTGAAAATCTGGGTGGTCACAAGGCTAATACAGACGTGGAGTGAGGCCATGTTACTTCACGTCTTGCAACGTGCCCGGCACGGCGCTATGTGTCGCCGCTCACAAACGCGGTCCGATAGCTCAGCTGGATAGAGTACTTGACTACGAATCAAGGGGTCGGGGGTTCGAATCCTCCTCGGACCGCCACTGTGGTTTCCCCAATTACCCCTGATCAGCATGGCGCGTTGGCAGCGTGGTTTGCGGCTGGGAGCCAGGTATTGCGAAACACAGCGAGGCACGAACGATGAGCGGGCTCTACGATTCTTCTGCATCGTCGACTAATGACAAAGTCCAGCTTGTGTCCCTTCTTGACATAGAATTCGCTGCAGAGCGGATTGCGGACTACGCAGTTCGAACGCCGTTGCTAAGCTTCGCTGCGCTGGACGGGCGGGTCGGCGCGAAGGTCTACGTGAAGCCGGAGAATTTGCAGCGCACGGGCTCGTTCAAGTTTCGCGGTGCGTTTAATCGTCTTTCCCAGCTTACTGATGACGAAAAAGCGGGCGGTGTCGTTGCCTGGTCTTCGGGTAATCACGCCCAGGGGGTAGCTGCTGCAGCGAAGATACTTGGCATTCGCGCGGCCATCGTAATGCCAAGTGATGCCCCCATGGTGAAGATCGATGGAACAAAGAGTTATGGTGCCGAGATCGTCCACTATGACCGCTACACGGAGAGCAGAGAAGATATTGGGCGCGATCTGGCGCTGTCTCGTAACGCCGTGCTTGTTCCATCCTATGATGATCCGGGCATTATCGCTGGCCAGGGCACCTGCGGATTGGAGATTGCCCAGCAGCTGGCAGATATAGGTTTGACGCCAGACGCGCTACTCGTTTGTTGTGGCGGCGGCGGGCTTGTTGCCGGATCGTCGATCGCTATCAAATCCACCTTTCCGGATATCGATGTGTACAGTGTCGAACCAGTTGGTTTCGAAGATCACAAACGGTCATTTGAAGCGGGTCAGCGCGTTGGAATTGATCCCGATGCGCGATCGATCTGTGACGCCTTGCTCTCGCCCATACCCGGGGAGCTAACATTTCCCATCAATATAGAGAACTTGAAGGGCGGGCTGTCCGTTAGCGACGATGACGTTCGGGACGCCATGCGGTTCGCCTTTTCCGAGATGAAGCTCGTGGTAGAGCCTGGAGGTGCGGTGGCTCTGGCAGCGCTGCTCTCCGGAAAGTTGGAAACACGGGGTAAGACGATTGGTATTGTTCTTAGCGGAGGAAATGTGGACCCGCTCGACTTTGCCGAAATCGTAAAAGCCTAGGCCAAGCCGTCTGATAACGGCAATCAAATAAGATCAAAATCATCTCTGTCAGTTGCAACAAGTTCCGGTGGCAAAAGCTTTTCCACCAGGTCGCGCTGCTCGGCATCAGCTGACGCGAGCAGTACGGATTTGAGTTCAGCGATGCTGCCCCGTCGAACGGCTTCTGCGAAGGCGCTCTCATCAACGGGTTCGATTTCCAAGTAGAGCTTATTTTCAAGCTCTTCCGACATCCCTCATTCTCTCTTTTGAGATGCCATGGGCACCCCAATCCACTCGCAATATTAGTATGCACTCAACCTGCAGGAGTTGTCGAGTCTTTCCTGATCTCCTGTGAGGTATGGACGCCACGGGCAATTGCTCGCGCTAGGGTTGAGGCGGATAACTCGCCGATGCGTGAGATGGTGAGCGCTTCGTTCTCAGTGACTGGCACTCTTCCGGTCGACAAGACGAACACGGCATCTCCGTCGAAGGGGGCGAATACGGGTCTAATTGCCCTTGAGAAGCCTGACAATGCCATTTGGCCGACTCGCTGCGCCTGGTCTTTCGTTAACGTAACGTCTGTCGCGACGCAGGCGATTGTGGTGTTTTGACCTAGGCCTGGATTAACCTTCGCTTCGCCCCAATTGTCTGCGTCTGCAGCGTAATCCGAAGGTGGCCGGACACCACCGAATTCGCCATCTATCTCAAAAGGCCATGCCCAGAAACAGTCGGTTCCCGGCATGAATACGGACCCGAAGCAGTTGACCGCGGCGATTGCCCCAATCGTCATACCATCATTGGTTTGGATACTCGCTGATCCGAGCCCGCCGGGGTGCTTCCCCGCCAATGCGCCGAAGCCGGCTCCTGCAGGGCCCAGCGCGAATTCTGCTGAGGCACCTTCAAAGGCGGCACGACCTAATGCGGGGTAAGGGGATGTGTCGCCCCAGTCCTTGTTTCCACGATTTGCGAGATCGTAAAGAATGGCGGCAGGCACGATAGGCGTTTTTGGCACGTCGGGTTGGTCGACCAGGCCAAAGCCTCTTCCGGCTGCTTTCAAACCTGCGGCGACGCCGTCTGCCGCAGCCAGTCCGAATGCGCTGCCTCCTGAAAGGCATATGGCGTCGACCGCATCGACCAGCGTTCCGGCGTGCAGAAGATCCGTCTCGCGTGTTCCCGGACCACCGCCAGCGACGCATACAGCAGCTGTGGCAGGCTGATCTGCCAGAATGACTGTTGAGCCGGTTTTTACATCGATATCTTCGGCGTTTCCGACAGATATTCCATCGACGTCGGTTATCAGGTTGCGCTCTCCAGGTTTCGCCATGAATACAAGCCTTTCGCTTCCGCGTGCTTCTTCTTATGGTGCGCTCGGGATCCCGCCAAGCCGGAGGATGATGAATGCGCTTTCCTGGACATCTAATCGTTGCTGCACTGCTGACTGCGTGCACTTCGCCGGAAGCCATTCCTCCCGCAGATAATGCCCTCGAGGTCGCCGAGGCATCTGACGGCTGGACCAAAGGCGGCATGGTTGCGGCGGCTGATCCGAGGGCTGTTGAAGCTGGCCTTCAAGTTCTGCGTGCTGGCGGGCATGCTGTCGATGCTGCCATTGCCGTACATTCTGTTCTGGGGCTCGTGGAGCCGCAAAGCTCAGGCCTCGGAGGCGGGGCGTTCATGGTCGTTTACGAACGGGAGAGTGGTGAGCTAACGGTCTTCGATGGCCGTGAGACAGCACCAGCCGGGGTGGGGCCGGACCTGTTTCTGAAAGATGGCGAGACAATGGGTTTTCTTGACGCCTGGCAGTCTGGGCGAGCTGTCGGTGTTCCCGGTCAAGTGGCTCTTTATGAGGCTGCGCATGAGGCCTTCGGTGTTGCCGAATGGTCGAGCTTGTTCGCGGAAGGTATCCGGCTGGCAGAGGAAGGATTTGTGGTTTCGCCCCGGCTGGCCGGTTTGCTTGCGGGTGAGGGTTTGCGCCGGGCCACTCAATTGGACGATAACCCTGCCACGGCAGGGTACTTTTATCCTGATGGAGAGCCGTTGGCTGAAGGGGACTTTAGGGATAATCCGGAGTACGCCGCGACGCTGCGGGCTGTTGCCGATAATGGCGCACAAGGGTTTTACAGCGGCGCGATCGCTGAATCTATTGTCGCGGCGGCGTCCGCGGGACCGGACGCCGGGTCCATGACGGTTGAGGATCTTGCAGCTTACACAGTCAAACAGAGGCGTGCGCTTTGTGGAGCGTTTCGGACTTACAGGGTCTGTTCAGCCCCGCCACCCTCATCGGGTGGTGTTGCCGAAAACATGATCGTTGGTCTTTATGACCGTCTCCTGCCTGATGGCGATGTGACCGAGGATGACCGATTGGTGACCTTCGTCGAGGCCCAGCGCCTCGCCTATGCGGATCGCGATCACTATGTGGCCGATGCAGATTTTGTGGAGGTGCCGAGCGAGGATCTGATCAATCCAGATTATCTTGATGCCCGGGCGGAGCAGCGCGGTGTACCCGATGCCACGCCGCGGCCCGGCGATCCGGGCGAGGTTCTCGGGCGCGGGTCGATTGTGGACAGGTGGGGGCGAGACACTACGGAAGATGCTCCCGGCACGACGCATATTTCAATTATTGATCAAAACGGTAACGCCGTCTCAATGACGGCGACTGTGGAGGCTCCGTTCGGGTCGTCGCGTTGGGCTGCCGGGTTTCTATTAAATAATGAGCTAACAGATTTTGCGCGAACCCCTGAAATCAATGGCAAAGCCGTTGCTAACGCTCCAGCGGCGGGGAAACGGCCAAGGTCTTCCATGTCACCGACCATGGTGTTCGATCAGGACGGCGATCTGTTCATGGTCACAGGCTCACCGGGCGGGAATTCCATTGTCGCTTACGTGGCCAAAACGCTGGTGGGTGTCCTTGACTGGGGGATGACAGCACAGGCCTCCGCGGAGTTCCCCAATATTATTGCGCGCGGACAGCCCGTGAGTGTGGAAGTTGATCGCGGGAACGGTCAAGCGATTGCTGATATGCTGAAAGAGCGAGGCTATGATGTGCGTGAGCGGCGCGGCGAGAACTCCGGGCTCCATGTGATTGTGGTTCGCGAAGATGGCCTCGAGGGTGGTGCCGACCCCCGACGGGAAGGAATCGCCCTCGCCGTCGAGTAGGGCTTTTTCTGGCTAACTCAGCTGTGCTTCAAAGAGCGCAAGCATTCGGCTCCAGGCCCGCTCGGACTGTTCTAGGTTATGGGCCCGGGAGTCGGTCGGAACCCAGCCATGCATGGCATCTGCGTAGACCTCGATTTCTGCGGGCACACCGGGAGCGTCGAATGCTGCGATCAGGGTGCCCTGCGCCTCTGGAGCCCGCTCATGGTCATTCTCTGCGATCGCGATCAGCACGCCGCCGGTAATCTTATCTGCCAATAGATGCGGGCTGTCTTCTTCTTCGGTGACGAGACCTCCTCCGTGGAAGGAACATGGGGCCTTTACTCGACCTGGCACTGCGGCGGCGGCCCGCAAGGTCCACGAGCCGGTCATGCAGAAACCAACGGCTCCGATGCCTCGAGAGGAGTCAACCGCTGACTGGTCATCGAGCCATGCAGTCAGGGCGTTCGCATCGGTGGCGACAGTTTCAGGCGAGAGCGCTGAATAATGCGGAGTGACACGCTCCCGTCCGCCTTCATCGCGGAAGCTTTCCCCGTCGAAGAAGAGCCGTCCAGTATGGGTGCGGTAATAGGGGTTTACGGCCAGAACGCTGTAGCCGTCACCTGCGAGCCGCCTCGCCATATCAAAGAAAGCGGGGCGAACGCCGTGAATGTCCGGCCAGATGATAACGGCCGCATGGCTTCCTTCGCTCGGATGTATGAAAAGGGCATCCGCAGTCCCGTCGGGAGTAGGCACGGACACTTCGCGCTCGGAAAGCTCGCTGGTTTCAAATTTTGGGGCGGCACAGGCAGCTGGGAGCAGGCTGGTGGAAGCGATCGCCGCGGACGCGCCGACGGCGAAGCTTCGTCGTGTCAGGGCCTTCTTTTCAAGATAGGCGTCGAGTTCCCGGTCGGTGGTTTCATCGCACATGTCTAGGCTTTCCCTTAAAGTGTTCCAATAGTTTATGCGGCCGTTTCGTGATCGGCCAAGTCAATTCGGTAGAGTTACCAAAAATGTGGTTCCGTCCGGGCCCGTGTTTTCCAGCGTGATGTCGCCGCCCATCACCCGGGCAAGGTCGCGGGCAATGGTCAGGCCGAGGCCCGTGCCGCCCTCGGCCACACTTCCGGAGAAGGCTCTGAAGAGATTGTCCCGCGCTTTGGTTGGCAAGCCAGGGCCATTATCGATGAGGCGGAGACCTTGCTCACATCTTTCCACACTCACACAGCCATCGTCCGGTTTGGCTTCAAGAGTGGCCTGGCCAGCATTACGGAGGAGATTGGAGACGATACGGTGAATATGGTCGGGATCGGCCTCAGCTGTATCGTTTTCAGGGACCTTGTTTTCCCAGGTGAGACCCTGCGAACCTGCGAGCGCCTCGGCAGCCGCTTCTTCAACGGCGTCATGAAGATTTACGGTCTGGAACACAGGCTTTGGTGTCTCTGCCTTGCCATATTGGAGTGTGTTCTGGGTCAGGTTGATCGCGCGTTCCAAAGCCCGCTCCAGACGTGGGGCGGCTTTCTTGACTCTTGGATCATCGGACATTGAGAGACCATCAGAGACCAGCTGCGCGGCCGCCAGCGAGTTCCGGAGATCGTGATTGATCTTCGCAACGGCCTGGCCCAGGCGAGCAAGCCGCTGACGTTCCCGAAAGGCGTCGGAGACCACTTGCTCCATGTCGGAAAGCGCGTTCTGGGCGAGACCTATTTCATCCCGGCGGTTTGATCGATCTTTAGGGGGGGTGATTTTGCTGGGGTCTTTGCTGAAGCGAAGGATTGCCTCAGTCACCGAGCGCATGGGGTCTACGACGAGGCGAAGAAGGACCAGATAGACGAGGGTTCCTGCAAAGATAGCAATCAGAAGTGACAGGCCAACGATGCGATGACTGAAACCGCTCAGATCCTGTCGAAGTGGAGCCTCCGGAACAAGAACCTCTATTAAAAATCCTTCTTCATTGCTTTCGTCGACAATGCGCAATGTGAGGTTTTCCGCGCTAAACGTGGTTCCGATCGTATGTCCAAGCCGGGTGACGTACCCGTCGCCGTTTTCGGTCAAGTCGACGGTCCGCATTGGAGTTGATATCGGTCTGTCCGGTGCCAGAAGTAACTGACGGATACCGCCTCCTAGTTCAGCTACGGTAACCACTTCCGCATTGTCGAGGAGCTGTTGGGCGAGCTCTTCTGACACGCGCTGGCTTGGAGCTGCTTCGAGCGCAAGGGCAGCGATGCGGGCAGCCTGAGTGCGCTCGTTAAGCCATGCATCCCGCCGGCTAACAGCCGACGGGATAAATATTACGAGTTCGATCAGCAGTATGGCACCTATTGTCAGTGCCAGAAGCTTGACGGACAAACTGTCCCGCCAACCGGTCCCTTTTGGTTCGAGCAGCGACATGCTTGCAGAACCTCTGATTTACCTTGCCCAGTTGGGGACTAGATCACGGTATCTTCTGAAGCAAGCCTACGAGGCCTTTTGTGCGTTCGCTGAACAGGGCACCAGCGAATGCATCGGAGCTCGAAACCGCTCGTTTTACAGCCTCTGCACGTGTCGGATATGGCGAGACATGTTTGATCAAACCGCCTGCGCCAAGGCCATTGGCCATGGCCACGGACACCATTTGCAACAAGTCACCGGCACCTTCGCCGAGAATAGATGCGCCCAGAATGGTTTTCTTGCGGTTGTTCAGCCAGATGATCTTTACTTCACCTACTGTTTTTCTTTCAGCGATCGCACGATCGTTTTCATGGAAAGGGAATTTTCCAACCGTGACCTTGTCGCCGTATTCCGCGCGCGCTTCGGCTTCCGTCATGCCGAGCTGGGCGATTTCCGGCTGCATATAGGTGACGGCAGGAAGCGGCGTGGCTTCAGCGTCATTGCCCGGCGTCTTGAAGAAGGCCGCGCGGGTAAATATGCCGGCATGGTGGTTTGCCCAGTGGGTGAACTGGGCCTGGCCCGCCGCATCTCCGAGCGCCCACACGCGCGGGTTTGATACTGACCGCATGTTTGGCTTGGTGACGACGGAGCCGCGTTCCGTCTTCACATTCGCCTTCTCAACATCAAGGCCATCAAGGAATGTGCGACGCCCGACGGCGACGAGAATATCTGTGCCGGTAACGGTCTCACCACCACCATCCTGGGTTTCTGTGCGGACGCTTACATTGCCAGCTTCGCCTGTGACTTCCACTGCCTTGTAACCTTCAAGGATCTTGATGCCTTCCTTGCGAAGTTCTTCAAGCGCGACGGCCGCCTGGTCTGCATCGGCGCGAGCGAGGGCCCGGCCCATTTCGATGACCGTGACTTTCGAACCGAGGCGCTGGAAGGCTTGGGCCATTTCTATGCCGATGGGCCCGCCGCCGAGGACGATGAGTTCCTTCGGGAATTCAGGCGCTTCGAAAATCGAGTGATTGGTCAGATAGGGAACACTGTCGAGGCCAGGGATTGGCGGAATAAATGCTGTCGATCCTGTAGCCACTATAATGCGGCGGCCAGTGACGCGAACACTATCTGATACGACGGTCTTGTCGTCTTCGAATCGAGCATACTCGCTGACCACGATGGTGCCGAAACTCTGATAGCGTTCGACGCTGTCCACGGGAGCTATGCTTCCGATCACGCCCGCGATGTGCGCCTTTACCTTCTCCCAATCGGTGACAGGTTCGGTGCCGACGCTGACGCCGTACTTTTCCGTGTTGCGGGCGTCATAGGCAGCCTTGCCTGCGGCGAGGAGTGCCTTGGACGGTACGCAGCCATAGTTGAGGCAGTCGCCACCCATTTTTGCGCCTTCGAACAGGACCGTGGTCAGGCCGAGGTTTGCCGCCACGTAGGCCGTTGAGAGGCCCGCGGAGCCTGCTCCGATGATCACTATGTCTGCTTTGATCTCGCGTTTGCCATCGTCGGAGGTCTTGTGGCTTGCCTTATCAATGCGTTGGGAGACTTCACGTGAGAGTTCGGCGCTCATGTCTCTTGCTGAAAGTGTTGCAGCGGTCATTGTTCCGTTCCTTATACGTGACGGCCGGTTAAGCGGCTGCGCCCTTCTTGAAGATTTTCTTGTAAGCGACCGGGATCAGCGCCACCACGCCTAGGGCGATGAATGCCGGCACAAAAT
>JBCCIW010000053.1:0-15476 GCA_039028055.1 Pseudomonadota bacterium | reverse complement strand
CGCTCTCAACTTCTGCAGCGGCATCTGCTGCAGCCTCGGCTGCTGGTGCCGTGCTCTCCGAAGACTCAGAGCCACCACATGCAACGAGTGATGCAGCAAGCACAGCCGCAATTGCCGTATCTGTTAGTTTCAGTGCCATTTGATCCTCCTGGCATATTCTGATTGGTTTGCAACTTAGCGCCAAAACACTATGGGCCAAGTAGATTTTGCTCTCCCTAAACGTAGGTAGATGTAGAAAGGTTTGAAATTGTGGCGAGGCTGCTTTTCTGTCTCAGCTCCAGTATTTCATCGAAATGCGTATCGAGATAGTGACGCAGCCAAACCGTTTGCGCCGAACCGTTACACAATGCTGCATCTCTCAGGTCTTCCAGGTGACAGTAATCGACCTCTGAAACCTCTGTTGGCTCCGGGTAGCAGGCGGCGTCGCTCACCCCGAAAAGCACATGCACGAACTCGTTTTCCACCATATCGTGATCGAGATCCGCGCGGTATCGACTGTGAAATCCGAAGAACAGGTCGGCCTTGAAGCCAAGCTCTTCCATGAGGCGCCGGCTCGCAGCTGCAGCGATTGACTCGCCCGGCCGCGGATGCCCGCAGCACGTATTCGCCCAGAGCCCGCCCGAATGGTACTTCGTCATGGCTCGTCGCTGGATCAGCGTCCGGCCGGTATCGTCGAATATAAAGATCGAAAACGCCCGGTGGAGCAGGCCTTCAAGGTGGGTCTCAAGCTTGGGCCCTGTGCCGGTGAACCGGTCCGCCTCATCAACGAGAATTACAAATTCTTCGGAGTCATTCGAAACTGTCATCTTAACTAGACACATATCCCAGACCAATCGGAATGTCACCTCAACTGCGAGAAGATTGCAATAACGCTCAGTGCTTGCCGTGCATTTCCTGAACTCGCCGCTAGCGGGATGTTAAAACAGACCTTACATCTTCAAAGGGCATACTGAATCGAAAAAGGGATTTTCCATGCGCGCTCAAAGTCTGTCGCTCCTGTTTTCAGGATGTGTTTTTTTCGCAGCATGTTCTGCCCCGTCGGAACCCGCGAGCGATCCTTCTCCGCTCGAGACGCCGGTCGAATCTTCCGCAAATGCCGCCGAGTTTGCTGGTGACGGAAATGTCGAAGGTCCCGCCCTCTGGCGCGTAGCCGATGAAGATACGACCGTATTCATGTTTGGTACGGTCCACGTCCTGAAACCCGATCTCGACTGGTTGAGCGATGAGGTGCGCGAAATTGTTCGTGGTGCGGACGCCGTCTACTTCGAGGCCGATGTCGACAGCACAACTGCACAGACATCGCTGGTACGCGCCGTAACCGAGCTGGGCCTCTACACAGACGGTTCGACGCTCTCCCAACGTCTGAACAGCGATCAACAGCGAGAAGTTCAAGAAGCCCTTGAATTATTTGGAATTCCGGCTGCGGGCATTGATAATATGCAGCCCTGGCTCGCATCAATCCAACTTGCTGACCTTCATTTGAATCAGCAGGGATATGATCAGGATTCCGGTGTCGAGAGTGTTCTGACCGAGGAAGCAAATCGTGGCAATGTGCCCTTGCGCTATCTGGAAACCGGCGTTGAGCAAATCGAATTGCTCGCCAGCATTTCGGAAGCGACGCAGATTGAAATGCTGGTCGAAACCGCACGCCAGATTGAAGACGAACCCAACATACTGGACGATATGATTGACGAATGGGTGGAAGGCGATGTCGCCGCGCTTGCAGAGCTTGTGGCGGAGGATGAAACTTTCATCTCAGAGGACGCCACCGCCATCATGCTGACAGGGCGCAACGCGAACTGGGCGCGCCAGATTGATGCGCTGCTGGCGGCAGAATCCGGGCAGTTTGTGGTCGCGGTGGGAGCTGCGCACCTCGTGGGCGAGGGGAGCCTTCAGGATCAGCTGCAAGACTTTGGTCACACAACAGACAGATTGTAGGCGAACATCACCTATCCAGTGGAGACGCCGATGTACAAATCCCTTGTCGCCGCAGCTGTTTTGGCAGTTTCGGGCTTTGCCGCTGAGGCTGAGCCCGCAATGTGGACCCTCTCCGACGAAGACACGACGATCAACATTCTTGGCACGGTTCACCTTCTGCCGCCGGAAACAGAATGGCGAACAGACCGTATCAAGTCTGCGTTCAAGGCCGCTGATAGTGTCTGTTTCGAAGTCGACGCCGTCGGCCGCGCCATGGAAGTTTTGAGCATGACCTTCAGCCGGGGAATTATGCCTCCGGGAGAGAAGATGACGGACTACCTCGACAAGGAGGAAACCGAGGAAATCCGAGCCATTGCCGAGGAACTCGGCATTCCGTTTCCCAGCATGAACGTTATGCAGCCCTGGTTCGCTGGATTGACCATCGAGCAATACATCGCCAGCCGAGCGGGTCTCGTCGAGGGCGTCGAGTTTTCCATGCATCCGGATGTGCTCCTGTCTGGCAAGACACTCTGCGAGATGGAAACGGTGGAAGAACAACTCGGCGGCCTTGCCTCCATGAGCCTGGAAGAGCAATTCAATGTGATCCGGACATCCCAGGACGATTTCGAAGAACTGGGGGCAGACGGCCTCGTTGATCAGTTCATCGAAGACATTGATGAACTGGTGGAGATGTGGCTCGCCGGTGACGTTGAGGGAATCGGCGAAGAAGTGACGCCCGAAGCCTTCGGCAGCGAAGCCTATTATGACGAACTGCTGGTGAACCGGAATGTCCGCTGGGTGCCGCGCATCGAGGCAATGCTGGAAGGCGAGGGGAACATTCTGATCGCCGTGGGCGCAGCGCACCTTGCGGGCCCCGACAGCGTCATCACCATGCTCCGCGAGAGGGGCCACGAGGTCGCCGGACCGTAATCAATCCGTCGGATAGACGGCTTCGCAAAACACCAACGATGACACCAGGAATCGGCGCGGTTGGTGTTTTGAAGGAGAGAGCGGTTGTGTTCGTTTTTGATCAGCGAGAGACAAAGGAAATTCGTGAGGATTGGGCAAGACTAGCTCTCGGCAGGTTCTCTGCCGCTTTCTAGTGTCCCGAACCTCGCCCAAAGCAGACCGAGTTTCCCGTTTCCCTAAATCGCCCCAAGCGCCCGCTCTATATCCGCCCAGAGCGGCTCGACCGGTTCGCAGCCCACCGACAGCCGGATAAAGCCCTCATCCACCGCTTCTCCCCACCGCGCGCGGCGATCCGCCGAGGTGTGGACGCTGCCGAAACTGGTCGCGGAGGTGATAGCGGTACAGGCCGCGAGAAACCTCTCCGCCTCTGCTTTGTCTGCAAGGCAGAACCCGATGATGAAGCCGAAGCCCTGTGCATTTTGTGCCAGGAGGTCATGGGACGGATCATCGATAAGGCCAGGATACCGGACATCGTGCACGGCGGCGTGGGCGACGAGCCTCGGCGCGATTGCGCCCGCGGTGGCGCACATCCGATCGAGTCTTACCTCCAGCGTTTCGAGGCCGCGATGGACGAGCGCAGCCTCGGCGGGGCCGGGAATGGCACCGGAAACCTTTCGCCAGGTGGCGATCCGCTTCATGGCCTCCGCGTCCCGTGAGGCCACATGACCGAACAGCACGTCCCCGTGGCCGGACATCGCTTTTGTGTCCGAGACGGCAACAAGATCCACGCCGAGGTCGAGCGGCTGCTGGAGGAGGGGCGTCATGGTTGTATTATCGAAGGCGACGCGAGCACCGGCTTCGTGGGCGCGGGCGGTGAGCGCGGCGATGTCGCAGGCATCAAGTCCCGGATTGGACGGGCTTTCGACGAGAACCAGTTTTGCGCCGCCGAGGGGGGCGTTGGCGTAGTCCGCTGTCGGCCAATGGATGACCTCGATGCCGAACGGCACCAGCACTTCGGTGGCAAATGCGCGGACGCCGTAATAGCCGTCGCTCGGCATGATGAGCGTGTCGCCGGGCCGGAGCTCCGTCAGCATGATTGCCGAGATCGCGGCCATGCCGGACGGGAAGGCCAAGGCGGGCGCGGCTTCGAGGATCGAAAGCTGTGCCTCAACGCCTGTCCAGGTCGGGTTGCCGTCTCGCGTATAGCTGTAGTCGCCGTCTTTGGGGTCATCCGGAAGGTAGAACGCGCTCGTATGCTGAATGGGCAAGCCAATGGCCTCGCCGCGGGTGAGGCCCTCTGACCGATGGTGCAGCAGGCGGGTGAGCCGCTCTTCCATGGATGGCGGCGGCTTATCCATCGCTGGTCAGCGCCACGAATACGTCTTCAAGGTCTGGCTCTTCGGTGGCGAGGTCAGCAATGCCGATGCCGGAAGCGCGGACTTGCTCCAAAAGGCGGCCAATGCCGGTTTTGGACTTCCGGTATGTAATTGCGAGCGTGCCGTCAGTCCGGATCGCTGTTTCAAGGTCCGCGAGGGTTTCCGGAACGGCGGAAATGGGCTCCCGCGGGGTGACCGTCAGGGTCTTGTGGTCGAGACGCTTGAGCAGCTGCGGCGTTGGCTCCGAAGCGATGATCTCGCCATGGTTGACGATGGCGATGGTGTCGCAAAGCTCCTCGGCTTCTTCCAGATAGTGCGTGGTGAGGATGATCGTCGTGCCGGCCTTGTGCAGCTCACCGACATACTCCCAGAGGCTCCGGCGAAGCTCCACGTCAACGCCTGCGGTCGGCTCATCGAGGATCAGCACCGGCGGGTTGTGGACGAGCGCCTTGGCCACCATGAGGCGACGCTTCATGCCCCCTGAAAGCTGGCGTGTGTAGGCGTCCTTTTTGTCGCCGAGCCCAACCGCTTCGAGGATTTCAACAGTGCGCCGCTGACGCTCGGGAACGCCATAATAGCCTGCCATCAACTCCAGCGTCTCTGCCGGCGTAAAAAAAGGATCAGTAACGATCTCCTGGTTCACGACGCCAAGCGCTGCGCGGGACTGGCGCGGATAGCGATCAACATCCATCCCCCAGATGCTGACTTCGCCGCTCGTCTTGGTCACGAGCCCCGCGAGAATGTTGATGAAGGTGGATTTGCCAGCGCCGTTCGGGCCGAGGAGTCCGAAAATCGAGCCTCTTTCGATATCGAGAGTGAGCCCTTTCAGCGCACGCTTCGCTTCGACTTTGCCCATGGCGGGATAAGTCTTCTCAAGATTACGAACGGAGATTGCCTGATCAGGAAGGGGCATATGTGCTGCTTTGGTTTGTCATTGCTCGCTAGGTAGGATGCCTTGCGGTGTTGGGCAATCGTGATCAACCGGATTACACTGTTCGGGGAAGGGGACATGCATGTCAAAAATACCGATTGTTCCAATGTCCTGGGACGCGATCGAGCGACGAGCAGGATTTGATGGCACCCGGCGTATCGTCGAACGGGATGTGCTACCGCAACTGGCAAACGCCAAGGCGCGGATTCAAGAGATGAACCCGATCAATGGGACCTACGGACCCGGCTGTTTTGTCGGCATGGTCGCACTGATGCTGGCTTTTGTCCTATCGTCAGCCCTCGGCATTTTTGGGTTCATCATTGCCGGGGTGATCGGTTGGTTTGTTGGCAAACCGCTGATTTTGAAGATGGCGGCCCGATACATGCGCGGCATGGTAGACGATCTCGCTTTTCGTCATGAAGTGTTCTCACCCCTCGCAACGCATCTCGGGCTTGAATACGTTGCTGCTCCCGGCGGCAGCATGGGGATTATCCAGCAGCAGAGCATGGAAGGGCCTTTTCAGGAGGCCTTTCGCGAGCTTGGCGAAGCATTTGAAAAATATGGTGGCCAGGATGAAGCTGTGGCAGCTGCAAGGGCCTCGGGGCTTGTTGAACTCGCCACGGTCATTCACATCGGCAACGCGGACGAGGAGACAAAGAAAGCGCGGGAGACCGGGCTGACCCGGCTGGAAGACGGTTTTGCCGGAGATCATTCGGGACTGCATTTCGATGCATTTGAGGTGGTTCGAAGCTCCCGGCGGACCGATGACGGGAAGACCTATCCAGCCGAACACGCGCTTTTGCTTGTGTTGCAATTGCCGCGCCTCTTACAGGGCACGACGCAATTTCGATCGCGGAAAGTCGGGTGGCATCGCCCAGGCGATGCGGAACGGCTGGAAGACGTCAACCTTGAGTCCACGGAGTTCGCCGATCGTTTCCGCGTGCGCTCCAATGATCAGGTCGAGGCGCGTTTCGTGTTTACACCCGATGTGATGGCGCGGGTGACGGAGCTTGCCCATGGTGAGGACATTCGCGCGACCGCCCAGGCCGAACATTTGGTGTTCGCAATTGAAGGGCCGAACCGATTTGATCTGACGAGCGCGGATACAGGATTGGAGGGGGACGAGGCAGTGCGCCTTGCGGTGCAGCAGATCGGCGAGATGCTGGATTTGGTGGAGGCGGTATCAGGCGCGTTTGGCATCAGCTAGTTGTTGTCTCAGGTGAAAGGCCAAGAATATCGTTTTTCGTTGATGCTCCGAGGCCAAGGGACGTGCGGTTTCCATAATTGAAATACGCTGTGACTTGATTGATTTCGAGGATCTCACCGTCGTCGAACCCTATGCTGCGGAGCGTATCGACGTCGGCTTCGACCATATCGCCGGGAGTGCGCGTGAGTTTGGCGGCGTAGGTGAGGGCGGCCTTGTAGCGCTCGTCGATGGGGACCGCGCTGATGTCTCCTGTGCGAAGTGCCTTTAGAATTGTGCTCGCCTTTTCGTCCCCGATCAATTTGCGCAAACCGGCGGAGTGGTGGGTCGCGCAGTAATCACATCCGTTCAGCAGGCTGACGGAAACGCCGATCATTTCCAGAACCCATTTCGGAAGAACGTTGCCGCTATGGTGGATCGCGCTTTTGTATATTGCCAGATGACCTTCCAAGGCATGAGGACGCAGTGAGTGAGCGAGCATGACATCGTCTACCGTGTCGCCCGGTCCCTTGATCTGATCATAGAGTTTCCTGAGGCGTCCGGTGGCGGCGGAAACCGAAACTGTCCGTATCCAGCTCATGAGTCGATCGCCTCGAGGCCCACAAGCGCTTTCGCGTAGGCCTCCGCCGAGAAGGGCTGCAGATCTTCTGCACTTTCGCCAACGCCCACAAAATGGATCGGCAATTCATGCGCCTCGGCGATTGCGACGAGGACGCCACCTTTTGCCGTACCGTCGAGTTTTGTCATGACGAGGCCGGTGACGCCGGCGGTATGGCGGAAGGCCTCGACCTGGCTGAGGGCGTTCTGGCCGACCGTTGCATCAAGCACGAGGATGACATCATGGGGGGCGTCGGAGTCGAGCTTCTGGGTGACGCGGATGACCTTGGCAAGCTCGCTCATAAGCTCTGTCTTGTTTTGCAGGCGGCCAGCCGTGTCGATCAGCACGAGATCATAATTTTCTGCCCTGGCGCGTTCGACGGCTTCATAGACGAGACCTGCTGCGTCCGCACCCGGCGATTTTGCGACGACTTCAATGCCGGCACGGTCTCCCCATACGGAGAGCTGTTCGATTGCGGCGGCGCGGAAGGTGTCGCCCGCGACCAGCATGGCCTTTGCCCCCTGTTCTTTCAGGCGGGAGGCGATCTTTCCGATTGTTGTTGTCTTGCCGGAGCCATTGACGCCGACAAACATGACGATGCGCGGGCTGGGGCCATCGGCAAAATCAACCACCTTTTGCCGGGGCGACATGATTTCAGTAATTTCGCTGGCGAGGGCTGTTTTGATTTCCGAGTCGGTGATTTCCTTGTCGAAGCGATCCTTCGCGATGTTGGCAGCCACGCGGGCGGCGACCATAGCGCCGAGATCTGATGTGATAAGAAGATCTTCCAGCTCTTCCAGTGTTTCGTCGTCGAGCTTCTTTTTTGTAAAGACACCGGTGATGCCGTCGGAGAGTTTGGAGGAAGAACGCTTCAGGCCCGAGGTGAGTCGGGAGAAGAAGCCAGGGTCTTTGGTTTCCGATGTTGGATCAGTCTCCGGCTCGGTGTCTGCTATGTCAGGAAACGTCTGCTCAGCCGTTTCTCGTGCTGCAGCAGTTGCGTCCAGCCGCTCACGTTCCGCCCGCTCTGCCGCCTCGCGGAGTGCAGCTGCCTTTTCTTCAGCAGCGATATGCTGGGCCGCAATTTCAGCTTCCTCAATGGCGGCGTGCTGCTCTGCCTGCTGCGCGAATTCGGCCTCGACTTCTGATCCACTTTGCTCGGCACGATGGAGCTGGTCTTCAGCCCGTTGGTGCGCTTCGATCGCCAGTTCCTCTGCCTCGGCCAGCTCTCCAGCGGTTTCGGCAGCCCGCGCAGCAGCGGCCGCGGCATCATCTGCGCGCTCGGAAGCCGCCTCTGCGTCAATCGCAGTTTGTTCTGCCTCGATTGCCTTTCCAGCTTCTAGCGCTTCTTCTTTTTTCTTCTTCTTGCCGAACCAGAGGATCATAGAATTTGTCCTCGAAGGTTTTTTCCGTCATGTCCGGTGAGCCGCATGCGGACATTCTGACCGGCGAGTTTAGATATGTCGTCATCTAGCTTAACGGCGGTGAAGTCAGCGAGGCGGGCAGCTTGTCCGCGTTCGATAAGGGCATTCGCTTCTGTGCCGACATGGGCATCGAGATGGCGGGCCAGAGCTTTCGCGCCTGCGGCTCGGAGGCGGGCAGCACGCTCTTTCACCACATGGCGCTCGACCTGAGGCATGCGCGCGGCAGGGGTGCCGGGCCGGGGCGAATATGGGAAAGCGTGCAGGAAGGCGAGACCCGTTTCTTCCACGAGGGCGATGGTATTTTCAAAATGGGCATCGGTCTCTGTGGGGAAGCCTGCAATAAGATCCGCGCCCAGCGCGATTTCTGGGCGCTTTGATTTCAGGCGTTGGGCGAGGTGAATCGCTTCTTCGCGGGAGTGGCGGCGTTTCATCCGCTTCAGAATGAGATTGTCCCCATGTTGAAGAGATAGGTGCAAATAGGGCGCAATGCGGGGTTCGCTTGTAATCGCTTCTTCAAGAGCCGGATCAATCTCGATTGCGTCGATGGAGGAGAGGCGAAGCTGCTTGAGGTCCGGCACCAGCTTCAGGATGCGCTTCACGAGATTGCCGAGGGGCGGGGTACCTGGCAGGTCTGCGCCCCAGCTTGTTAGATCGACGCCGGTCAGCACCACTTCATGGTGGCCGGTTTCCACGAGCTTCTCAACCTGGGCGATGACCTCGCCGGCCGGGACCGACCGGGAGTTTCCGCGGCCATAGGGGATGATGCAGAAAGTACATCGATGGTCGCAGCCATTCTGCACCTGCACATAGGCACGGGCGCGGCCTTCCATGCCTTCAATGAGGTGGGCGGCCGTTTCCTTCACCGACATGATATCGTTCACGCGGACTTTCTCAGGGCCCTCAATGAGGTTTGCAGGAGCCCAGGTCTCCGCTTTCATCTTGTCATGGTTGCCGATGACGCGGGTAACTTCCGGCATTTGGGCAAACATGTCCGGATCGATCTGAGCTGCGCAGCCGGTCACGATGATCGGCGCGTTCGGATTGTCCCTTGCGGCACGGCGAACGGTCTGGCGGGCAGTGCGCACAGCCTCAGTGGTGACCGCGCAGGTATTAACGATCACAGCGTCCCCGAGCCCTGCCTTTTCGGCATGGTCGCGCATGACCTCGGACTCGTAGCTATTCAGCCGACAGCCGAGAGTGATGAGGGTGGGAGCGGGTTTCGTCATTGCACTTTCATGTCGCGCATTTGCCTGTCGATTCAAGAATAAAGGCTCATACGGCCATTGCCAGCAATAGCAACTGTCTTAGAGCAATGCTGCCCGGTCTAATGCTGATACCGATTGAGGAGGGCGACCAGCCGAGACGCGAAAAATGGATCGGCGCTGAAGCGTGAATTGAAGAATTCGGTGACCGCTTCGGTGTCTCCCGCTGTCAGAAGCTCCTCCACCTCAATCAATCGAATAGGCCATTGATCTTTTCCAGCGATGATGAGCTTCGTTTCGCCATTCTCAAAACGCGAAATGAACAGTCCGGCTTCAGCATAATTAGCGGCCGGGTGGGCGAGCTTCTGATAATTGGCGGATGCCGGGATGCGAAAACGGATCGAGATCAGGATTTCGTCGTCAGCAAGCTGGGCAGTGCTTTTAGTTCCAAGGAATGCGGCGGCGGGGATTTCGCGCTTATTGGTGATCAGCGATCCATCGAGGCCGACAAGGGCGAAACTATAATCCGTATGGGCCGGGTCGGAGGCGAGAGCGCCGCCTATAGTGCCGCGATTGCGGACCTGCTGGTCGCCGATGCGGGCCGCGAGAGAAGCGAGTTCGGGAATTGTCTCACACGTGGTCTGAGAAAGCGAAATAGAATCGTGAGTCTCGGCCGCTCCGATGATGAGACAGTCGCCTTCTTGTCGGATGCCGGTGAGGTCTTCGAGGTACTGAGTTGTGACGATGTGGTCTGGTGCGATGTCCTGGGATCGCAGCCGCGGGACCAGCCACTGTCCGCCTGAGACGAGTCGCACATTTTTCAGGTCGGCGAGGAGGAAGGTCGCGTCTTCCAGTGTGCGTGGCGTGTGGAAGGCGGGATCAACCATAGGGTTCACCTTCCACGGTCGAAGACTCGCACGCGGCCCAGATGCGCGACGGCGTCGCTGGCATCTCGATACGCTTGCCGACGGCGTTGGCGATGGCGTTCATGATGGCGGGCGGAGCAGCGATGGCCCCAGCTTCACCGCAGCCCTTCGCGCCGACGGGGTTGTGCTCGCAGGGCGTGAAGGTGGAGCCGACTTCGATGTCTTTGAGGTGCGTCGCGCGGGGGAGGGCATAGTCGAGATAGGAGATCGTTTCCGGCTGGCCGGTTTCGGCGTTATAGACGGCTTCCTCGAACAAGGCCTGGCCAATGCCCTGAACTACGCCGCCATGGACCTGGCCCTCGACAATCAATGGGTTCACGATTTCCCCGAAATCATCGACGGCGACGAAATTGACGATTTCCACGGCACCGGTTTGGGGGTCGATTTCCACTTCGCAGACATGGGTGCCGGAGGGGTAGGTGAAGTTTATGGGGTCGTAGAAGGCGGTTGCTTCGAAACCGGGCTCAAGGTCCTCCGGGTAGTCGTGGGGGACGTAAGCCGCGTGGACGATCTCTTCGAGGGTGAGGCCTTCATTGCTGGTACGGGCGAAAAATCGTCCGGCTTCGAACTCGACTTCGTTGATATCGACCCAGAGCTGATGGGCCGCGATGCGCTTGCCTTTCACGATGAGTTTTTCCGCCGCCTTGAGAATGGCAGAGCCACCGACGGCCAGGGACCGCGAGCCATAGGTGCCCATGCCGACAGGGGAATTATCCGTATCGCCATGAAGGACACGGATCTTGTCGATGGGCAAGCTGAAGTGTTCGGAGACGAGTTGGGCGAAGGTGGTCTCGTGGCCCTGCCCTTGGCTATGGGAGCCGGTGAAGACCTGGAGCGCTCCGGTCGGCGTAAAGCGGAGGAGGGCGGATTCCCACAAACCCACATCGGCTCCCAGCGCTCCGGCAACAGCGGAGGGAGCGATACCGCAGGCCTCGACATAGCAAGAGACTCCGATGCCCCGGATGTGTCCTCTCTGGGCAGCTTCGGCTTTGCGACCGGGGAAGCCGGAATAATCGGCAGCCTTCAGGGCTTCGTTGAGGTGGGCCTGATAATTCCCGGAATCGTATTCGAGGGCGACGGGGGTCTGGTAGGGGAACTCCTCCGGGGTGATGAGATTTTTCCGGCGAAGCTCGACCGGGTCAATGCCCAGCTGCCGGGCGGCAGCATCCACAAGGGTTTCGAGGAGATAGGTGGCTTCCGGGCGGCCAGCGCCGCGATAGGCGTCGACGGGAGCGGTGTTGGTGAAGACGCCTTTCACATTGCAGGAGACAGCCGGCGTTCGGTAGGGCCCGGCGAGCATAGTGCCATAGAGGTAAGTCGGCACGAACGCCGCAAAGCTGGAGAGATATGCCCCGAGATTAGCGGTGGTGTGAACATCCATGCCAAGGAAGTGGTGGTCGGCGTCGAGGGCAAGGGTGGCCGTAGTGCGGTGGTCCCGACCATGGGCGTCGCAGAGGAAGCTTTCTTCCCGGGAGGCAACCCATTTCACCGGGCGACCGGTCTTGTAGCTCGCCCAGAGAACCGCGCACTCTTCCGGATAGATGAAGATCTTCGACCCGAAGCCGCCGCCAATGTCGGGGGAGATGACGCGGAGATTGTGCTCGCCGATAAAGCCGACGGTTTCAGCGATAGTCTTCCTCGCCATGTGGGGGTTCTGGCTGGTGGTGTAGAGCGTCGCGGTTTCATCGCCCATGTCATAGTCGGCGATGGCGGCGCGAGGTTCCAGGGCATTCGGAATGAGGCGATTATTGGTCAGTGAGACTTCTACGGTGTGTGCGGCTTTTTCGAGGGCTTGCTCGACGCCGGTCTCGTCTCCGAACTGCCAGTCGAAACAGAGATTGTCTTCTGCGTCTTCATGGAGAGCGGTAGAAGCGTCTGCTCTTAATGGGTCGACATTGTGCGGCTGACTGACGAGCGTGGCCTGCACCGTCTTGGCGGCTTTCTTCGCGACGTCCGCAGTCTCGGCCAAGACGATGGCGTAGGCGTCGCCGACATAGCGCAAGCGATCATGGGCGAGGATTGGTCGCCTTCCGCCTCGCATGGGGGATCCATCGCGGGAGCGCACCATCCAGCCGCAGCCGAGATCACCGAGGTTGTCTGCGAGAAGATCGGCCCCCGTGAAGACGGCGACAACGCCGGGAATTCTGAGCGCAGCTGATACGTTTACGGATTTTATCGTTGCATGGGCGACATCGGATCGGACGAAAGCCGCGTGGAGCTGTCCGCTGATATCAATGTCGGCGCAGTATCGGCCCTTGCCGGTGAGGAATCTCTTATCTTCTTTGCGCGGCGAGGCTGCACCGACGCCGGTCACGTCACCAGCCGCCGAATGGATAGCTCTTTGCTCGATTGCGAGGCTGCGCACAGCGCGAACAATGTTCTGGTACCCTGTGCAGCGGCAGATGTTGCCTTTGAGGCCGGCCCTGATCTCGTCATCGCTGGGGTTTGGGTTGCGCCGGAGGAGTTCCCGCACGCTCATCACCATGCCGGGCGTGCAGAAGCCGCATTGCAGGGCGTGTTTGGCGCGGAACGCTTCTTGAACCCTGTCGAGCTTCTGGTCGTCTGCCAAGCCTTCGATGGTCTTGATGATCGCACCTTCTGCCTGATGGGTCAGCACGGTGCAGGCTTTCACCGTAGCGCCGTTCAGCTCAATCGTGCAGGCTCCACAGCGAGCGGTCTGGCAGCCGACATGGGTCCCAGTGAGCTTAAGGGTGTCGCGTAGCGTATCGACAAGGGCAGTGGTGGCTCCGGGGTAGGTAACGGTATGCTGACCATTCACGGTAAAGGAAACGGCTCCGTGGAAGTTCTCAACGACCTTAAGCAAAGAGTTGTCCGATCCGCTTCAATCGGGGCAACACCATCGGCACTCTTTGTTGGTAGTCTTCGTAAGGGCTGCCGAAGCGAGCCGTCAGCTCCCGTTCTTCCATCAGCATGACGAGGTAAAGCCCAATAAAGAACAGTCCGGACACGATGTATCCGCCGGTGTAGTTTGCCGCGAGCGCCCAGCCGACCGTGCCGACGACGATCATAAAATAGCGAGGATGACGGACGATGGAAAACGGCCCTGCCTCTATAAGTTCATGGGCTTCACTTTTGACTTCTGGTATACCGGCGAACGTGCGGAAACTGAGATGAGATCGAATTCGCGAAGACATGCGCAGACTGATAAGGTAAATGGCCGCGCCGATGACGAGTAGAGGGATGCTTGTTCCGAGGTCTGCGCCGATCGACGTTTCAAAATTCAGGACAATAAGGACGAGCGTTGCCAGAATCACAGCGAGGGCAGCGGTATAGGCCTGCCAGGGTGGACGTGTCTTCCACACCGTAATCGCACCGTGGATAGTAAGCCAGAACGCAATAACCACAGGCAATAGGATGACGAGCACGACCGTCAGGCCGTATCTAATATCATCCAAAGACACCGCATCCATGCCGTATAAAAGCGTGGACACTCAGTTGTGTCAAAACAACTGTTCGGTTACACGGTGCCATGGAATCGCTGAGCGCCCAGAATATTTCGACTCATGATCTTGTACGAAAGCTCATGGGGGGGATGCCGGGGCGGTTGAACAAGGATGCTGCGAAGGGCCTCGACGCCGTACTTCAATTCGATTTGATGGGTGAGGGCGGTGGTAATTTCGCGATCATTATCAAAGATCAGACCTGCCAGATCGAGGAACAGGTCAGCGCCAATCCAAGTGCTGTCGTGAAGATGTCGACGGACACCTATATCGACCTTGCCCTTGGCAAGGTTACGGGTTCACAGGCGTTTTATAAACGCAAAGTGAAGCTGAGTGGTGGCCTGAACCTAATCATCAAGATGCACACGCTCTTTCCGTCGCTTTCAAAGGACGAGCAACATCTTTAGGCTTTTGTTCAAATCAGTTGCAGGGGCCCTGATGAGTTCCGCTCATGGTGAAATTAGACGTGATCACCATACCGTCTGCATTACCATTCAAGGCTAAAGACCCGACGCCGGAGCGTCGGTCCTCGGAGACCGTATAAGTGTAATCGCCGACCATCTGCATACCGTCCTGAATGCAGGTTATGGTCGTGCTCATGGTTAGACCGGACATCTCAATTTCGGAATACTGGCATTCACTACCGCCATCTTCCTGCATGTCCTCGATCATACGCTCAGGCGTCAGCGTTGCATCCTCTGGCCGTACGCACTCCGTGTCATTGAAAGTGCGAGAAGGCATGCTGAAGGTCTGGCCGCCTCCCATGTCGGCCGAGCCGGACATGGTGTTTTCAAATACCCATTGCCCGGGTTCGATCGAAATTGTCTCTTGAGCAGAGGCGGCACCGGCGAGCGAAGTGCTGACGGCGAGCGAAATGATTGGAAGTCTCATATGTGCGTCCCTTAATGCTCCCCCATCACCTGCAGACTAGGCTTACCGGGCAGCAAAGCACAATCCACCTGAATTGGGGGTGAACTTGCGAAGCAGCGCATCCAATCGCATTCGACGATGCATCTAAATTATCGGACAATTACAACCGGAGCGGTCTGATGATGAGAGTTTTGTGCGTTATCGTTGCCTGTGCGGGGCTGAGTTTGCCGGCTCTCGGCCAACAGTCGCGGAACACATCTGATACTGATCCGTCGATTGTTATGACGATGACGCTAGAAGACGGTGAGCTCATCGGCCCCGGCGCTGACGCACTTCTGGCTCGACTGCCAAATGCTCAATTCGTGCTGATCGGCGAGGATCATGGATTTTCCGATCCATCCGAGATTGCCCTGGCGCTGGCCAAGGCGGGCGGGTCGTCTGGGTTGACGAACCACGTTGCCGAGGTCGGACCCATTACCGATGAACTGATAACCCAGCGACTCGCCAATGGAAGCATCGACGATCTTACCGATCTTCTTTCCGGAAGGCCGTTGGCCATACCCTTCGTAAATACCGTGGCTGACGCTGCCCTCGCTGACTACTTCATCGATCAGGCCGACATGGATCAAGACGTCTTCTGGGGCGTTGATCAGGAGTTTAT
>JBCCIW010000052.1:0-15503 GCA_039028055.1 Pseudomonadota bacterium | reverse complement strand
TCTCGCTTCTTGGTGACGAATGACTCTAGCACCTCCCCTTCGTGATCCACTGCCCGCCATAGATAATGGATTTCCCCTCGTATCTTCACAAACATCTCATCTAAGTGCCACTGCCATTGGGTAACCTGGCGCATATAGCTCACTCTCTGCCTACGGATCTTTCCTGCAACGTGAGTCCCGAGCCGGTCTACCCATAGCCGAACACTTTGATGGCAAATATCGATGCCACAGCCGCAGATCTGCCGCTTCAAGGTCAGGTTCCGCTGACAATGCCAAAGTGATACACCAACCCTGGTTCTTTCAGTCCACCGTTCGTTTTCGTTGTTCAGCCTGCACTTGGCTTTCGGAACAATTGTATTGCAAAGATGGCCATTACGATGAAGCCGATGATGCCGAATGGACCGCCAATCATGAAACTGCTCAGTAGTCCAAAGTGGAGAAGCAGAAAGACAAAGCCGGCGATGGCGTTTGCTACCATCCCCAATACGAAAAGCCAGGCCGGCAAGAACCGATCAGGCACTGAGATCTCCAAAAACAGTACCATTGCAAATCCGAGCATCATCAAACCTTGTCCAACATAAAAAACAACCGATGCGATGCCTCGTAGAACCGCGAATATCTGCACGTCTATTTCGGGGCTATTCAGGGCGGCTGTGTAACCACCCAACATGACCGGATACATCGGCATCGTCACCAAGGCGCCGACCGCAGCTAAGGCCCAGCCTGCGCGACTTTTTCGCACCATAAAGATCAAGCCAGATGTTGCTATGAAAGCAATTGCAAGCGATTCAATTAGCCACCCGCGGGCCGCCGCTGAAAGGATGCCTTTGGCATATTCAGCGCGAAGCGTCATGTCAGCGTTAGGGCCACCCTCGAAGCCTGAAATGATCCGAATATAATCGATGATGATAATGGGTAGCGCCACGCAGGCGAATAACAGTAGTCCGGCTCCAATACGGTTTGTCATATGTGTCTGCTCCGAGTGCTTAGTCTAAGGAATGTGGGGGTGTATGCGGTCGCTAGAGGAACATTGGTGGTGTTTGGAAGCCGCCGATACCCTCAAGAGCGAGCGCTTCTGCAAAGGCGATTGATGTGACATCTTCATAGTGCGGTCCAAGGATCTGCACCCCAACCGGCAACCCATCAGACCCAACCCCCGCTGGAGCGGTCGTCGCGGGTAATCCGGTGACCGTGGCGGCGGCAAACCAGAGATGAGACGCAAATGCCTCTTCATCTGTCAGACCGCCATGTTCGCGAGCGGTGCGCGTCTGAACCGGCATTAAAAAGACATCGAATTCCGAGAAGTAGTTTTGCCATGCCTTTCGAAGGCTCAGGCGCTCGAGATCCTTCGCAACGAAGTCTGCGCGGCGGTCGGAAAAGCCCTGATTGTAGGCCCCTTGGTAGTCCCCTACGGACCAACCAGGACCATCGGCTAGAGCCTGTTCAATTGTTTCGGTTGCATCTTCCGGAGACGTCATCATCGTTCCGATCGTCGCCCGAAAATAATGACGCAGGTCACGCTGACGGCGCGGATCGACTCCCTCTGGCCACCCTTCAGTCAAACGCACGACCCGGCCGTTTAATGACTCGATCAGCTCGGTTAAGACTCCCATAGTGGCAGCGTCCGGTTCTGCGTCAGGGTGAGACATCGCATAGCCAACCCTGAACGCCTTGAGCTGGGTCTGTCGCGCGGGCGGTGTTTGGTAAGAGAGCGCATTGGCCGCGGCACCATCAGGGCCACCGATAACGTTCAACGCCATCTTCAAATCACTTGCAGACCGCGCCATGGGGCCTGCTACAGGCAGCTCAGACAAACTTGCTATTTCGGGCATCGCAACTTGCATATTGGGCGGTGCACCGGTTGGGATATGACCCCGCTGCGGGACGATGCCGGCGGTTGGCTTGTGACCATAGACGCCGCAATTGGCCGCTGGTTGGCGGATGGAGCCCCCAAGATCTGAACCAACACCCAAGAATGTAAGACCGGAGGCTAATGCGGCCGCAGCTCCACCAGAGGACCCTCCAGGCACGCGATCGAGATTCCATGGGTTAGACGTGCGCCCATAAACAGGGTTCTCGCTGTCCCAGTTTGCCAGCATCAAGGACGCATTGGTCTTGCCGAGAATAATGGCGCCAGCCGCAGATAACCGTTCAGCCACCGCGCTATTTTCCACGGATGGCGTACTTGGAAAGCTAGGGTTGCCCCATACCGTTGGCAGCCCTTTCACAGCGAAGCTCTCTTTGACGGTCACAGGCAATCCCGCCAACAGACCGAGTGGCTCTCCCGCGGTCCGCGCAGCATCGATGCTGCGAGCCTCCGCCAACGCCGCCTCTGCGCGTAAGCTGATCACGGCATTTACGGTCTCAGCCGTGGTGTCGATGCGATCTAAGCAATGCCGTGTAAGTTCAAGCGACGACAGCTCGCCTGACCGCAACGAGGATAAGGCGTCACATGCGGATGCAAAAGGCGGATGCTGTGATGCTAGACTATGTTGTCCGAAAGCAGATTTTGCGGCGGTCGCACTCGCGAGGAGTACGACGGCAGAGGATTGGAGAAGACGGCGTCGATTGAGATGCATCTGATAACTCCCGAAAACAGGCGGATGGATCGTTGGGTTTCCTTTGGCCTGTGCGATCGCGATACGGCGCGCAATGGCTGCAACAGCTCTGACGGCTCGATGACCGCGTTTGACCGCACTTGGCCATCATCCTTAGTTGAGTTAGCGTCTGCTCCAATGAGACTTGGCTGCCGGTGACGCAAACAGGACTATGGAGCTTCATTTGCAATCATCTGCGGAATCTCGTCTAGTTGGCTGGAAACGGATCGCAGCCCATTTGAGTTGCAGCGAGCGGACGGCGCGGCGTTGGGAGACGGAAGAGAACCTGCCCGTTCATCGTCAACAGCATGCCTCAAAGTCGACGGTTTATGCACGCCCTAGCGAATTAGATGCCTGGCTCGCCTCACGCGCTGATTCGCCGCCCGCCAAGTCCGCACCGTCTGGCTTTAGCGGTTACAAAACAGGCCTGCTTGTCGGTGCCTTAATCGCGATCGGGTTTTTCAGCATTTTGGGATTTCGTGCGCTTTATTCGGACCGACCGGAGAATAGTGCCCGATCGCGTAATCCTGTCGCCGTTGATTTGTATGAACGGGGTCGCACGCTTTGGTTAGAACGTGGAGAAGGGCCAAACAAGCGCGCCATAAAACTCCTCGAAGAGGCCGTTGAGCTAGATGAAGACTATGCAGAGGCGTGGCAAGCGCTCGCCTCGGCATGGATGACCTTGCCGACTTATTCAAATGATGTGGACCCTAACCAGACGTTTGTCGAAGCTCTATATGCGGCAAACCGGGCGCTTCGTCTCGATGATCGTCTGGTTGAGGCCAATTCTGTCATGGCAAGTGTGGCTAAAATGCGAGGCGATTGGATCGAGGCACGGCGTATTTTTGATGATGCCATTGCTAAAGCGCCGGACAATACAATGCTCATGCTGTGGCGGGCCGAGATTTACCGGGATCTTGGATTGATCAAACAAAACAGAGCGCAGCTAGAAGCCGCGCTCGCGCGGGATCCCAACTCGCCCCCAATCCAAATTGCTTTAGCCATGAACCAGCATATCACGGATGATTTTGCAGCGGGTCAGACGACCCTTCTTCATTTATGGAATGAGCAGGGCATTGAGACGCCAATAAGCTGGTTCGGGATTTGGCATATTCATGTTCGACAAGGCGAATATGATGCAGCTGAGGCCTGGCTCGACATGTCGCCATTGCCTATAGATTCTGACCTGTTGAGCGGTTTTTTGGAGGCGATGCGCGATGGCAGCCGACCAGCAAAACACGCGATGGCGTCGAGTGTTTTGACCGCTTATTCCAACGGCCTTCCGGGGTGGTTTGCCTATGTATTGCTGGATCACCTCGGCGCGGCCGGGATGGCGATGGAAATCGCCTCGCGTGAGGCAGATACCGGTCAATTTCATCTATCCATCGTGATGTTCGACCCATACTTTCCTGAACCGCGCCAAACTGAAACGTTCGAGCAAATCGTTCAGCGCCTCGGCTATGTCGACTATTGGCGCCACCACGGCCCACCAGATTTTTGCGCTGAAACACCGACGCCTGCGATTTGCCAAACGCTTTAGAGTATTCTTGATCGTCTGCTTTGGACTGCTTAGCCGAAGCCAAATGTGACGTCTCGGCGAGCAGATGCGGACATTAGCTCAGAGGCTTTAGTCGCCCTTTTTGAGGCATTGGCTCAAATCGTCCGGATGGCAACTAAGGGCCAAATTTAGCCCTGTTGATACAGATGTCTTTAGTTGACCGAAAGGAGCCTGTGTCGATTGAAATGAGAGAATCGGCACTATGAGCATCATAAAGACGCTAGCTTCGGATGACATAGCCGTCGCCACACCCATTCAACGGGACCCTGTCGATAGTGACGCAGCCACGCCGCACTCAAAACCAGTTGGAGTCCCCAGACAAAGATAACGAAAGCTAACAGCTCGTCATGGTCGAGGGAATCATATGGAAGGATCTTTAGGGTATTGAACACGAGTAGAAAGAAAACTGAGTGGAAAAGGTAGTTGCTAAGGGCCATTCGTCCGACAGTTTCGATCGGCCATCTTATGGGATTGCTCATAGCCTCAAAGTTCAGGTGAATGAGTGCCACAATAGCAAGCGAGACAATGGTACATCCCAATCGAAATGTAATATTCTATAATGGGAGTTCAGTTGTATATCCAATATAGGGTCCAACAGTTTCGTTAACGGTGGTGTCAGTCTAATGCGAACCAGTCTCCATTATTCGCAGGTCGACAGGTCCTAGACGGCGATGAGTTCGCGCCATTCTTGAAGAGCGGCGTCGCGTTTCAATTTGAAGGTCGTTCTGGAGTTAATGTGTCGCTCTAGATTGAAGTGATTGTGGAGGGAGGAATGCATGCTGGCGAACTTCTGGAGACTTCGTATTCTTCGAAAACGAAGCATTGCCCTCTCCCGCCTTCGAAACGGAAGATGTGAGTTTTCCGCCCGATTATTTAGATGTCGGCCGACTTCCTGACGTTCGATAATTCCTATCTCTTTCATCGCAGCGCCGTATGAAAGAAGCCGATCAGTAACGATCGTCTTTGGTGACCCATAGCGCTTCATCGCTTTTCTCAGGAATTTCAATGCAGCAGCTTTGTCTCTTGTTTTGGTGACATAGCTCTCAAGCACCTCCCCTTCATGATCAATGGCACGCCATAGATAATGGGTCTCGCCCCTGATCTTCACGAAAACCTCATCGAGATGCCACTGCCATTGGGTGACCTGACGCATATAGCTAGCTCTCTGCCTGCGGATCTTTCCTGCGAAGTGCGTGCCGAACCGATCTACCCAGAGACGGACGCTTTCATGGCAAACATCAATGCCTCGCTCGTGCAGCAGATCTTCGACATTCCTCAGAGACAATGGAAATCGGACATATATCATAACCGCGAGCTGAATAATCTCAGGCGATGTCTTGAAGTAGCGAAACGGGTCTTTGCTCATAAACCGAGGCTAAGTCGGGCGATTGCTGACCTCAAGGCCCGGTTCCCCTGACAATGCCCGCCTCAAGGCCCGGTTCCGCTGACAATGACCACACAACCCTTCTTGTGCATTGACCGTGAAATTGACTTCGAATGCAAACGTCCGCATAGGTAATTTACAGCCCAGTTTCGTGGAAATTAGATTCTGTATCATCCGCGCATTCGTATCTCACGGAGCAGAAAGTGAATCCCGAAAATACAAAGGCATTGATTAGAACATTACGGCAAGTGCTCGCAGATGGAGATTGGTCTGAGATTCTACCGATCTTCAGGGGCCTTATTGCTCACAGCGTTTCAGTCCGTCTCTGCCACTTATTTGGAATGCAAAACGGAGCTGATGCTTACTTCGCAAGCTGTCTAAATCCACTGCAAACGGACATGCCGGATCTGGAACGGCGGGACATGATCGTGCTCGCAGGCGAGACACCAGAAGGCAGCTACTGGGCGGGATGCATCGGCAACTATATAGGAACGTTTGTGAACCCGTTTCTCGGAATCCCTCCAACCGGACATCTTGCGCACATGCGCTACCACGATTTTTTCCAGATCGAGGACAGAGTGGTCGTGGAGTTCCAAGCGATCTGGGACATTCCGGAACTGATGATGCAAGCGCGTGCCTGGCCTATGGCACCGCCACTGGGTGCTCATATGTGCACGCCTGCCACCATGACGGGTGATGGTCTTACAGCATCTGTTAATGGAGCAGCAACGCAGGCCCATGTCATCGCCATGCTGGAGGGTCTCTACCGGCAAGTTGGTTTGGATGTGCTGGCTCGCATTAATGAATTCAACAAGGCGCGAAATCTAGGGCCGATATCTGTTCCCACCGGGCTGGGCTAACCCCATGTCAGTTATTCAGTCTGCGAAGCAAGTTGTCAGGGACTTCACAGCCGCCTTGGATGCCGCTGGAGACGCCGATTTGGCGGCCGTGATGTCGAGGTATCTATCCGAAGATTTTCACTGGCGCGGTATGTACCCTTTCTACGAATTGTCCGAGCCAGAGCAGATCGCGGACAATTTTTGGCGGCCGTTGAAGGCATCTCTCCGCCATCTCCAACGGCGTGAGGATATCTTCTTTGCTGGTTCGAATGATGTGGACGGAGGACACAGCATCTGGACCTGTAGCATGGGACATTTCATAGGACTGTTCGATGTAGACTTCCTGAGTATCCCGAAAACCGGGCGGATTGCTTCGCTCCGCTATGCAGAATTTATGCGGGTCGAAGATGGAAAAATAAAAGAGAGCGCCCTCTTCTTTGACCTCATCGGCTTGATGCAGCAGGCCGGCGTGTACCCGCTGCCTCCCATGACTGGCAGCTATTTCGTCTATCCAGGTCCCCTGACCCATGACGGCCTACAAGTAGACGCAGCCAAGCCGTTGGAAACGGAGAAGACCATTGCGCTCGTCAATGAAATGATCGCGGACCTTCAATCTATAAATCACCTAGATAACGAACCTTGTTCGCCTGAGCTGTTACGGAAGACCTGGCATGAGGACATGATCTGGTACGGGCCGTGTGGTATCGGCGCGACTTACACCATTGAGCGCTACCAAAAACAGCATCAACATCCATTTCGAATGAACCTGACCGAGAAGGTCTATAATGGCCATGTCGCCCGGCTGGCAGAAGGCGCATACTGCGGGTTCTTTGGCTGGGCCAATCTGACCAATCGAAATCGCGGCGGATTTCTGGGGCTGCCAGAGGCCAACACTTCAGCCGATATGCGCATTGTCGATATCTACAGACGCCAGGGACTTAAGCTTTCGGAAAACTGGGTGTTTATCGACCTTCCCCATTATCTGAAGCAGCAAGGCCTGGACCTTCTTGCCCGCCTGGAAGACCTCAAAGCCTGCTAGACATTAGGGGGCAAGATATCTTGGAAGACACACTTTGCATTCGAATGCAAAGTGTGTCTTAATTCGAATGAATTAAAGACAGTCATTCTAGGTCATGCCAAAATCATCGGTGCTCTTTATTCCAGGTTTCATGTGCGACCACAGGCTGTTCACACATCAATCCGCGGCGCTTAGCGACGCGGGATATGATTGTCGGCATGCGGATTTATCTCGCGGGCTATCTCTCGAAAATATAGCCAAAAAAGTTCTCGAGAAAGCACCGAAGCGATTTGCCGCTGTGGGCCTGTCCATGGGGGGGCTCGTGGCATTCGAACTCTACCGCCAAGCACCGGAGCGAATAACTCACCTGGCTCTGCTCAATACAACAGCACGGCCCGATGCCGCAGGAGAAGCAAGAAAAAACCAACTGAGGCGCGTCGCTTCGGGCGACCTTGATCTGGTTCTGAAAGAAGACTTGAAACCGCAATACCTTCACCCGCAAAATCGCGGCAAGGACACCTTAGAATTGCTGGAAGACATGGGCAGGCACCTGGGCGAACATGTTTTCTGCAGCCAGACCATGGCGCTCGCCTGCCGGCGTTCCTATTGCAATCTGCTGGATCGCATCGTTTGTCCAACAATTGTGATTGCTGGCGCGGACGACACTGTCTGCCCAGTTAATCGCCATGAAGAAATAGCCTCGCGGATATCTGGGGCCGATTTACACATTCTGGAAGACTGCGGACATCTTTCCACGCTGGAAAAATCTGAGAAGGTGAACGATGCATTACTCGCTCTATTGGCGCGACAACCCGCGAGAATGACACGAACCGGCAATGCGGAGCTCCGAATAGTGAGCGCCTGAAATACGTAATGATTTAGGGTTGGATAACATTGTGAAAAGATGCAAGGGGAACGCAAGATGGCAGACACAATGACAGGCACCACGAACCGGTTAGAAGACCGTATCGTCCGGTACAAAGACCTTCGTCCATGCTACGATGCATTTATTGACACCCGCACACCGGGCTCCGACAAGAAAGAAAATTTCACCATTGTTGGTCCCGGCGTTTCAGAAAATCCGAACCAACATGTGCATATCGCCGAACCTCACGGTTTCAACATCGGTGGCGCGCGCCAGCCCCCTGGGTGCACCAACTCACAGCATAGCCACGATACAGCGGAAGTCTTCTATGTCCACTCCGGCGAGTGGCGTTTCGACCTCGGCGAACATGGTGACGATGCCCAAGTGCACCTTCATCCCGGTGATTTGATTTCTATTCCAACAAAGCTGTTCCGTGGCTTCGAGAATGTCGGGAAGGATACGGGGTTTTTATGGGCCGTACTCGGCGGCAATGATCCGGGTCGGGTACTCTGGGCACCTAAGGTATTCGACCTCGCAGAGGAGTACGGACTGGTTTTGCTCGATGACGGTATGCTGATTGATAAAAACAAGGGTGAAACCGTTCCTGCAGGCAAACGCCCTATGCCAGTCACCACGCGCGAGCAAATCGATGCACTACAAACATTTGATAATGGGCAGCTTGAAGCATGTGTCGCGCGCCATGCAGCCCCTGGACCGGAAGGCGGCTTTGGAAAGCTTGATGGTATTTCAGAAACGCTACTGATTGGTGACGGACGAATGAACTGGCCCCATGGGTTCCGAATTTCAGAGTTCCGGATTGATACGGGTGCGAATATTCCAGCCCACCGAATAGATCGGCACGATGTCTGGTTTGTTCAGTCTGGCGAGCTTTTAGTGTCTGCAGACGGAGAAACCAGAACTCTGAGTCCGGGAGATACAATAACGTTTCCGGCTGGAGCATTAAGGCAACTGGAAAATCAGGCCGGCGGGACGGCAGTCATGGTCGCGGTGCGCGGCGGTGATACGGCACCGGAGATCATCTGGGCATGACAATCAGCCTTGACGGCGATGTTGCACTGATAACCGGCGCGAGCCGCGGGATAGGCCGCGCTATTGCCGAACAGCTATGCGCGAACGGCGCGCATATCATCCCCGTGGCAAGACCATCTGAGGACTTTGATAATCTCGTCGCCACCTGTGGCGATAGATGCTCGCCCTGGGAAGGCGATGCCACAAGCGAAGCCCTGTTGAATCACATTGAAGCACAGCCGAAAATAGACATCCTCGTGAACAATGTCGGGACCAATGTTCCAAAAAATATGATCGATGTTGATGATGAAACACTGGACTTCATGCTGAATTTGAACGTGAGGGCCACTTATCGCATCTCAAGGGCCGCGATAGGCCGCATGCCCAAAGGCAGCCGGATCATCAATATCACGTCGCAGATGGGCCATGTAGGGTCACCTAGGCGTACCGTATACTGCATGACCAAACATGCCATTGAGGGACTGACAAAAGCCATGGCTGTGGAACTCGCGCCCCGGGGTATTCGCGTCAATTCCGTCGCTCCCACTTTCGTTGAAACGCCCCTGACAAAGCCGATGCTTGCAAACCCGGAATTTTCCAACTTCGTCAAACAGATGATCCCTCTTGGACAGATCGCCCAGCCGGAAGACGTGGCGAGCGCCGTTTGCTATCTCGCCGGGCCGGGGCGATCGATGATAACGGGACACAGCCTCCTGATCGATGGCGGCTGGACGGCACATTAGGAAGAACCCATGACAAAACCGATCACCCATGTGGCGACGACCGATATTTCAGAGATGCTGAATGCCGGGACAGAGAGGCGCATGGATCTTCCGGGGTTCCACGATGAATTCGTCGATTTCCCCCATTTCATTATTCGTATCACTGACGAAATCTGGCGCCAGCGGAACATTGAAAAATGTAAGGACTGGTATGCCGAGGACTGCGCCATACACACGCTTGCAGGCGATATTATAGGTGCCGAAATCGTGACGCAAAATACCTACGACACACTAAAGGCATTTCCCGATCGCACGCTGGATGGAGACAATGTGATCTGGTCAGATGAAGGAGACGGAGCATTTTATTCCTCGCACCTGATCACCTCTAAAATGACGAATGAGGGTGCTTCGGAATTCGGACCAGCAACGGGCAGGAGCGTCCTCTTCCAGACAATCGCCGAGTGTCTTTGTAAGGACAATAAAGTCATTGAAGAATGGCTGGCCCGAGACAATCTGGCACTGTGTACCCAACTCGGATTTGACCCCGATGCTGTGGCCCGTCAGCAGGCCAATAAAGACATCGAAAACGGCATCAACCTAATAGACCTGCATAAAAAAAACCGCACTGCAATTGAGAAGGGCGGGCCTTTAGTCGCTACGACTGGAAGCGCTTCAAAGGTCGCCGTGGAAGCCCTAAAGGCGACTCTGAGCGGCGCAGACCTTGCTGAACTCAATGGGGCCTATGACTTCCGAGCCGACGTTAAAGCCCCGGGCGGCGACCTTCTGTATGGAACCGATCAAATAGGCGAATGGTTCGGTGCCCACGCCGGGGCACTCTCGGATATAACTGTCTCAGTCGACCACATCGCGGAAATTCCCTATCTCGGCCACGCCCGGGACGTATCGCTCCGGTGGGGGATATCGGCTAATCATTCCGGCGACGGAAAATACGGCCCTGCAACGGGCGCACCCCTGTATATTCTCGGCGTGACACAATTCCGTGTCATGAATAACCGCGTGAGAGAGGCGACGTTCATCTGGGACGACATCGCACTTCGCCGACAGGTTGAGACAGCGAGACAACTGTCATGACGATCGACTACATTGTCGACGCCCACCATCATCTATGGGATCTTGATGCCTGCCGGCATACATGGCTGAGCGAAAAAGGCGTGAAGCGTTTCTTCGGAGACCCTACGCCTATTCAAAAGAATTACCACGCCAAAAATTTCAAAGCCGAATTCGGCTCATTGCCGGTGCGTAAATCCGTACACATTCAATGTGGTGTCGCGACCGAAGAATCAATCAAGGAAACGTTTTGGGCAGACGCTGAGGCGGAGGCGGCCACGCTCCCGAATGCGATTGTAGCCTTCGCTGAACTCACCAGTCTAGCGCTGGAAGACGAGCTAAACGCCCATGAGGCATCCACGCGCCTGCGCGGCATCAGGCAGATTGTCGGGAGAAGCGCCGAAGAGGATCGGAAGACGGGCACCTCTGCGCTCTTGCAGGACGAGCGCTTCAACGACGGCCTCAGGACACTCGCGGGAAGAAAACTGTCTTTTGACCTGCAACTCACTCCCCCTCTCATGGAGGAGGCCGCCGATGTCTTCGGGAAAGTCGAGGAACTCCCCATCGCCCTTTGCCACTGCGGGTCTCCGAGCGACTTTAGCGATAAGGGCATTGCCGAATGGGCAAAAGGGCTCGAACGCCTGGCCGAGCTACCTAATCTGATATGTAAAATATCCGGGTTCGGAATGTTCGATCACGATTGGACGGTGGATTCTATCCGGCCCCACGTCCTACGAGTCATCGATATTTTCGGTCCCGAGCGCGTGGCGTTCGGCTCCAACTTTCCCGTCGACAAGCTCCATGCGACCTATGAAAGCGTAATGGGGGCATATCTCGAAATCACATCCGGATTTTCTGCAGACGAACGATTCTCAATGTTTGCCGGCACAGCGGAAAAATTCTACCGAATTTAAAAAGCGGAACGAACTTTCTCGGTCAGTACCGCAGCACCCGCGAGCATGAAACCATGGTCCGATGACAAGAGGAAAAAGCTGGCACCGAGGCCCCTCCACTTCGGAATTTCATCGAGGTTCGACGTGAACATGCCGACCGTCACATTTGCATCGGCAGCCTTCCGACAAATCATTTCAACGGCTTCAATGACCTGGCCATCATTCGGGCCGTTCGCGCCGAGAGACACTGACAGGTCCGCGCGTCCAATAAAATACGCGTCGATACGTTTTACGGCGAACAAATCGTCTAGCTGGTCAAGGGCCTCAGCGTCTTCGATCTGACCTATAATGACTGTTGAGGCTGCACTCTTTTCCTTATGCTCCGCCATGCTCCGGCCACCATATTCAGCCGCGCGGGAGGAGCCTGCATATCCACGACCGCTGCCATAGTAGGCATTGTCGAGGAGGGCAGACGCCTCCTCGCCGCTGCGTACATGAGGAACCAGCAAGCCGGTCGAACCGCAATCCAGCGCATTCAGTATGTGTTCCGGTCGATTTGCAGGGATACGGACGAGGCTCGGCTTTTCAACTGCTGAAAGCGCATGAACGCAGGCATCAATATCGCGGCGATCGAACGGAGAATGTTCAGCATCAATACAGACCGTATCGAGATCACTTCTGCCGAGCACCTCGCAAACCATAGCCGACGGCGTTTTCAGGAATGTGCCGACCATGGGCTCACGGGCCGCAAGTCGCGCCTTGAAGTTCATGACCAGAGCCGTTCCGTGGCGATTTCTGCTCCATCCGCCAATGCAGAAAGTTTCGCGTAGACGATATCCTCATCAACCGCACCGAAGCCTGCAAATGTAGAAAAGCCACAATCAGTACCTGCGATCACTCTTTCTTTTCCAACAATATTTGCAAAACGTTCAATACGCTCAGCGACAAGTTCCGGATGTTCAACAAAGTTCGTCGTGGAATCGATAACACCAGGGATAAGTATCTTGTCACTCAAATCGCCTTTGGCTTCGGCATCGCGGAAAACCGTCCATTCATGACCATGGCGGGGGTTGGCGTTTTCAAATAGCAAGGCCTGCGGTTTGGCTTTCAACGCAATCGGTAACACCTCATCCATTGGGGCATCACAATGGTGCGGTCCCTCATAATTGCCCCAGCAAATGTGCATGCGCACCCGATCAGCGGGCACATTGCGCAGCGCGTGATTCAGCATTTCAACGTGCTGACTGGCAAGCGCACGATAATCTTCGATCGGTTTGTCCTTGAACATCATGTGTCGGCCAAGCCCGAGATCAGGACTGTCAAGCTGGAGATAATGGCCAGCCGCGACAATGGCCTCATATTCAGGCCGCATCGCTTCGGCAAGGGCTTCAAGATACTCGTCCTGCGTCGCGTAGTGATCATTAGGCTGGAACAGCGCGATCACGCCTGGGCTTGCAGCGTTCATGAAACTTCCCGCGGCCCCCGCTCCTTCCAGACCGCGGCCGAACCGCGCCAGATCATCCTCCAGCGGCTCCATACTCTTAACCTTGATTTCCCCGACGCATCTTGGTCGGCGATAGGTCGGCGTGCCCCCGCCAGAGGCCTGACGCTGAAGGAAACCTGGAAACTCTTCGAGGTCTGCCGGGGCGCGACGAGGACTGTCTCCGTCGAACCCGGTAATGCGATCCTTGATGTAGGTGGCGTAGGAAATCTTACTCATCTCTCCATCGGAGACCAAGTCGACACGAGCGCCTCTCTGGCGAGCAACAACATCGACGACCGCATCAGCAAGGGTTGTTCGTAAATCCGCAGCATCGCAGGGCTGACCGTTCTCCTGGGCAAAGACCAGATCGGTGACCTTCTTTGAACGCGGCAAGCTGCCGACATGGGTGGTCAGAATACGATCATTATTGGTGGCCATGTTCCCTCCAAATATTTGCATTCGAAGTCATAGCCAGCCTACGGAGCGGCTGCAATAGACCCACCGTCGATGATCGCACCTTCGAAAACCCGCTTCTCATTGGATTGCTCAGGCAGCTCCGCGCGGGCCGCAATCATGGCGACAGCGGCCTCGCACATCCGACCAATAGGCTGGCGGATTGTCGTCAATTCGTAGCTTTGAAACTGGGACATGCCGATACCGTCAAAACTGATAATTGATATATCGTCCGGGACATCGAGACCGACAACATTCCGCGCCTCGTCCATGCAACCCATGGCCATCATGTCATTTATGCAGATAATCGCCGTGGGGCGGTCGGAGGTTTCCGACAGGATTTTCTGCAGCCCCGATGCGCCACTATTATAGGTGAAATCCCCTTCGGCCTGATGAATGGTTGAGCCGGAAATCTTCTCGACCTCTTCAACGACGAGTTCCAGGCGCTGGCGGCTCACCATATTCGCATCGGGACCCTTCAGAATCGCAAACCGCTGATGGCCGAATTTCCCCAGGGTTCGGACGAGTTCGGAGACCTGGGATCTAGGATCGCAATGCACGACGTTGAGGGGTTTTCCGGCGAAGTAGCGATTGAAGAAGACCACCGGAATTCTCCGCTTTTCGAGGGTCTCGTACTGCGCCCAGGACATGTGCGAGGCGGATATCACCCCGTCGACTTGAAACTGCCATGCCTGTTCGATGACCGTTTCCGCATCCTCTTCGCTTTCGACCGTGAACAGCAACGCCCGGAGGCCCACCTTCGAGAGCTCCTCGGTCAGGCGAAACAGAACTTCAGGGTAATAGAGATTCAAACGCCCGGAGACGAGTACAGCGACCAGGCTTGAGCGCTGGGTGATCAAACTGCGCGCGATGGCATTGGGCTGGTATTCAAGCTCCTCGGCCGCTTTCATCACCCGTTCGCGCATTTTTTCGGAAACGCTGGCCCCTGGTTTGAAGCAGCGGGAGACGGCCGACTGAGAAACTCCCGCCAGTCTGGCTACATCATAGGACGTCGCGCGTCGCCCCCTTATCAAGGGAACGATTTTTGACTCAGCTTCAGGCTGGCTCTTTTTCGGTTGGTTGCTGGCCATAGCGCCTCACCCGGATATCTGCCTGTTCCTTATGCCCAGCGAAACCTTCGAGGGCACAGAGACGCGAGCAATACTCACCAACCACTACGGAAGCTTCCCGCGTCACCCGCTGATAAGTACAGGTCTTGATGAACTTGCCAACCCAGAGGCCTCCGGTGTAGCGCGCCGCTTTCATCGTCGGCAGGGTGTGGTTAGTGCCGATCACCTTGTCGCCGTATGAGACATTGGTTTCCTGTCCGAGGAACAGCGCACCGTAATTGGTCATGTTGTCGAGGAAGTAATTCGGGTCTTTCGTCATCACCTGGACATGCTCGGAGGCGATATCGTCGGCGACCTCGACCATCTCTTCGTAGCTATCACAGACGATGACCTGGCCGTATTCGCGCCAGGCTTCACCAGCAACATCGGCAGTCGGCAGCCATTCGAGCTGGCGGTCGACTGCCTCCATCGTGCGGCGTGCAAGACCCTCGGAATTTGTGAGCAGAACAGCGGGCGATGTCGGC
>JBCCIW010000051.1:0-15590 GCA_039028055.1 Pseudomonadota bacterium | reverse complement strand
TCTCTATCACGGAAGCGGCGGGCGGACCGTCCGTTCGCTGATGGAGATCCGGGCGAACTTGGGCGGGCGGTGAGTAACGTGCTCCTACCCCGTTAAAAGCGGTTCCCGCGGCAACCATGACGGGCGCATTGGTCATTCTCTGCGTCGAGGCATGGCTGAGGACAAGGGCCTTGTAAGCGCTGAGTAGACCGAAAAAAGGCCCGGGACGGTGCGAAACAGGCACCTTTCCAGCCTCTCCGAAAGGAAGGCAGTCATTCGGTGATCTCTTTCGCACCGTCCGAGCTTCTAAACCTCAGGGCTTATGCTTGTGAGAGAATTCGTGCTGCCCGCAGCCTTGAGGCGGTCTTCGCTTTCCTTGCCAGAAAAGAGGAGGCGACCCGAAATCAGCGTCGACCAAACAACCGTTCTATATCGGCCAACTTCAGCTCGACATAGGTGGGGCGCCCATGGTTGCACTGGCCGGAGTGAGGCGTTGCTTCCATCTGTCGGAGCAGCGCGTTCATTTCCTCGCCGTTGAGACGTCGCCCGGCGCGCACGCTCCCGCGGCAGGCCATATTCCCCATCACCTCCTCAAACTTTTCGGACAGCACCAAGCCTTCCTCATACTCGGCGAAATCATCCGCGAGATCCTGGACGAGCCCTTTCAAATCCATTTCGCCGAACAGCGCCGGGGTCGCCCTGACACACACCGCCCCTGCTCCGAAAGGTTCGACTTCCAAACCAAAGGCCAGCAAGTCCTCCGCTCGAGAAACAACCCGCGATGCCTCATCTTCTGTCAACTCAACAACTTCAGGGATCAAAAGCGCCTGGCGCTTCACCCCATCAGCCGCCATCTGGCGCTTCATATCCTCGTAGACGAGGCGCTCATGGGCCGCATGTTGATCGACAATCACGATCCCATCATCGGTCTGGGTCACTATGTAGTTTTCATGTAGCTGCGCCCGCGCCACGCCGAGGGGAAAATCCGCGTCCGGCTGCTCCGTTGGAACTGGCTCAATCCGCGCCGTCGGTGCGCCATCTGTATAGGCTTCAGCGATCTCGCGAAATCTGTCCAACTCTGCCGCGGGAGGACTGGATGTCGACGGTGCAAGCAATGCGCCCTTCGGCTCCGCCCAGAGCGTCGAAGGACGATATACATCCGCCTGAACTGCTTCCGGCTGCAATTTCCCGAGCGTATCGCTCGCCACGGTCGTCGAAGCTCGGTGCCCAGCCGCTGCGAGCGAGTGCCGGAGTGCTCCGATCAGAAGCCCGCGGACATTCCCGGAATCCCGAAAGCGCACTTCCGTCTTCGCAGGGTGCACATTCACATCGACGAACTCCGGATCGAGATCGACAAACAGTGCCGCCATGGCATGGCGATCTCGAGCGAGGAAATCGGAATACGCTGCGCGGATCACGCCATTCAACATCCGGTCTTTGACAGGCCGTCCATTGACGAACAGAAATTGCATTTGCGCATTGCCGCGATTAAGCGTCGGCAGCCCGGCAAAACCGGAAATGGAAACACCAGCCCTCTCCGCTTCGATGGGAATTGCATTCTCGCGGAACTCGCGGCCCATTATTGCCCCGAGACGCGCAAGACGCGCCGCCGCTTCATCTCCAGTCTCTGCTGCATGGCGGAAAAGCGTTCGGCCATTGCTCTGGAGGGAGAATCCGATGTCTGCCCGGGCCATAGCAAGCCTTCGGCAGGTATCCGTTACTGCCATCGTCTCCGCTCGTTCGGATTTCATGAACTTCAGCCGAGCAGGCGTCGCATGAAAGAGGTCTCGAACCTCGATCCGCGTCCCGGTGGTCGCAAACCCGGTCCAGGCTGCCGGCTTGGGCCCCTCAATGCGCCCAGCCTCCACATACACTTCCGACGCTTCTTCTGCCTCAGCGCGCGAGAGCACACTCATACGCGAAACCGATGCGATCGATGGCAGCGCCTCACCGCGAAATCCCATAGTATGGATATTCAGGAGATCGACACGTCCGGACTCATCGGCCGGCAGTTTCGATGTCGCATGCCGCTCGAGCGCAACGAGAAGATCACCCTCCGTCATTCCGCAGCCATCATCGGCGACGAGGATGCGTTTCAGACCGCCCGCCTCAATTTCGATATCGACGCGCCTCGCTCCAGCATCAATGGCGTTTTCGACGAGCTCCTTTACAGCAGCCGCGGGCCGCTCAATCACTTCGCCCGCTGCAATGCGATTGATCGCATCACCCGGCAAACGACGGATAACGGGTCTAGCCTGATGGGAAGCGGAATCAGCCATGCTACGAATAATATAAGGCGTGGACCGTCATCTTGGCACCATCACACAACAGAAAGAGGCTTATTTCCCATCTCGGCCAGCTTGCAGCACCACAAGCGCAGCAATCGAAAGCAGAAGTATGGCACCGGCTTCGAACACGATGTTCTCTGGAGCCATGTCCTTACCTTGCAGGACGATAAGACGGGCAAGAGCGGTAATGGCGATGAAGATCGGATAGATAAACGGCGATCCACCACTACCACGGTAAAATGCGGCAACCATTCCTATCACCTCGAGATAGAGAAACATCAGCAGAATATCTGCGAGTGTCACAGTCCGCATTGCGATGACGTTGCCAAGTTCAATTCCTGCGGCCGCCAAAGTCATGAAAGCTGTCGCAATCAGCAATGCACGTTCGACCAGCTTGAATGCACTCAGCGCCCTGACAGGAATGTCGTCTTCGGGGTCGTTTTTAGGCAGTTCTGCCAACCTTACCGCTCCAGCGTCTACTGTTTAAGGAGCTATAGAAGCAGAGTCGTGGGAAAACGGGAAACAGATTCAACTCGTCGCTCTGGACAAAAGCGAGCTTGTTTCAGGTGCCCGGGAGCTTAATGCGCGGCCCGCTGGATCGCTCAATGGTCACATCCCCGCCCGTGGCGTTATCACTGGCGGCAAGTTCCCGCTGTTCTTCTGATCCGGTCCAGTCCGCGACACTCTGGGAGACCGTCCGAGACTTCCGTAGCAATCCCGCTTCCTCATAGTCGACCTGCTCTCGAATGATCGGATTAACGGCTATCGCGCCAGCTCGTGCAACAAGAATGCGCTCCGCTTCACTCGCGTCGATACCGATCTGCTCTCCGAAGCTGAAGGCACGTTCCGCACGCGCAGGGTCCACTTCGGACGGGACAGCCGTGCCCGCCTGAGGAGGGCGCAAGCTGTATTCTGGTGGAACCGTCAGCGGAGCTTTTTTCACCACTCGAAATTCGTCGGGTGTACCCGCTCGGCGTCCATTACTGCCGCCAGAAGAACAAGCTGTCGTGACAGCGAGCGCTGCAGCGAGCGAAGTAATAGATATCATTTTTCTCATGAAGAAGTCCTCGCAGTCTTATAAGCGCTCAAAACGCGGTAAGTACTTATCCCACACTTTCAGGCATCTGATACACTCTTGTCTTCGGTTGAGAATATAAGCTGATCAGCCAAGAGCAAGATCGCGCCAACAGTGATCGCTGAGTCAGCAACGTTGAAGACCCATGGAAAAATTGGAAGCCAAGATGTTACATCTATGAAATCTACGACAGCGCCAAAACGTACTCGGTCAATGACGTTACCGATCGCGCCAGCGACGATTATCGAGAGTGCGAAAACGAGAAGCCGGCTCGTTGCACGAAAGATCCAAACAGCGAAACCCGCAGCGATAATGAGCGTAAACAGAACGAGTATCCAACGCATAATGCCTTCGGACTGCAGCGCGCCAAAGCTCATACCCCGGTTCCAGACCATCGATAGATCAAAGATCGGAGAGAAATCGACCTGCCCACAGGGTTCTAAACGATCGAGACAGCGAAGACCGTTCAGCTCGGGCATTCCTAAAATCATCGATTTCGTAATTTGATCGAAGATTAGGATCACCGGAACAATCAGGCCAACAGTCAGTCCGCGCTGCAATGCTGTCATGCCCGACTCGCATCAAATGCGCGGACAGCCGCCGCGTCTCGGGGTGTTAGATCAGGAAAGTCCTGATCAGCTGACGCCGGATCGAAATACTTCCAGCTGCGGGCGCATTTGATCCCGTCCGCTAATGCTGGGACGACGCCAATGCCTTCGACGTCATCAAGAGTGAAGGCACCCCCGGGCGAATCGCCCTGGATCAGCTCCGTATCTGATGTGATGAAAAGGTCTGCTGGTGTCTCAGATGCGACAAGCTCCAAAAGTGTCTCATCGGTGAAATATACCTGCGGTGACGCCTCAAGGGACGAGCCGATCCGTTTCTCTCTGCGTTCGATCTCGAGAGCGCCGGTGACGACCCGTCGGACGGCAAAGATCTTGTCCCAGCGAGCTGCCAGATCAGTGTCCAGCCACTCGTCCGGCGTTTCTGGGAAAAGCATCAGATGAACACTGGCCTTATCACCTTCGGCAAATCGGCTCTGCAGGAAGGCTTCCTCGGTCGTAAACGGCATGATCGGCGCGAGCCAGACCAGAAGGCGTTCAAGAACTTCATCCATGACGGCGCGGGCAGCCCGGCGACGGGGCTCGTCCGGCGCATCGCAATAAAGCGCATCCTTGCGAATATCGAAGTAAACGGCGGACAGATCTACCGCGCAGAAGTTCACGATTGCCGCCATGATCTTCTTGAAATCGTAGACCATGTATGCGTCGCGCACGAGCGCATCCAGCTCTTTCAGCCGGTGCAGGATCCATTGTTCAAGTCCTGGCATCTCATCGCGCGGAACCGCTTCCTTCCACGTGAAGCCATCCAGTGCGCCGAGCAAATAGCGGAGCGTATTCCGCAGCCGCCGATAGGTTTCGACGGTGCCCTTGATTATTTCGTCGGAGATGCGGAGATCCTCGGTATAATCGCCAGACGCCGACCAGATGCGTAGGATTTCAATGCCGTATTGCTTCTGGATCTCTTTTGGATCTACGGCATTCCCTTCCGACTTTCCCATCTTCTTCCCCTCAGCATCCACAATGAAGCCGTGGGTCAGGATTTCTCGGTAAGGTGGCATACCCCGAGTGGCGCAGCATTCAAGGAGCGAAGACTGGAACCAGCCGCGGTGCTGGTCAGAGCCTTCGAGGTAGAGATCCACCTGCCCGGTCTCTTCATTGATAATGCCGCGGTCGCGCATGCAGAAAGCATGGGTCGTGCCGCTGTCGAACCAGACATCGAGCACGTCAGTGACCTTCGTCCATTCATGGCTTGAACCATCGGCACGAAGGAATTCAGCATCGGGCGTGTCGAACCAGGCTTCGAGGCCACCTTTGGAGACAGCATCAACGATACGCGCATTGATGGCCCCTGCTTTGTCTTCGGGAAGGGCAGCCGTGTGGGGCTCACCCTGTTCATTAACGAAAATGGTGAGCGGTACGCCCCAATTGCGCTGGCGGGAGACGAGCCAGTCGGGGCGATCTGCGACCATAGAAGTCAGACGGTTACGGCCGGTGGGAGGGAAGAACTCGGTCTTCTCGAGCCCCGCCATGGCGTGCTCGCGGAGGGTTTTTCCGTCCTTGCCAGGCGTATCCATGGCGATGAACCATTGCGGCGTTGCGCGGCGGATGACCGGCGCTTTCGACCGCCAGGAATGGGCGTCTCGGATCTGCGTCACACCGCGGGCGAGGAGATTTCCGCTTTCCGCCAGCGCCTTCATCACCTCATCATTCGCTTTGCCCGCCTGTCCGCGCTTCTTTCCCGATGTGCGGACGATATCGAGCCCGGCAAAGCGGGGCACGTCCGAGGTGTAGCAGCCAGCATCATCGACGATCTGGCGGATGGACTTGTCTACATCATCAGTTCGAAAAGGCTCAATTTCTGGACCGCCATACATTTCGCTTGCCAAATGGCGGTGTTGTTGGCCTTGCTGCCAAACTAGATAATCGTCTTCACCATGGGCGGGAGCTGTATGCACAAAACCTGTACCAGCGTCGGCCGTTACATGCGATCCACTCAGAAGCGGAATTAACTCATCAAAGAAGTCTTTGTTCCAATCTGCCGAAGCATCGCTTTCGGCCCAGCCTTTCGTCGACAAAGGATGTTTACAATATGCAATTTCCTCTGGGTCGACCGTTCTTAATAGCCGAAACTCCATCACCTTTGCGGCGTTCATAACTTCATCAGCAAGCGCGTCCGCCAAAACCAATCGATCTCCGGCTTTTGCATATGGCGGAAATCCGAGTTCTTCCTCGGTCATGACCTTGTCGACTTCGTACAGGCTGTAACTGATCTCAGAACTAAAAGTGATCGCTTGGTTGGCTGGGATCGTCCACGGTGTAGTTGTCCAGATTACTACACTTGCGCCCCAAAGGTCATTGGTTCCTCGCCACGCCATTGTCGTACTTTGCGTGCGACCTTCACGCTTTCGCGTCGCTACTACAGGAAACTTCACCCAGATCACCGGCACTTTGCGGTCGTGGTATTCCACCTCCGCTTCGGCAAGCGCGGTCTTCTCCACCGGCGACCACATGACAGGTTTCGCGCCGCGCACCAGCCGTCCGCCCATGGCAATGTCAAGGAATTCGGAGACGATCTTCGCCTCGGACTCCGGGCGCATGGTGAGGTAGGGATTGTCCCACTCCCCTTCGACGCCGAGGGACCGGAATTCCTTGGCCTGCACGTCCACCCATTCTTGCGCATATGCCCGGCAGCGCGCGCGGAACTCGCCGGGGCTTACATCATCTTTGGTGCGGCCCTTCGAGCGGAACTCCTCTTCCACCTTCCACTCGATCGGCAGACCGTGGCAATCCCAGCCGGGCACATAGGACGCATCAAAACCGAGCTGCTGATGCGAGCGTACTATGATGTCTTTGACGATCTTGTTCATCGCTGTCCCGAGGTGGATGTGCCCATTGGCATAGGGCGGGCCGTCATGGAGCAGCCAGGGCTCCGCGCCCCTCGCCTTGGCGTCAGCGCGCATCTGCTCGTAGAGCTTCATCTCATCCCAACGCTTGATCCACACAGGCTCGGCCTTGGGCAGGCCGCCGCGCATGGGGAATTCAGTCTTCGGGAGGAACAGCGTCTCGCGGTAATCGCGCGCTGGTTTGTCTTGTGTATCGGGCATGGTTGTCGCGTTTCGAATCTTTGGATCAGTTTATCAGGGCAAAAGACGTATGTCCCCGGCAACGCTCACCTGTGTTTACAGGCTATCGCGCGGCCGGGCCGCTAATTCGAATGGCGCGTATCAACAGCATGGGGTGGCCTCTAGCAGTGAAGGGTTAAGCTGTCACCAGCTAGCCATCACCGGCCAAACCCTGATAAAAACTAATCGCCTCGTCGTAAACTGTCGCTCGGTATTCACTCCGGCTAGAATCCAGCGAGATATAACCAAGCATATTTTCGCTGAAATCCGCTAAGACCTTCTTGTTTTCAATCGCAGCGGCACAGGTGCTGAAATCTCCATCAGACAAACTGGCCTGAAACTTGTCTACAACTTTTAAGCTCTCGACCTCGTAGCCAATTAGAGTTGAAAGAGCGTCTTTGACGCGGCTTGGAGCGGTTAGTGCACTGATGGACGGTCCATCACCTTGCAGCAATATCAAGAACGTGAACCCAGACGCATCGGCATCGATGTCATCCGGGGATGAAAAAGCCAAACTCAATATATCAACTATATCAGTTAGCGGCTCCAATTGAAGAGTATCATGCTCCCCCTCAAGACAACTGAGCTCCAAAAGAGCGTTGGGCAAACGCACAACTTGTTGAGATACATGAACCATTTGCGCGAGGTACTGGGGACTAAGGCCAAGCTGCACCGATATGCTATCTTCGAGCAAAAATGGCTGGATCGCAGATGCTTCGTAAATATAGCTTCTCTCAGCAAAAGAAGCAGCTGCTGACATAATTGGAGCGAGCAGGCGCTGCAGTTCCGCCGAAATGTCACCCCCGATTAATGTACCATCCTCGCCGTCCGCATAGGCCCATACATCTTCTGCCAGCGTATCAAGGCGGTTGCGGCCGTCGGTCCAACCAGTTTCGGCCAATTCTATTAGCTCAATGGCATCTTCACGGACTGCAAACGGAAACAACTCCGCAGCATTGGTTGCCTGATTTATCCTCTCACTAACTTCTGCCTGCAGGCTCTCCGAATAATTTTGATATTCAACAACAGCAGAGAAATAAGCCTCCTCCGCAGCTTGTGATCCATCTTCTACGCGATCAAACGCAGCGGCCATCGGCTCAGCAAGTGCTCCAAGTTGATCTATTGGAGCAACCGAAACAAATCGCAAATACTCTGCAAACCGAAAGTGTATCTGCGCCGTCTGTACCACGGTGGCAGATCTCGCCCCAAACGCCTCTAAGTCCACATCGTCATTCTGCGCTGAAACTTTCAGATATGACCCTACAACCGAGAGCACTAACACTAGCAATATTTTACGCAAAACATCTCCTCCCAAACTGCAACCTAACGGGAATTGAAAGGGGATTCTAGCGCTATACGCGAAGCCTCGACGTCGCGATTCATCTGCGCAACCATCTCGTCCAATGTATCATACTTTTCTTCTGGCCGCAGAAACGCCACGAATGCCACTTCAATACGTTTCCCATACAAGTCACCCTTCCAATCAAGAACGACCGTCTCAAGGAGTGGATCGCGTATTCCCGTTGTCGGTGTGCGTCCAAAATTGGCAACAGCATCTCGCCACTCGTCTTCGCCAGGGAGCCGCACGCGAACCGCATAGACACCGTGTCGTGGATGGATCAGGTCACCAAGGTGAAGATTGGCGGTGGGAAAACCGATCGTGCGCCCGCGCTTCTCTCCGTGTTCCACAATGCCATCAACGGTCCAGTAATGGCCGAGGAGTTCAGCGACCTTTTCCGGCATACCGGCCCTCAATGCCTGTCGCATAGCGGTAGAAGACGCTTTATCACCAAGCGCCTCAATCTTCTCTACAATAGTTACACCGAATCCCATCGCGCGTCCGAGAGACGCAAGTCGAGGCGCATCTCCCATGCGTCCGCGCCCAAATCGGAAATCAAAGCCCACGGCGACATGCGCTGCCTTCAGGCCCTCGTGGAGCACGTTTCTCGCGAACGCTTCATCGGTCATTGACGCCATGTCTTTGTTAAACGGCAATTCGAACACGGCCTCCGCACCGAGACCCAGAAGCGCAGCATTTCTGCGTTCAGGAGAGAAAATCCTGAAGGGCGGATCATCGGGTCTGAAAAGTGCGCGCGGGGGCGGTTCGAAAGTCGCCACAGCGAGGCGATGCCCGCTCGCTCTCGCAGCAGCAATAACCGCTCGGTGACCTGCATGGATGCCGTCGAAATTCCCCAGAGCAACAGCCATGCCCGCGGTGGCTTCGGGTAGGTCACGATAATCAGCGTAAACGCTCATATAGATTCGGCTCTTATGCCTCGCGGCCCGGAGCCACGACTTGTGCTTCTCCGGTGATAACGCGCTTTCCGCCAACGATACACGACACATTTAAAGTGATGCGATTGCCGCGGTCATTTTTCTCCGCGACCTCTGCCCTAACGGTCACTTCGTCCCCGATAAAGACCGGCCGACGAAATCGCATCGACAAGCCGGTGAATATGGCTCCAGGACCTGGTAAGTTGTTACCGAGAATTCCGGAGATGTAGCTCGCGGTCAGCGCGCCGTGAGCAATTCTCTGACCGAATTGAGTCTTAGCGGCGAATTCCTCGTCCATGTGCAAAGGGTTAAAATCACCTGAAACCTCAGCAAACTTTACAATGTCTGCTTCCGTGATCGTATGAACTGTCTCGTGGGCCTGACCGACCACTAGGTCTTCGTAATACTTCGTGTCTGGGTGGTTCATAAACACCACTCCCCTGTTCTCTTCCCGATTAGCGGGCGACATAAACCGTAATGAGTGCGAGGCGCAACGTGATCTACCAGCTAAGTGCCGGCTGGACATATCGGGCTATAACCCCGTGCTCAGAAAGAAGCTGTTCAGTGCCAGAGAGGAATTCACTCTCATCATACTGCGCAAGCCCTGTTCCCACGTAGAGCGCATCCACTCCCTGATCGTTCGCACCTTTGATGTCCGTAGCGGGACCGTCGCCGATTGCCAGCACGCGACTTTTGGGTGTTTTGTCGCCCATCTCGGAAAGCTTCCGACGTACCAGGGCATAAATCGCATCATGAGGTTTCCCAGGGTATATTACGCGCCCACCCGCCGCTTCATAAATGCGAGCAAGCGCGCCCCCGCACCAGTGCAGACGATCGCCAATACGAACCTGTATGTCTGGATTAGCGCAAATCAGCGGAAGCTTGAGGCGCGCCACTTCCTCAAGTTCTGCCGTGTATTGATCGGGATGATCGTTCTCCTGATCTCGCAAACCTATTATCAGCCCCATCTGAGCTTCCTCAGGTGTTTCAGAGAAGGTCAGATCAAGGCCATTATATAGAAACTGATCATGCTCCCAACCGCTGTCTGCTCCCAATCTCCAGATCGCCTTGTCAGAGTGCTTATCGAGCACTGCGCGGGTCGCATCTCCCGATGAAACGCATTCATCGTATGCATCGAGCGGAACACCCAAGGGTTCAAAATACTTCAATACACGCTCCTTCGGGACTGGAGCATTTGTCAGCAAAACAACTTTGCCGCCTCTGAGTCGAAAATTCACCAGAGCGTCACAGGCCGATTCAAAGGCTGCTCGACCGTTGTGAATAACGCCCCAAACGTCACACAGGATGACGTCGTACTGGTCAGAAATATCAGAAAGTCCGGCTATCGCGGTGAGTCGATCAGGCATAAGTTCGAACTAGATAGCCTTGCCTGCCGGGTCAATTGCCTAGCCCTAAGATAACTCGTCTATCGACAGCAAGTAAGCCATCAATGCATCAGTTCCGAGAGGGCCAAAATTGAATTCTGGCATCACTTCGTTGCCTAATTGCACATGCTCTCGGAAGTCTATCGCCAACGCTTCAATGCCGAGGTCCGCGAGAACGTAGCGAAGCGGGGGTGCACCTTCCCTCGGACTATCTCCCTCCACTCCAATAGAATGACACGTAGCGCAGTTGCGCTCAGCGATACTTCTGCCCTGGTCAATAAGGTCTGCTGTCATCAAGATCATCTCGCCATTATCACTAGACGCAATCTCTTGAAAATTATCAGTTGGCGTCGAATTTTGACAGGCAGCTGCCAGCCCAGCAATAACTCCCGTCACGATAATATGGCGGAGATACGAAGTGGTCATAAGTAGTCATCTCCTTTAGAATTAATGACAAAGAGCCAAAGCTGGGGCGCTCTCTGCGCGAAGCAGTGTTCTTGTAACGCCACCAAATAAGTACTGACCCGCTCGGCTGTGCCCATATGCACCTGCTACTATCATTGCAGCACTCTTTTGTTCGCTGAGATCGAGAAGGCCCTTCGCCACAGGGCCGCGTATCGTCTCTGCTGAACTCTCAACGCCATGGGAAGAGAGCCATCTGACAACCGCATCGGGAGACGAGGCGTCACCTCGTTGTTTCACGCCGTCTTCACTTTGAGCGATCATCACCGGTCCGACATGCCGGAATACGGGGAGGTGCATTTTCAATGACCTCGCAGCCTGATCGCTCGCATCCCACGCAACAATAACGGGACCGTCTGTCCTAGGTTTGGAGCCGGAGATGATGACGGGTAGAGCGCAGTCCATCATTACGTGCTCAAGTGCACCCGAAAAGGCATGACCGCCGACCGATGCAGCGCGGGGAAACATCAAGGCGTCAGATAGGACTGCCTCTCTTGCGGCGATCTCCATTGGGATACCGGTTACAATCCTTAACTCTGAACGATCCTCCGGCAAGCTACTCCTTGAAACTACCGATTCAAACACCGAACCGCTTTGATTTCGGAGTAATTCCTGTTCCTCTTTCATTTGTTTCGACAGGACAGTGGAGACGCCTATCGCGAATTCAGGTGTTGAATAGGCGTAAACGTTGGAAGGATCCGGAAGTGGGCATATCGCCTTCAGGGACTGCCCCGTTAGGTGCGCCACCTCTGCCGCAAATCTTAAAGCTGCACCGTCATCCTCTGTCTTGCTTAAAAACATGGCGGTAATCGACATATCAGCTGTAAACTCCTTATTGGGCTTGATGCTCCCGCAGCGAAACCGTTACTGCGCCTACGACAGAGGTAAGCCCTACCTAAGGGGTTTTCAGTAAGTAGTTTTCCGGAGGTCTAAACATTGCATCTACGTTGGAGCTCGACCTGCTGACGCAATTGTAATGCCCGATTTTGTTGCCGTTCAGGGTATATGGGTCATGTTTAGATGTATATTAATTAACCTTGTACCGCGTGAGTTCATGAACCGATTTCTGAGTATTTTTACCTTATGTTTGCTTGCCATCGGAAATGCGGCCTTCGCTGGCCCTATAGACTACGAACGGCTGGATGCTCGCCTGCAGACTGCCGCCACTAAGCCCGACATCGTTGGACTGGCAGTTGCTATTGTGGAAGACGGTGAAATCACATTCGCAAAGGGATATGGTGAGACACACATCGATGGGCTGCCAGTTAACGAGAACACCGTCTTTCGGTGGGCATCCCTTTCCAAAAGCGTCGCCGCAACCGTTACGGGACAACTGAACATCGAGGGTTTGCTCGAGTTTGATGACTCAGTGTCAAACTTCGATACATCCTTGCGACTTCCAAATGCCGGGCATCGACAAGCCAAAATCTCCGATGTACTGGCTCATCGCCTGGGGATTGTCCCGAACGCCTATGATCTTCGCCTGGAGGATGGTCGCGACCCCGCTGATATTCGCCGTGCCTTGGGTGCGCTACGTGCCACGTGCACTATTGGGGATTGTCATACGTATCAAAATGTCGCTTTTGATGTGACCACCGAGATCGTCGAAAGGGTTACGAATTACGATTACAGGGCTGTGGCTATACAGAGGTTATTTCAACCTTTGGGAATGGAAACCGCAACACTTGATCGCGCAGGCCTAAAACAGACTGGCAATTGGGCAAGACCATACCGTCAACGAAGAAGTCAAATTCGCCCACAGCGGACCGATTTGAATGACTCATATTATCGCGTACCTGCGGCTGGAGGCGTCAACAGTTCGATCTTAGATCTTGCAGAATATATGCGTGCTCAAATGGGTCTGCGGCCGGATGTGCTGCCCAATAGCCTCCTCGATATGATTCATGAGCCCCGCGTGCGCACACTCCGCGAACAGCGGTCACAGAACCGCCGATATTTCGGGCGTTTGCGAAATGCCAGTTATGGTTATGGATGGCGCGTTTACGATTATGCAGGTGAACACCGCGTTATCGGACACCGCGGCGCTGTTCGCGGATATCGCGCAATGGTCCTGTTTGATCCAGATCGCGATACAGGCATTGTTGCGCTTTGGAACTCATCCTCCAGGCGTCCGGTTGGTATCCAATATGAAGTAATGGATATGGTCTATGATATTCCGACGCGAGATTGGATGCAGCTTGACCTCGGCGGCTCAAGTGGTGCCGTCGCTGCCAGGTAAAGGCTTGCCCGGCAAGCCTAGCCGATAAACGCCCTTGAAGTTATCCGGATCAACGGATCTACCTTTTCGGTAGATGGTGATATCACCGGATTTCGCCAGACGAACCGCTTCAGCTCGAACATCGGTCAACACGCGACGCCAACTCTCCTCACTGACTGCTTTGGCCGCTTCTGACGGGCAGATCGTTTTGCCGACACCGCGCTGAGATACAAGGTCAAGAATAACCGCACGAACGATGTTGCGGCTGCCGGAACTGACTTCGGTCACCCGCCGCTCGACTGGAAGATTGACGATAACATGTCGCTTCCGCCTCCTGCCCGGCGACGTCGACGACGTCGCATGCGCCGTTGCAAGTAATCTCGGGATTGGTCGATGGATCCAGCATCGGCATTCCCGGCTTTCAACTCTTCACGATTGATGCAGAAATCAACGTAGGCTTCAATCTCGGGCTCTAATTCCATTGCCACGAGTTCAATCATGATGGCGTCATCGATGAAGCCGAGTCCGGGAATATGATCCGGGATCAGATCCTGTGGGTCGGCAAAATATGCTAGCATATCAAAAACATGCTCGCGCTCGTCGCCTTTCAGATCCCAGTCATGATCCGTTAGCATTTCGAGCATGGTTTTTAACTTGCCGACTCTTTCGACAACAAAACTAGGGGCATTCGCGCTTCTGGCCTCTTCAATAAGACCTTGGGCTTTTTCCACTACCTGTCCGTCATCGCGGACACCGCGTTTCTTCCGTGATTTTCCCAGTCGCTCTCGAAAGTACGCAATGTCAGTTTCATTGAGGTCGAACTCAACGCGTAGTGATTGCGGAATAGGTGCGGCCATATCTTCCCCCGGAAATCAGTCTATTCAACTATCAGTCATAGTCATCAGAGCGCTGAAAGCCAATCGAAAATCGGAAATTACGGCTACTCCGTGATCGCTGCATAGGCCAGCTGCTGGAACTGTGGGCGAATTGGATATGTAGACGAAGGAATAAGTTGCGTCATTTGGATGCCTATGAGCTCTTCCAGCGGATCGACCCAAAAATAAGTCGAAGCCAATCCTCCCCAGGCAAAGGTTCCTACCGATCCAGGTTGCGCCGCTTCAATTGGGTCAGTCATTACAGACCCCAATAGACCGAATCCGTTGCCCTCCATTCTCGCTTCTGAGAACGTCTTGTCACCCATGCTGAGTATCGTGGCTCCACCCGGCAAATGGTTTTCAGTCATGTACTCAACGGTCTTGGGACTAAGGAGTCTGTTCCCATCGAGCGACCCACCATTAAGCAGCATCAATGCAAATCGGTGATAGTCGTTCAAGGTTGAAACCAATCCACCCCCAGCATTCAGCTGTTTCGGTTGATCTAGATAAAGTCGAGATCCAGACCCACCCGGATCGTACAAAGCTGTCTCCCCAGTAGCTGCGTCTTTGGCATAACATGCGGGAAACCTGTCCCGTTTCTCCTCCGGCACAAAGAAATCCGTGTCCGTCATACCGAGAGGAGCGAATATCCGCTCTCGGAGAAAAGCATCAAATGTCATTCCACTGACGACTTCTATGATAGCGCCGATAATGTCCGTAGAGTGACCATAATTCCACCGCTCACCCGGTGAGAAAACGAGAGGGGCAGCGGCAATCTTCTTCGCTGTGTCACGCAGAGTATCCTGTGATCTACCGATCTTTTCACGCCTGTATATCGCATCGACGGGGTGCTGCATCAGGAAGCCGTAGGTAATACCGGACGTGTGTGTGAAAAGATCCCGTAAAACCATCGGGCGAGACGGAGCCTTCAATTTCGGTGTCTCGGCCGTGCCGCCATCCCACACTTTAACATCCGCAAACTCGGGCAAATATCGATGGACCTCATGCTCTAGCCGGATCCCTCCCTCTTCAAATAGCATCATCGCTGCTACACACGTTATCGGCTTCGTCATGGAGTAGATCCGATAAATCGTATCTGCCCCAATCGGCGTATGCGAATCCCAATCCATGACGCCTTGCGTCGAGAGGTGCGCGATGTCACCGCCTCGACTAACGAGCAATGCCATATGCGGTAGTTTCTTATTCTCGATGTATGGCTCGAAGAAAGCTGGCAGGCGTGAAAGGCGCTCATTCGAAAGGCCAAGCGTGTCAGCAGAGTTGGTTTGTGTATCAGCCATCAGGCAGCCCTCTTACGGTAGCTCAGGAAGTAGATCGCGGATCAAAGTGTG
>JBCCIW010000050.1:0-15675 GCA_039028055.1 Pseudomonadota bacterium | reverse complement strand
CGATAACTACTCATCCATGCGCCGCCGCGCTTTGAGTCCCGCGCGTACATATCCATCATGAACAGTCCGAGATGCTCACCGTCTTGATCCTTTACATCATAGGATGTGACGACTGGGTTCCATATGGGCGTTTCAACTTCTTCGAAGGTGATGCCGAAAAGTCTGGTCGCCATGTCAAACGCGCCTTGCCTCACGGAGTTCAGCTCGAAATAGGGCGCAAGCACTGCGTCATCGAACGCATATCGGTCCTGCCGAACCCGCTCAGCATAGTGCCACCAGTCGTGACCAGCTGCCGTAAACGTATCTCCGTCGGCTTCGATCATGGATTGAATATCTGCGAGTTCCTGGCTGGCACGCGCCAGACCAGGCCGCCAAACGCGAAGTAAAAACTCTTCCGCGGCTTCAGGTGTTTTTGCCATGCGAGGTTCAAGTTCGTAATGCGCGTGGGACTCATAACCCATGAGTTGCGCTCGCTCTGCTCGCAGCTGCGCGATTCTTATCGCCAGAGGGCCGTTATCATTTTCGCCAGAAGCCGCGCGCAGGCGATACGCATTGAAGAGTTCTTCTCGCAAGACCCGATTGGTCGATTGGGTCATGAACGTTTCATAAGGAGACCGGTTCAGGCCAATCACCCATTTGTCTTCGCCTTCAACTTTAATGGCGGCTCTAAAACTGTCGCTGAGACCGCCGAGGTCAGCCTCATCGGTAATTTCAAGCTTGAAGCCTGTAGTCGCGGAAAGCAGATTTTGCGCGAACGCAGTTGTAAGTTCTGAGATTTCCGCATTGATCTCTGAAACACGATCTTTCGTATCCTGATCTAATGCGGCACCTGCTCGCACAAAATCCCGGTAAGTGAGTTCGAGTAGACGAGCATCTTGTTCGTCGAGGTCTAGTGTGTCTCTTTGCTCGTAAACCGCGTTCACCCTGTCAAACAGTGCTTGATTCAAAAAGACTGCGTCTGTTTCTCTGGTGAGGAGAGGATAAATCTCCGTTTCTAATTCCCGAAGCGTGTCATTGGTGTCGGTGCTGGTAATGTTGCTGAACGTAAAGGCCACCTTATTCATTAAGCTACCAGCTAAATCCAGCGCGACAATCGTATTCTCAAATGTAGGAGCATCTGTACTTTGCACGATCGTTCCGATGTCGTTCCGCAGCTCCAGGACACCGGCCCTAATGGCAGGCATATAGTCCTGATCCGCTATCTCGGAGAATGGTGGTGCCCCGTATGGCGTCTCCCAGCTTGCGATGAACGGATTGCCCTCAAGCTCGGCTTCGGTAACTACAATTTCATCTTGGCCAGAAAGTTCTTGAACCTCCGGTGCATCTTGCTGGTCCGGGCCGCCGCAGGCTCCTAAACTTGCAGCCAATACTGTTAGCGAAACTGCTGTACCAAAAGCTCTCACATTATGCTCCAATAATTGTTGTCCGGATCAGCGCTGCGCATCTTCTGCGCTCGAAGGTGACAATACCGTCTAACAAGCCCGACCAAGCCATAAATGTTACTGTATTGCACTTATTGCCGAAGCGAGATGATTTGAAAATAGTGTAGCAGTCAAAATTCGATTTATCGCGTTAGGTGATGCTGCCACAGCGTATCCATTATTTGTTCAGTAGACGGATTATTTGAATAAGCTGTCTGAACGACACGAGTTGTCCGTTGACGAACACGATGTCTTTTTTCGACAGAATATCTGATGAAACAGTTGTTCTTAACATTGTCATCCACGCAAATGTACCAAAACAGCAACGTCGGTTTTTCCAGTGAGCTCAAATGCGTTTCAAATGGCTGGAAACCCGAATATTCGGGATTTGGACCTATGACCTCCTGAAAGGAGTCCTCGGCGATTGGCAAGCTGCCGCTCCAGTACCATTGATCCGCTTCTGGTTCCCTCAAATGCACCGGCGCGCCCGTTTGTTCAGAGAGCCATTTTACTCCAGATTCGGTATCTCCTACGCCGAGACCAACATGATCAATCTGAAGGCCGTGCCCACGTCTGAGGATTGAAAAATTCTCCTGGGGTGCCTCGCTGCCAGAATCCGTCATGTGCGACTGCGCCTAGAACACTAACTTCATGATTCAGTGTATCGTCTCTGAAAGGTGCAAATTACTGGCAGTCTTCAATAGGGGGAGAGTGTTCGAAAAAGCCATGTTGTGGTGCTCGAACGTCAAGGCAATATCCTCAAAAAGATCACTTAGCATTTGCGGCAGTGTAACGTTAAAGTGTCGCTTGAATTGATCGCAAGTCTGCATCTGATCATTACATTGTGTGCAAGACATACAGTATATAATCGTCATTTCATCCGAAGACTGGGCTGTGGAATCTACGGGGTGCAAATGCATCTGATGATTGGGCATAAATCTCAGGAGTTGCTCAAACGCGAAGATGCTTCCGAGTAGGGTTCCAGCATCTCGTTTGAAGTGATCGCCGTAAAGCCGGAAAAGACAGGGACAGGGCCCCGATGCGCTCCTGACAGATCGCAATGCGGTCAGTAGGAGATGATCTGCCTGAGTGATCTGCTCGTTCATTAATGACTCCGCAACTCCGAATTAGGCGAAGGTATTATACAACTGTGCCTAATCGTATTGCGAGTGATTATCAGATGCAATAGGGTGATGGATGGTTTGTTCAGCGACGAAAGGTCGAGATTGTGCAAGCATGCTTTTAAGCTACCAAGGAGCTCTTATGAGACAGATTTTGGTTTTGGTATTCGGCGCTGTTCTGGCGGGTCTTACCTCCGGGCTCGTCCATGCTCAGGAGCGCATTGTATCCTTGGGCGGTGACGTAACGGAGATTGTGTATGCCCTTGGCGCTGGTGACCAAATCGTAGCGACTGACACAACAAGTGTTTACCCTGCCGCCGCGGCTCAAACACCCAAAGTTGGCTATGTCAGGCAGCTGTCTGCAGAGGGCGTTCTTTCCGTCGAGCCCGACTTGATACTTATAAGTGGTGCTGCAGGGCCAGATGCAGCTCTGGAACAGATCCGAGCGACAGGCGTGCCGGTCGTGCAAATGGAAACGGCATATACGATAGAATCGATTGTCGAGAAAACGAGGCGCGTCGCGGCCGCGTTAGACAGGGTCGAAGCGGGCGATACCTTGATATCTGAGATCACTGAGCAGTGGGAAGTAGCCTTGGCGCAACTTACTGAAACCGGTCTATCGCCGACTGTTCTCTTCTTCGCGACCTTTGCCGACAGCGCGCCGCGTGCTGCCGGTAGTGATACCGCTGCTGATGGTGTTATCCAGCTTCTCGGAGGTAACAATGTATTCGGGTCCGAGACGGGCTATAAATCGCTATCTCTCGAGGCGGCCGTGGCGGCAGACCCGGATATTATCCTCGTCATGGACCAGAACGTCCTGCGTGCCGGTGGGCTCAACGCGCTAACCGAGCATCCGGCTGTGTCTTTAACGCAGGCGGTACAGTCGGGTCGTGTTTTCGTCGTAGATGCTGTCAAAACGATGCAGTTTGGTCCTCGGACACCTGAAGCTATAGCTGAACTGGCTGCGGAAATTGAACAGGGCATCGCAAGCACCGGATGACGCGGCGATTTCGATTGCCGGAAGCGGCGCAGCCTTTCGGCCAAAAGCGCGCTCGAATTGGCAGGCTAGTGATTATTGCGAGCGCCGCATTCGCACTGTTAGGTGTCGTGCTTGCTGTGATTATTGGACCGCTCTCCATCAGTGCGGGCGACTTCGCCACCGTAGTTCTGAATCGCGTGGGCCTGTCTGATTCAGAAACGGTGTCCCGAGTGAAGACGGGTGTGATCGAGAACATTAGGCTACCACGCGCTATTCTTGCCATGTCAGTAGGTGCAACGCTCGGAATTGCCGGTGCAGCTATGCAGGGATTCTTCAGGAACCCATTAGCTGACCCTGGGCTGATTGGCGTGTCAGCTGGTGCTGCGCTAGCCGCAGTAGCCGTCATTGTACTTGGTGGGGCAGCGCTGTCTGGCCTCACCGTACTTTTCGGCAGGTTTACCCTTCCTCTCGCTGCGTTTTTTGGTGCGCTTGCGACGGTCGCACTTATCTACCGAGTCTCTACTATGGAAGGGCGGGTTATTGTTGCGACGATGTTGCTGGCCGGTGTCGCTGCGAATGCTCTCGCTTTTTCTGGAATAGGTTATCTGACCTTTCTTGCAGATGACACACAGTTACGCGACCTGACGTTCTGGACCCTCGGCAGTCTAGGAGGTGCAACCTGGTCGCGCGCACTGCCAGCATGCGCAATGATGTCGATCTCCATACTAGGGCTTCTGTCGCTGGCACGCCCGCTCAATTCACTTTTGCTAGGTGAAGGCGATGCGTCGACACTTGGTGTCGATGTTGAGCGGGTGAAAAGACGGGCCGCCATACTTACAGCACTAGGGGTAGGAGCTGCGACCGCAGTCTGTGGGATCATCAATTTCGTTGGCCTTGTTGTTCCGCATCTCGTGCGTCTAATGACGGGACCAGATCATCGCTACGTGCTGCCTGGATCGGCGCTTCTGGGGGCCGCATTAGTGCTTTTTTCGGATTTGGTTGCGCGCATGGCGGTTGTCCCCGCCGAGTTGCCCTTGGGAGTTGTAACAGCAGCAATAGGAGCGCCATTTTTCTTCTGGTTGCTGCTCAGAGATAAACGCCGCGAGCCGATCTCATGACGGCTGAATTGAAAACTGTAACCGTTGTGAAGGGGGGGCAGGCGATCCTGCGGGACGCGTCTTTATCATGTCGGAGCGGAGTCGTGACTGCACTTTGCGGCCCGAATGGAGCGGGTAAGACGACGGCACTTTCGGTTTTAACGGGGGCTCTGATACCGACTACCGGCAACGCGTTTCTCGAAGGCCAAGAGGTGCGCTTAATCAATGAGCTTAGCCTTGCCCGACGTAGAGCCGTCGTGTCCCAGTCCAGTCTGCTCAGCTTTCCATTTCAGGTTCATGAAGTCGTGGCCATGGGACGTGCACCGCACTATGGTCGTTCATCGCAAACGCGAGACAGCGAAGTCGTCTACGAAGCGATTGCCTCAATGGATCTTCTGCATTTGGCCGAACGAAACTATCTTACACTGTCCGGAGGTGAGCGACAACGAGCAAACGTCGCACGGGCGCTCGCTCAGATCTGGGACGAACCGGAGGAAGGCAGTGCGCGTTGGCTTTTCCTGGATGAACCAACAGCTGCGTTAGATCTGAAGTATCAGATCGCGTTGATGAAACGGCTACGGAACTTGGCAGAAGCTGGTTGGGGCATTGTCGTGGTCCTGCATGACCTTCAACTGGTCAAAGACTATGCCGCTGAGGCAGTACTATTCAAATCCGGCATTATCGTCGGTCAAGGAGAGGCAGCCGAAATGCTCTCACCAGATCGTATCAAAGACGTGTTTGATTTGAGTGAGCCTTACGAACTCGCTTAGCACACGATCTGTTTCCAGCGAAAATTCGAAGCGACAACGTCGGAATCGGTTCGACGTTTACGCGGTTACTTTCGACCCGATAATCTCTTGAACCGACTCGAAGCCCTCGAATTGCGGATGGCCCAGGTAAACTCCTCTGCTGTCCCCAGCGTTCCTGTGCGCCATTCTGAAAGCCTCCGAGCGGGTCCACGCGGTAAATTCAGCCTCCGACGCCCATATCGTATGGGACGCGTACAATGTGTGGTCATCTCTTTCAGGGCCTTTTAGCAATCTGAATTCTTGAAACCCCGGAACTGTATCAAGATGAGTTTCTCGTTCGCGCCAAATAGCTTCGAAATCCTCTTCGTGACCCGGCGCAATCTTGAACCTATTCATGGCGATGAACATGCATTTCGCTCCATTATTCTTGGTCTGCGCTTCGGCATCAGACCATTGTCACAGTGAACTATGTCCCGTCTGTGGGGCGAAGTCTATCCGAGAGTTTACCTAGATCGTCGGTCGTGAACTGTGCGATGACGCCCTTTGCCTCTCCATCCGCAACCTCTACATCGATGCGTCCTGCCTGCACTTCATCGGCGATGCCCAACAGGTTCATGTACAGTTCCTGGGGTTCACCTTTCAGCGTAAGAGCAAATTCCGGAAGATCATTTTCCAAGCGCGTCCACGCATCCCGCACGCGCTGCCAGTATTCCGACGTCCCTGACCAGTAATCGTCTGCTACCGAAATCTCGAAGTCGTCGTTGCGGATGTACGTATTGTAGCCAATTTCGCGAACGAGGGGACGAGGATCACCGCCGGAAAGGACCAGCTTCGTATTGTCCTGTTCGTGAACCCAACCGTCCGGTGTTATCGTATGCCGGTTCACAGCCAGAACCGCGTGATAGTCATTTCGTGTTGTCATATCCCGGCGGGGGAGTGGACGCCATTCCGCAGGTGGTTCCCATTCGGATATACCAAGATCATGATCCCATGCGCCAACAGCTCCATACCGAGGAGAATCGTCCACCTGGTAGACTGTTTGCGACCATTTTCCCGCCCGATCCTCAGGCGATACGTTTCGCATTTCCCATGCATTTCCGCCGACAAAAGTTAGGACGCGCTCAGGCTCATACTGCCAGTCCTGCCGCCAGTGTTTGATAGGAAACTTCTCATCCGGTCCGCCTACAACAAGAATGTGTTGCAAGCTAATGAAGTCGCCACGGTCTTCAATTACTCGGACAACCTCGTGAGCGCCGGACCGGTATGGCTCTTTCGTCTCATATCCTTCAACGAACGAAACAGTTTCTATGAAGTCAAATGATACGAGATAATCGCCCGCCATCGACAAGATAGCGTTCCTGTCGGATTCGTAGCGCGCAGAGAATTCGTTGGCCGAAACTACTTGGTTTTCTGTCGAAATTGTAAGGTCAGTATCTGTTATCGGAGAAGTGCAAGCAAAAGTGCTAGCGGCCAGTATGACGACGGTGAGTGGTCTGCGTACTCTGGAAAAAAGTTCCATCTGAAGCTCCTCAATATTCGGGGAGAATTACAAAATTTGCTCGTCTAGACCAGTGCGACGAATTTGCATTTGCAAATCATTCTTAGCGCGTATAACAGGTGCAAATGATTTGCAATCTCGGAGGGAGATTTATGAAACGGTCCTTGCTGATGAGCGCTGTGACCAGCGCACTTGTTGTAGGCGGAGCTAATAGTCAGGCAGTCGAATCTATCGGCGATGACGACGAAGTTCGCCTCGATCCGATATCGGTATATGCCACGAAAAACCCGATCCCAGCATTTGATTATCCGGGGCAGGTAACGGTTGTCGACCGTGATTTGATACTCGACTTTAATCCATCGACAATTCAGGACGTGTTTCAGGCTGTGCCTGGAGCGCAATTTGATTCCGGACCTCGCCGTACGGGCGATGCGCCATCTATAAGGGGGGTCGGAACTAATGGCGTTCTGATTTTTCTGGATGGGGCTCGCCAGAATTTTGTGTCCGGTCATGACGGTCGCTTTTTCGTTGACCCTGAATTGATTCAAACGCTTGAAGTTGTTCGCGGCCCGACCTCCGCACTTTATGGTTCCGGTGCGCTTGGCGGCGTTATCGCGACGCAGACTGTCACCGCACGAGATCTGTTGGCTGACGGCGAGCAGGCAGGAGTTCGTCTGACGTCTGGCTTCCAGTCCGTCAATGACGAATTCCGCTTCGGTGGAACAGCGGCTTGGCAAACGGCCGACGGTCTCTTCGATGTGGTCGGTAATGTGACCTACCGCGACTCTGGAAATATTGAGCTCGGCAACGATTTCACCTTACCTGCAGATGATGAAATCCTGTCATCTCTATTGAAAACAACCGTTCGGCCTACGGACGATCTCGAACTTTACGCGTCCTGGATCCGGTACAATGGTGACTCAACGGACCCACAGAACCCGCAGGGGCTGAATATCGCCACAGCAACGAACGAACTTGTTTTCCGAGACGTGGAAAGCAATACCTTTCAGGGCGGCGTAAACTGGAATCCAGCAACCAATGATCTGATTAATTTCAACTTCGTCGGCTATTACACGGAAAACTCGGTGGAAGAGGATGAAGTTGAAAATCCAAGGACGACCGACCGTACGGTAGAAACGTTCGGTTTCACGTTCGACAACCGGTCAGCCTTCTCTTTCGGTGAAGGAGTCGGTTTGACATTCACCTATGGTGGCGAATACTTCGAAGACGATCAAACGGGATTGGACACCGAAACTGCAGATGGTAGCCGCGGTGGTGTTCCAGACGCTTCCACCGACTTCTTCGGACTATTTGTTCAGGCTGATCTCTCGCTCACAGATCTGGGACCTATCCCGGGTGAGCTAACGATTATTCCAGGTGTGAGGTGGGACAGCTTTGACTCATCCGAGCCAGGGGGCACGTTCGATATCGATGAGGACGAAGTGTCTGCCAAACTCGGGATATCCTACAAGCCGATACCAGAGTTTCTTCTCTTTGCGAATTACGCAGAAGGTTTCCGGGCCCCTAGTTTCAACGAGGCATTTGCTGACGGTGTACACTTCACAGTGCCGAACCTGACAGCACCTCCTGGGCCATTCGGCCCGACATTTGTGTCGAACCTCTTCATTCCCAATGCTGATCTCGAACCGGAAGATTCGCAGACCTATGAGATTGGCGCAGGCGTGGATCTTGACGGCGTAATCTTCGCCGACGACGTTTTCACGGTGAAGGCGTCCTACTACAACACCGACGCTGATAATCTGATCAGTCTTGACGTTCAGACGCCCGCCGGTTGCTTTGTGCCCGCACTAGTCTTCTTTCAGCCATGCGGAACGGGACCTGATTTCGGAAACACAAGCCAGAACATTAACGTCGCGAGTGCGAGGATCGAGGGCTTCGAACTCGAGTTCGGCTACGACTCTGACTATTTCTACACGCGTGGAAACATAGCTACGATCAATGGAACAGACGAAAACTCCGGCGAATTCCTCGAAGGTGTTCTTTTCGCCAACACGCTCTTTATCGATAGCGGCCTGAAATGGGAGCCCTGGGGTCTGCGCGGCGGAGTCCGCATGACTTTTGCCGACGATTTCAACGATGTGAATGATCCTGCCGAAGCGCGGAATGGATTCATATTCGGAGATGTCTATGCCGTTTGGGAGCCACCCATTGAAGCTCTTGAGGGCGTTCGGCTCGACCTCGGCATAGATAACGTTGCGGATACGGATTTCGATGTCGTTTTCGCTGGTGTCAGTCAGCCCGGCAGAAATTACAAAGTAGCACTCAGCTGGTCTAAAGGCTTCTAGTTTAGTTTGAAGCGTGTCCTCTCATACGCCTAAGTGAGCCGAGCCAGTACCAATTGCTGGCAGGAGCCTTTAAAGCCGCAGCACCTTCGATGGTAACAGAACGTTTCCGCTCAGTATTCGATTGCGAGGACATTGGGTTTTCTTCTCATAGCCATGCTTGAGCGTTGGACTGACGGACAATATACGTGTGGGCCTGATTTTCGATGGTATTTGGATTTGTAGAGATTTGAGAGTTCGATTTTGAGATGATAGCGGGATTTTCGTTCACCCGAGTAGAGCGATCATTTAAGACGCGAACGCAAACTCATCATGATATTGCTGCCGGCGAACAGCCGCTAGAGAGCTCCTGATGCTAACGCTTTGGGGTACTTGCGTTCTCTATGTGGCGGTTTTTGCCTTCTATCAGTCGGGCCAACGGCGGACTGTTTTCGCAGAACTGAAATCATCGCAGGCTAGACGACGCGCTGTTCGCGGGGCCGGATGGGGGCTCGCAGCGTTGGCGCTTCTGATTATGGCGCGGCCGCAGGGATGGGAGCGCGGAATACCAATTTGGCTGGCCGCGTTTATGCTCGCGGCGTTCGGCTGCCTTCTGGTAGGATCTCTTTTTCCCAAACACCATACGTCGTCCGCTGTGTTAGCCTCGGTCTGTTCAGTGGTTTTAGGAGCAAGCATTATTCTAGGGGCAAACTCATGAATCCTGTGACGATTGCGATCCTGCTTGTTCTTGTAATTGGAATTGGCTTGGCGACATGGAAGGCACCAAGGCTTACGAGCGTCATCCTGTGGGCTCTTGTTGCGACGATATTCTCGACAGCTGCATTATTGCTGATTGTCCCTGGCCCTTTTTCGGAGAAAGCACTTTGGATTGCTCTCTCTGTGCCTTTCGTGTGGGTAGCATTTCAATTCTGGTGTTATTGGGATGCTAACAAATGGCGCGTAGCTGGCGGTTTAATTGCAGTATCAGCGTTATGTGGCATTATCGTATTTCTTTCGGATCCCATAGTTTAAGGGGCATCTAAATGGACCGCGCTCGCCATCTCAGGAATTATGATCTGCACTCCTGGACTGGGATCGCCCTTGGATTCTTCGTTTTTATCGTGTCGCTTTCTGGTTCCATCGCACTATTCGATGCAGAACTAAAGTCATGGGAAGATCCCGCGCGTCGTTTGGTGCTTACTGACAATCCTGTTCCAGTCGACCCGATTTTTCGGGAATTCATAGCCGAGCAGCAAGCAGAGGGTGAGCTTAATTCTGCAAGCCTCCGATTTCCCAATCAAATAGAACCTTATTATTCGGCGTTCGCATTTCTTGAAGACGAGAATGGTGAGTCACACTTCCATCAGCGCAGGTGGGACCCCGCGACTGGTGAGGAAATTCCTGAGCGTGGGGCAGGACTCTCGGTCTGGCTGCTGGATTTCCACCGCGATCTGATGTGGCCCGATGCTCTGGGTGGTAGAACCGTTGGCCGATCGCTTGTTGGCGTTGTAGGCGTGATCTTAATGTTGGCGATCTTTAGCGGCGTGATCGCTCACACCAAAATCTTTGAAGAGCTTTTCACGCTGCGCTATTGGCGATCCGTTCGACTGAAATGGCAGGACACGCACAAGGTAGCGGGGCTCTGGGGGCTACCCTTCTTCGCGATGATCTCCGCTACCGGAGCGTTTCTCGGAATTGTTGCAATTCTATCGCCCCTTGTTGCCGTGTTGGCCTTTAAGGGAGACACGGAAGCGCTGATTGAAGCGGTTATCGGCGCTCCTGCAGAGCCTGCCGGTATCGAGGCGGAGATGATGCCCTTGGACGATCTTTCATCTATGCTTCATTCTGAATCTGGTTTGGAGCCAGATCGCGTTATTATCAATCACTGGGGAGATGAAGAAGCGACCTACACGCTGCTCTATCACGCCGATACCGAGCTTGCCATTTATGACAGCATGACCATCAGCGCTGTTACGGGTGAAAAAGCCGTCAACGAAACATTTGAAACCCGATCGGCAGCAAGTCGGGTGTCATCGGCAGTTACGCCTCTGCATTATGGAACATTTGGCGGAGAGCATGGTTCGTTTGCCAGCATCGCGTTGAAGATGCTCTACCTTGTGCTCGGTCTCTGTCTCGCGATCATCACGGCCATGGGCAATATGATGTGGATTGAGCGCCGTCTGCATGGGAATGACGGAAGCAAATCTGAGGTCTTCTACAGACGCCTAAGCAGGTTCAACGTCGGCATATGCTCGGGAATGGCGCTCGCGAGCGTCGCGATCTTCTACCTCGATAAGCTGTATCTTGGTGCTGAAGCGCTGCGTATGAGCTGGACTGGATGGACGTATTTCGGTGTCTGGTTCGCAGCCGTTTTTTACGCACTTTCTGTGACGAATGAATATCGTTCCCTGATTGCCATTCTAACAGCAACCGGGGTTGGTTTGATGGGAATACCTGTTCTGAACGCGGTTGTAACAGGCGATGTGTTCTGGGTCGCATTGACATCTGGGCATACCGCCTCGGCTTGGATTGACGTTGCTTGCCTGATATGCGGCGGACTTACAGTTGCCGCCGCACGCTCACTACCTAGAACGCGACCTGAGAAGAAGCGGGTACGGAAAAGAAAAGCTGCGCCTGAGACGGCGCTTGCCCCCGCCGAGTGAGCCGGCCGCCGACCGACATCGACTGATTACGTGCATTAGGTCCTGCATACAGTGGACGTGTATACGTCGTTATCTTAAAATCTAGAGTTCAGCGCTGGTATGAATCTTGGCGCGATGATTATTTTTGAAGATTGGTGGAGATCGGCTTGTTTGGCGCAATGCACTGACGCAGTTGAATGTTTCATGTGCGCTTGCCCGCGTTTTCGAAGATTAAGTTCTTTTCTTTGAGCATGTCGCGGCGGCAGAAATCGCAAACAGCCCCTCCAAACTGAAGGAGATTTAGCATGACTGCCGCACCCCCACTCCAAGGCGTTCATCACGTTGCTTATCGTTGCAAAGACGCAAAAGAGACGGTCGAATTTTACCGAAAAGCTCTGAATATGGATTTTCAGCTGGCCATCGCAGAAGATCGAGTTCCTTCGACCGGCGAGCATGACCCGTACATGCATATTTTTCTGGATGCGGGGAATGATAATGTACTCGCATTCTTTGAGCTACCGACACAGCCTGACATGGGACGCGATGATAATACGCCACAATGGGTGCAGCACATTGCATTCAAGCTGGATTCTCTCGAGGACTTGATGAACGCTAAAGAGCATCTTGAGGGTATCGGACTCGATGTACTCGGACCAACTCACCATGGCATCTTCAAGTCGATCTATTTTTTCGATCCGAACGGTCACCGGATAGAACTTGCGGCCAATATTGGCACGCCGGAGCAGATGCAGAAGCTCAAGGATGTGGCAGAGGTGATGATCGACGAGTGGTCTGAAACCAAGAAAGCGCCACAGCACGCTGCGTGGCTGCACGAAATCGCCAGATCCGAACACTCAGACGCCTGAAAGATCCTGTAAATGAAACTCGCTACGTTGAAGAACGGCTCGCGTGACGGCCGTCTTGTTGTCGTCTCCAAAGACCTTACTCGCTGCACCGACGCCGCCCGGATCGCGCCCACTTTGCAAACTGCGCTTGATAACTGGGAGACGACTGCTCCGCGTCTTGCACGCATGGCTGAAGGCGTCGAGCTCGGCTCCGTTCCGACGTTCAGGTTCCATGAAAGCGAATGTGAAAGCCCACTACCGCGTGCTTATCAATGGCTGGACGGATCTGCCTACTTGAACCACGTAGAGCTTGTGCGGAAGGCCCGCGGCGCTGTTGTGCCGGAGACCTTCTATTCTGATCCTCTCATGTATCAGGGGGCCTCTGACACATTCATTGGCCCGCGAGATCCAATCATCGTAGCCGATGAATCTTATGGCATAGATATGGAAGCAGAGATCGCAGTCATAACTGACGATGTGCCGATGGGAGTCTCAGTCGAAGAGGCTTATACGCACATCAAACTTGTCATGATCGTAAATGACGTATCGCTGAGGGGCCTCATTCCTGGTGAGCTTGCGAAGGGATTCGGCTTCGTCCACGGCAAGGCATCAAGCGCGTTTTCGCCGGTCGCTGTGACACCAGAAGTTCTCGGTGGTGCCTGGAGCGATGGCACAATCGATCTGCCGCTACTTGTGAATTATAATGGTAAGCCCTTCGGCAAGGCCAATGTGAAAACCGACATGACCTTCAATATGGGCGAACTCGTCTCACACGCTGCGAAGACCCGGGCGCTTGCCGCGGGAACGATCATTGGCTCTGGCACGGTCTCCAATAAGTTCGAGGGGGGCGAAGGCAAAACGATCGAAGACGGAGGAGTCGGCTACTCCTGTATTGCCGAGATCCGCATGATTGAAACGATAAAGGGTGGTGAACCAAAAACGTCTTTCATGAAGTTCGGTGACACCGTTTCAATTGAAATGCATGATGCGAGTGGCCACTCAATCTTTGGGAAAATTGAAAACGCGGTCGAGCATGCTTCACCTTGATATCAACCTCCGGTCTCAGGTCACAATGCTTCCTTAAGGGACTTCGCCGCATCGGTAGGTAGAACGTCGACGGTGTATACGCCGGTGACGTGCTCTACTGAAGCAAAATACTTTATACGATCGGGCGCGCGCAAAACCGGATAGAACTGGGCTGTGAATTGAAAATGGCCGTCCCGACCGTGCGGGGACGCCTGTAATGAGAACATATAGGGAGTTGGTTTGCCAAAAAAGGCGTCGTAGCGCTCCGTAATTGTGCCCAGCAAATGTGCGAACCCATCGGCTTGCTCTTCGGAGTACGCCCATGGACCAGATACGGGGTTCAAGCTTGCCAACCACACTTCATAGGGAAATTGCGCGAAAGGGGGGGCAAATGCCACAACGCCCCCTGCTTCAGCAATCCCATGGTCTTCTTGCCAGTCAACGAGGTGACTCGCGAGATCATAGCCAGCATCGAAAGCTGCCTGCGCGCGCTCTTGCGGTTGTGGAATGAACGGTAGCGCGTAGATCTGACCGTGGGGGTGATGCAAGGTGACGCCAACTTCATCGCCGCGGTTTTCAAAAGGTAAGACGTAAGCGTTCCCCTGAGAATAAAGCTCTTCATACCGATCAATCCAGGCGGAGAGAAGCAGTCGCCGGCGGGCTTGCCCGATAGTGGATAACGATCCCGTTTTTTCAGGAGAGTAAACGACAACCTCGCACGCCCCTTTGGCATTGGCTCGCGTAACCCCCGCAAGACCATTTGTCGGATCTGCAGCCTGCGAATGAAAGGCCGGAAAGCGATTTTCGAACACACATAGCTCGAAGTCTTCAAACGGAATCTCGGTTTGATCGCTGTTCCGCTGACTTGGAGCCAATGGATCCGCTGTTACGCTTGGCTTGAATGTCCGCTTGTTCCGTTCTGCCGCGTAGACGGACCATGTTTGCCGCAGAGGATGATATCTAAGTTCACCGCCGGCCAGCTGCTCTAATTGTGAGCCTGGAACCAGGCTTAAGTCGTGTGGCTGGTAGCCATAAAAGTAGATGCTGCGGCCGTCCGACTTTTGCCAGTCTCGCCGATATACTGGTTGGCCTCCAACCATACGCGTAAGTGACGAAACCCCGGGTGGTAGTTTACGAACCATGAGTGATGACTTGGCCTTTGCTGCGCGTTCGCAGGAGTTGCACCTACGCGACCGTTCCAGTTTCAAGGGACTCCTTCAATCGCGCCTGATTCTCCGCTGACATATGAAGATATAACTTCGTTCGTCTGCGGAGAATATCTTCTGCTGTTCGCGCAAATTCTCGGTCTACAAGATAGTCGACTTCCGCCTGATAGAGGCCGCTGCCATAATGATGACCGAGATCTGTTGTGGATTTGGAATCGCCAAGAAGGTCATGAGCCCTTGTGCCATAGGCGCGCAGAAGTCTTCGCCTGACCTCGGGATCTAACCAACCCAGGGTGTCTGATTGAGCCTTCGCATAGCTTTCAAAGTCGGCATCAAGAATATCACCGCCAGGAAGGGGATTATCCTTCGTCCACGTTCCAACATCCTCGTGAAGGGTGTCCATAAGCTCGTCCAGGACATCCTCCGCGAGCTTGCGATAGGTCGTGATTTTTCCGCCGTATACCGATACAATTGGCGCACCACCGATCGATTTCGTAGATAGCACATAATCGCGGGTCACGGCGGAATCGTCAGACGCTTTGTCGTCATATAGTGGTCGGACACCCGAATAAGTCGCAATGACGTCATCGCCGTTTATCTTCTGATCGAAATAAGCGTTGGCGCTTTCACAGAGATACTGGATCTCCTCATTTGAGATTTTCACGTTCTGTGGATCTGCATTAAAGATCTCATCGGTGGTTCCGATGAGCGTGAATCTGCCTTCCTCATAGGGAATTGCGAATATGATCCGGCCATCTTCGTTCTGGAAGAAGTAAGCTTGCTCACCAGGAAATAGCGACTTGGTAATGATATGGCTGCCTTTTACGAGGCGAACATGTTCATTGTTGG